>JAAHGL010000045.1 GCA_010692635.1 Symploca sp. SIO2C1 | reverse complement strand
CTCAACTTTTCGGTACATTTTCCCATCACGGCGGTACAAGGGTTTTGAGGCATTTTACCAGAAAACCTGGGACGTGTTTGGCATCAAAATGATTGAAAGCCAAGTCTGGTATAGCTTCCACACTTATACAGCAAGCCCTAAGTATCTAGTGCCGCTGCACGGAATTTAGAATTTAGAATGCTTATAGAGTAAGGATTCTAACGCTCTCAAACTGGTCAGTTACTTTTGCCGCGCTGCACTAGAATGATGTCACATGGTAGACTATGTATCTCATCAAGGTGCAAGGCGCTATATATTTCTTTTAAAATAAGAGAAGGGACTAAGCAAACTACTCACAAAAAATTCTAACTCACAGGCAGCAACTAGATCTGAGTTGTATTGACCTCTGTATTGAAGCCAATGTCGAATAATTCTGCGCAGATTACCTACTATAATCCTCGTTATAATAACTGGTTTTTGCCAATTACTAACCTTAGTGAGGCGGAGAGTACAAACATTTAAGCCAGCACTCCGCATGAGAGAAATTAAGTAATGCCTCTCTAGCCTTGAAGCAGGTATTTGGTGCTCAATAGACATATCAGGGTTATACCAGATTTCCCAACCTGCTTCTCCTATATGAATCATCGCTTCAAAATCTTCCCCTTTTCCTGACAAAGATTTTCCTACAGGTCCTTGCAGCACTAGTTTTTCAGGAACATTGTCTAACCAAACTTGTTTGCGGATTACCATCCCTGCACCAGCGGGTAGATTCAGGGTACTGTGATTATACAAACGAGGTTGTGAGCCATGTTCCTTAATTGCTAGAAAAGCCTGGATTCTTTTAAAATTTTCTGGAGGGTCAACTTCAAATTCTCCATGCACCTGACTACCGTAAACACCTGCTTGGGGATAAGATTGACCAAAAGAGTAAGCTGCACTAACCCAGTTAGAGTCAGGAAAATTATCGTCGTCTAAAAAACCAATCAATTTACCTCTAGCTTCCCTGACAGCACGCCATCTGGCATAGACGGCTCCTTGCTTTGGTTCAAGGTAATATCTGAGGGGATAGGGTTGACACCAGTTTGACTGATATTCTTGAACAATCTTAGCTGTATTGTCAGTGCTGTTGTTATCAACTACCACAATCTCCCAACTAATGTTCTGTGTGCCTAGTTGCGATCGCAGTTTATCTAAAATAAGCGGTAGATTCTGTTGGCTGTTGTAAGCACGAACGGCTACGGTAAAGTCTAGAGAACTATCCCTATCTCCCTGGTGATCTAATTTTTGTTGTGCTTCCATCAAAAGTCAATTAGGATAAAAACCCCATCTTTTAAGTAGAAACGTAGCATGCTACGTCTCTACCGTCAGTTACCTTGATGCTTTCTTTGATAGAACTTTATCCTTTAAGATGACTTTCTTGTTAGCCTAAGTTTTCTTATCAGTTCTCTCAATACATCATTTTGGCTCCTGCTCTCTTGTGTGCAGTAAGCTACTAATCGCTCGTACTCCTTCTCAGAACACCGGACTGTTAACTTTTTCATGCCGCCATTATGCCGTCATTTATGTTATTATAATAGCATGAAGGCAAGATGTTATAGCATTTCCTACCTAAAATGGCGGTGAACACTAGGGGTAAGGAATTGAGGTTAAAGTGCAGTTAAAGCAGGTAATTATCATCCACAAAGCCGGAGACGCTCAAGGCAAAAATTGTGCTGAACAATGCGCTCGGCAATTAGAACAACACAAATGTCAAGTCTTAATCGGACCGAGTAGTGCTAAGGATAATCCCTACCCCGTCTTTTTAGCATCCGTTAAACCAATTGATTTAGCGATCGTTTTGGGAGGTGATGGTACAGCTCTAGCAGCAGCAAGGCATCTTGCTCCAGAAGGAATACCGATTTTGTCGGTAAATGTAGGGGGACATCTGGGTTTTCTAACCGAACCGTTTGAGGAATTTAAAGACACTGAACAAATTTGGAAGCGCCTGTTAGAGGATCGCTATGCAGTTCAACGGCGAATGATGTTACAAGCAGCAGTGTTTGAGGGTAATCGTACCAATACGAAACCAGTTAGCGATCGCTTTTTGGCTCTCAATGAAATGTGTGTCAAGCCTGCCTCCGCTAACCGGATGATTACTTCAATGTTGGAAATGGAGATTGATGGAGAAGTGGTGGATCAGTATCAGGGAGATGGACTAATTATTGCTACCCCTACTGGTTCAACTTGTTATACCCTTTCTGCCAACGGTCCAATTTTACATGATGGCATGGAAGCAATTGTTGTCACCCCAATTTGCCCCTTAAGTATTTCTAGCCGTCCCATTGTCTTACCTTCTGGTTCCGTTGTCAGTATCTGGCCTTTAGGAGACTATGAGCTTAACACTAAGCTCTGGATGGATGGTGTCTTAGCTACCTCAATTTGGCCAGGACAACGGGTAGATATACGTAATGCAGGTTGTCAAGCAAAATTCATTATTTTACGCGAGACCTATTCCTATTACCAAACTCTACAGGAAAAACTCCAATGGGCTGGTACAAGAATCCGTTACACTAACAACCACCGCAGTTAAGGGATTTTTCAATGACGCGGGGACGGGGAGATGGCTGACAAGGGTAGGTTTTTTACTTTCGGGCAGACTAAAACTGTGGGTACTTTGTAGGTTGGGTTTCGTTCCTCAACCCAACCTACGAATTTACCATTATTATCCCACTAGTATTCTCGTTAGTTTGCCGAGTATATTTTCCAAAATGAGATGCTCCCAATTGATGTGTAACAATAATTTATGAGAATTGGTATAAGTTGAACGTCATGAGATGGTGAGTTATTAGCATTCTACTCAACTTTCTTAATTACTATGCCATCGTTAAACAGGGAACTTGTTCTGAAGTTTTTCTATTATTGCAACTGAGCTGTTCACACGGAATGACATCAGTAATAATCGTCGTAATTCTATCACTAGTATGGACTTCTAATCTAGCATTTTCAACTGCTTCAAATACTAGCCTTTGACCAGGGAAAACGACTCTTTCCAAATAAAAATTGGGAATATTAGTAATCCGAATAATTTCGATTCTGCTACTCTGGTTAGAATAGTAGCAGTGAAAGCTTTCAGAGGAATTACCAGGAAAAGAATTTAAAAGTTCACTCATTATCATTTTTTCAGAATTTTTATTTGCATATTCCAATAATTACTAAGTTTATCTAAAAATGTCAGAATATTTTGACTTTAGTTAATATTAATTATTGAAAATTCACATAATATCAAGTATGCACTATAAGTAATAATAATTACTGTGATCCAAGTTATTGGCTAAACTTTTTAAATATTTTTAAAGAATTAGTTTTGATTAATTGTGATATATAATCTGTGTTCGTGCTTCTACGAAGAAAGTTCCTATTCAAGTGTTTTACTCGTCCCTCCGAGCTCCTTGAGCTCCCAGTACTTTCGACACCCCCAACCTTTTGTCACTAAATCGGTTGGGGGTCTATGTGTAGTAGGATTTAATTAGGGCTTGCTGTATGAGTGTGGAAGCTATGCCAGACTTTCAAGAAACAAGGCAGGAGGCAGAAGACAGAAGGGAAGAGAATTTGGCTTGTTTCTTTCATTCGTCGCGGGTGGCAATCGCCGCCCGTGGGGCGGCTTTCAAGAAACTAGTGCCGCTGCGCGGAATTTAGAATTTAGAATTTAGAATTTAGAATGCTTATAGAGTAAGGATTCTAACGATCTCAAACTTGTCAGTTACTTTTGCCGCGCTGCACTAGTCAGATCAAGGGATGGCTGAATCTCTTGATCTGACTAGTTTCTGACTTCTTTTTGGGGCGCAGTCCCTCTAACGCTTATTACTTGTTACTTGTTACTTGTTAAGCAAGCCCTAATTACCCTTTTTGTGCTACTACCAGATAGCGGGTAGATGGACAAGTATCATCTTCTGCTTTTAACGGCTCCAAAGTTACTGCATCAAAGACATCTACTTGGCTTCCAAAGAACTTATTGAATAGATATCTCATTTTCCACAGAGAGGGCAGATAACGAATATGCTTACCTTCATAAGTAATGCGCAATTTGCCATGAAGTTTACTCACATTAATGATTTCACTTTGCTGGTGGATGTTGTGGTTTTTCTCAACAAATAAAGGTTCTCGCAAAGAAATGACATTTTCGGAGCGAATCACATCAGGATACCACCGCATGTGATCAGGAGTGACAAAGTCACCAACAAAGTAGCCTCCTTTGCGAGTTATTTGAGCCACTTTTTCTATAGCTTGCCCCATTTTTGTCTGGGGAAGATACTGAAATACATTCAGACTGGCAAAGGTGATATCCCAAAGTTGATCTGTAGGGTCTAGCTCTACAATATCTTTGACAACGGCGTTAATCTTTTTGGATGCTACCTCCACCATTGCTTCAGAAATATCAATTCCCAGAAGATTATCCTTGTGCAAATTATAAGTTTGGAGAATGTGTTCTTCCATCAAACCAGTCCCGCAGCCGATAGATAGTATTCTGGAGGCAGAAAAATCGAGATTATAGATATCGTGGACAAACTTAATATATTTCCCAGTAAAATTGGTCAGACAAGGTTGCCCAATCACTTCATCATAAAGTTCTGCATAGGTGTAAAAGGAGTCTTTACTGTCTGGCTCCATACCCAATAGTTCATTTTGCAAACGAGCTGCCTGGATTAACTCACCACGAAGGAGCTGCCAGAAAGTAGGATTAGTTACATGCCCGTTGCTATTTACATGAACCATCAACTCGCTTTCAAAAGAATTCCAGCGACTAATATCAAAAATTTGGGAGGTTAGTTTCTGCTCAATCTTCACTAGATGCTCCTCCGGTTTTTGCCTATTCGCTTTTCTGATTCTCCGGATATATTCAAGAGTGTTTCGTAGCCAGGACATATAGTTAGGTATTGGAGCCGGTTCTACTGCATTGATTTGCTTCTGTGGCAAAGCAAAAAACACACCACCATTGGTGCGCTGAACGACTCCTTCTGTAATATCCCAGACTCTGGCATCAGCTGTCACCGATTCACGATTAAATTCCAGATCATCTACACCATATACATGAAGGGTTAAAAATTTCTGTTCAGATTGATTACCCATTTGGTGAACCAGTTGATGCCCTACTGGAATCACCCGACCTGGCTCCATCACTTTACGTGAGATAGTTACGATCGCATCATCCTGTACCATGAAAGTAGAATGTTCTGCTGGTCCGAATATCTGAACTGCACCCCATTGGGTATAACCATGATCGTGGATGGCGGAAACATCACCTGGAGTCCAGGACATCACCATGATCTCAAAAAAACCATCTTCAAAAACCAATTTTCTTCCATAGCTGTCGCTCAAGGGATGATCATAATCTTCCCAATTCACGAGATCTTTCATCTCAACCGCAGCATCTCTTACGATTTTCTGAGCTAGGCTAGGCTTCATCTGGTTTCGATGTTGCCAAATTTCTTGGATAATCTTTTGTAGTGATACAGGCAAATGCTCAATGCTTTTAGTAGACATGCTTACAACCACTCACTATTCTCTATAATTAATTGTAATTGTTGATTTCAATTTCACACTTTTTTTTAAGAATCTTTAATTTAATATTTTGTGCAAGTTTCTGACTTACCTTAGTAATTATCATGAGCTAGTGTAGCTGAAAATATATATCCAAATCCTATTGATAAATTTGCCCTAAAAGTAGAAGTATCCTTAACCTAAGATGGATAATATTAACCGATTATATCGGTTATGACAAGAAGAAAGCTGTATTGGTTGCGTGAATACAAAAGATTTATAAAAAATTATTCAACAATTAGATGAGATTATTCAATATGACGGCTTTCCCAAAAGGGTAAACTAGTTGAGTTAAGATCTAGGGTTGACAATATCAGTAAGTTGTAAATTTGTTGGTGCGTTAAACTTCACTTCTTTCCATTAAGCCATTCTACAAGTGCTACAAGGTCTTAATATAAGCTTTACCAGCAACATTTAAATAATTTGTGAGAGCTTCTGTTCCCCGTAACCCTATTTTCTTTCCTCTTCCATATGTTCACAACTCAAATAAAATCGCTATATGACTAATCTGCCTCCCACACCCAACCAAGACTCCCAGACGACTGAGAATACTCAGACATCAATAAGTCCTTTGCGCTGCTTAACTGGAGCAATGATTTCTGGAGGATTAGCATTTGCCGTCTACTCCCTAACCTCCTCCATCGCTGAAACTTATGCTAACAAACCGATCGCTTCGACTAATCCCACGGCAATTAATATTGCGATCGCGGTGCGTACCTTAGTTGTAGGTATGAGTACTTTAGCCACCTTCGTCTTTAGTATTGCTACTGTTGGTTTGGTGGCACTAGCTATCCAAATCTCCATTCAACAGCTGAAAAACCGCACAGCTTCAACCTCTGATTCCTAGTACAGGCATTATGCGATTAAAACTTTGGCAGTGGATTGTCTTAGCCCTTCCCATTGCAATCATCGTCAGTTTCCTGATGATCTCAGCAGGATTGCAGATCCACAAGTGGGGCATTAGTTGGATTTGGGCTGTCTTCATGCTGATTTTCTTGGGCTGGCGTTGGTTGTTAGTCAGATGGACTAAACCTGCAATCAAACAGATGGAAGCTGTCATAGCTGAAGTCAGTGAAGAACTTGAATCCACACCAGGCGATAGAACAAGACTACCAGAGGGAAACGATACAGCCAATCGAATAGAAGCCGTACTCCAAGAAACTCTGAAAGCGGCACAGAACGATCCACCAATTTGGGAAGATTGGCAAACCTTTTGGACACGATGCCAAAAGCTGATTGTTGCGATCGCCCAAGTCTACCATCCGGAAGTGAAATATCCTCTGCTAAATATCTACATTCCTGAGGCCTATGGGTTGATCCGAGGGACGGTGGATGATCTGGATCGGTGGATGCAAAAGCTATCCCCGGCTCTGAATCAGGTTACTGTAGGGCAAGCATTCCAAGCCTATGAGGTTTACCGTAAACTGGAGCCATCTGCTCGCAAACTCTGGCGAGTTTGGAACTGGGCGCAGTGGCTCTTGAACCCAGTGGCAGCAGTGGCAAAAACTGCTAGTCGGCGTTCTAGTGAGCAGGCAACTCAGCAACTGCTAGTCAATTTGAGCCAGCTTTTCCGAGAAGCAGCCCTCAGGAATCTCTGTCAAAATGCGATCGCTCTCTACGGGGATAGCCCACTACCTATTTCAGAAGTTTCCGTTTCCACCCCAACCCTACCCAAAGCAAAAACCCAAACCCTGCGGGATATTCTGGCTCAAGCAGAATCCCCAGAGACAGTTGAACAAAAACCGGTCAATATTTTACTGGTGGGAAGAACCGGAGCAGGGAAAAGCAGCCTGATTAACACCCTGTTTCAAGCAGAGCTAGCAGCTGTTGATGTTTTGCCCAGTACAGATCAGATTCAGAATTACCAATGGCAAACTTCAATTGGGGAAGAGCTCACGCTTTGGGATACTCCAGGTTACGAACAAGTGAACCGTGGGGAGCTCCGGGAGCTGGTGCTCGATTATGTCACCAACGCCGATTTACTACTACTTGTCACTCCTGCTCTAGATCCAGCTCTACAAATGGATGTAGACTTGCTCCAGGATCTGAAGGCAGAAGTTACAGACTTACCTACAATTGCGATCGTTACCCAGGTGGATCGCCTACGTCCTATCCGAGAGTGGGAACCTCCTTACAATTGGCAATGGGGCAAACATCCTAAGGAAATTGCGATTCGGGAAGCGACTCAGTATCGGGCTGAATTGCTGGGGGAATTCTGTGAACGGGTTCTACCCATCGTAACTGCTGACTTCAAAACTGGTAGAGCCGTCTGGGGAGTGGAAGCTTTATCATTAGCACTAGTAGAAGCGATCGCGCCTGCCAAGCAACTCCGTCTTGCCCGCTTTTTGCGTGATCTCGAAGCCCGCACCGTTGCTGCGGCTAAAATTATTGACCATTACACCTTTCAGATGACAACTACCCAGGGGCTGACTACACTCTTGAAAAGCCCTGTTCTCCAGTTTATTTCTACCTTATCAACCGGAGCGCCAACCCTAGCTTATCTGTTAGCAGAACAAATTCCTGTAGAACAGTTGCCTGTTGTCATTGGCAAACTCCAGATGGCTTATGATTTATTCTCACTCTTGAATACAGAGGACTCTAATACCCTCAATTTTGACCTACTTTCCTTCTGGCCCCTGCTGCTGGAAAACTCCACTTCACCGGAGCGCAATGCTTGGGCATTTGGTCACGCACTAGTAGAATACTGGACTCAGAACCTAACGGTTGAACAACTAAGGGAGCGATTTGATTACTATCTGAAGCAGGTTTAACTGTTATTTTTGGCAATAAATATCAAGCGCACTTTTTTCTCCTTCAAAGGAGAGGCTTTAAACCGGATTGATTAATTATCAATTATCAATTATCAATTATCAATTATCAATTATCCATTATCCATTATCCATTATCCATTATCCATTATTCATTGGTAAGTACTACCTCACAAAGCGTCGATATCTTCCCTAGACAGTTGGGTGATTGCCATAATCGTCTCTGTATCTAGACCTTGTTGTTTACATGATCGTGCGATCGCTATTTTGTTTTGTTGGATACCTTCTTGTCTACCTTCTTGTCTACCTTCTTCCCTGCCTTCTTGTCTACCTTCTTGTCTACCTTCTTCCCTGCCTTCTTGTCTACCTTCTTGTCTACCTTCTTGTCTACCTTCTTGTCTACCTTCTTGTCTACCTTCTTCCCTGCCTTCTTCCCTAGCTATCATTTGAGCCTCCTCAAGCTGTTCGATTTGCCATTGCGCCTCAAACTCTTGGGTACTCAAGATACTGGCTTCGTAACTCTTGTTATCCATATAACGGTTATATGCCGCTCTTTCTTTGTCTGATAGATTATTTACTCGCAAGGTTTCCTTAGCTTCTACCATTCCTTTGGCTCCAAATTCCTCCTTGATCTCGCTGTTTTTGAGAAAATAGATCCATTCCTGTAAGGTTGTTTCCGCTGCTCCCTGGAAATTCCTCACTTTCAGCAGGTAGTATTCTGGGAAGATATCTGCTACTTTTTCTAGGTTAAACTTCCTTTCTTGAGCTTTGGTCAATTCCAGAGTATCTCCGCTATTGACCCCAACGAACTCTGAGTTGAGACGATAAATATAGTCCTTACCCTTACCGAGGTTAAAGTAGACAATATTTACCGAGTAAACTTTCCTAATTTCACCGTACTCTTGTCCTTGTTCGAGATATTCAGTCACTAGCTGAGAAACACCGTAGAGCATACGATGAAAATAATCGAGTTGGGAGTTGTTTTGTACTTCGATGAGGATCAACTCCGAGTTGTCGGTTTCAGCAAGAATATCAACCCGGTTGCTTTTATCATCAATAGTCTGTTGATTGCCTTCACTTTCGAGAAGGGTCTTGATAATGATATCTTGATGTAATAATTCGCTTAGAAACCCTTCCAAGACTACATAATTAGCCTTATTGCGCAGTAGTCTTTTGATAGCCCAATCAAAGCGAATATGTTTGGCAGGCATGGTCAATGTGGTTGTTTTACTACTGATATTGTAGCTAATATTTCGTCAACAGCATCAGGAACCGAAACCCAACACCGTTAAAACTTTGTTAGGTTGAACGATAGTAAGATCGCTATTGTGTTTTGTTGGATATCCTAATATTATTCATTTATATCAACAACGAGCTTGAGATTTACTGAATTTTCCCTTCTTTCTCGCGGATATAACAGTGCGTTTTGAATATATCTAACATTATCAATCAAAACATCACGATTTATATGACTATGACCAAATATATGTATTTTTGAACCAATTAATTTTATTTGATCAGCTAACACTGTACTAACTGATACATCGGGTAACCTTTTGAATTTTAAGTACTTTGGATTGGGTAACAATTCAACTGTTGGGAGAAAATGGGAAAATGATATGACATTACCTTCATAAGTTCTTAAATATTGATTATTTAATGAGCCAAAATATTCTGCTAAATTTATATCTATTAAAGGCCATTTACATAAATAATAATCAGCCCATGACTCAACAATATCATTTTTATTCAATGGCATCAGGCAATCATACCAAGATAACAAAGGAATTATCCAATGATCTTTAAATTTATGTGGTTTTGTTATGATGCCTCTGCTTGTACAAAGATTCATAATTGTATTTAACTTATGCAAAGAATTATATTTATAATTCCTGATCCATAGTTCATGATTGCCTGGGACGTAGAATACATATTTGAATTTGTTTTGCAGCAAATCGAAGGTTTTGTTAATGACATCTAAATTATCAGCAATATCACCGGCAACAATTAAACCATCATGATGATAATTATCAATTTGCTTAATTAAATTCCAATTCTCTCCAAAATCTGTATGAATGTCTGATATTGCATATAGCTTCATTTTACCTAGTAGTTACATACGTCAAAGGGATAGTCTCATTAAAGGAGGGACGCATTAAAGCCAGCGAACAGAAGATTGCTGCCTCTTTAACTGGAGACTATTGCCCAGAATTCGTGTTCATTCTACAACAAGAACTCAAGCTTTATGAATTTTACCAGACACAGATTGTAGAGTGTGATCAGCAAATAGAACAATGCTTGGCTTCATTCCCTAGGGTTTGACCATCATATCGGCTAAATAATTGACGATCATTTTAGATAGCCTCCTTTGGTGT
The DNA here is from genome assembly GCA_010692635.1 of Symploca sp. SIO2C1. GTDB lineage: Bacteria > Cyanobacteriota > Cyanobacteriia > Cyanobacteriales > Coleofasciculaceae > Caldora. The sequence continues at coordinate 33,833 of JAAHGL010000045.1, read as the reverse complement.
AAGCATTACTCATATTTGGTTGATAAAATCCTGACGGAACATGGAGTTCATCATTTACTACTGAATGCCAAGTTGTTTTACTAACCAATCATTTTTCCTATAACCGAATCAAAAAAGCGATCGCTTCCCCATTTACGGATAAATAACAAGGGTTTTGCGAATTTCCCACCTGCGTAACGGGTTTTGGGTTTCTTCGCTTGAACTGCTTTGAGAATTAAATCAGCAATAACTTCTGGTTCAGAGGCATCATCAACCTCGTAAGAAGCTCTTGTCACATCTGCTAGTTTTTTAGCTAATTCTCCGTAAGCAGTATTACCAGAACGCTTGAGCATTGGCTCGGTCATGACATCACCAAATTCAGTTTTAATCGCTCCAGGTTCGATAATGACTACATCAATATTAAATGCTTTGAGTTCCAGACGCAGACAGTCAGACCAGCCTTCAAGAGCGTGTTTGGTCGCATGATACCAGCTGCCTAAAGGAGTATAGACTTTACCACCTATGGATGAAATGTTAATAATCTTGCCCGATTTTTTCTCTCGCATCTTTGGCAATACGAGTTGAGTCAAACGTGCCAAACCAAACAGATTTACTTCAAATTGATAGCGAGCATCTTCAATGGTTGTATCTTCCATTGCTCCATACATGCCAAAACCAGCATTATTGATTAAGATATCCACTCCCTCATGAGTTGTTTCAATCTGATTGACAACTGCTACTATTTGCTCATCGTTCGTGATGTCCATTTTGAGGGGGATGCAGCCCAAATCCTGCAAATCATTCATTCTTTTTACCCGTCTAGCAGCAGTATAAACGGTATAACCACACTCAATTAGAACTTTGGCAGTTGCCTTGCCGATTCCTGACGATGCTCCTGTTATCAGAACTGTTTTCTGGATCATTTTTGTCTTTTCTTATTCTCAACTCTTTCAGCTCCTAGGGTTTAATGATGCCTGACAAGCCGTGGGAGTGGCTCAATTACTTTTCTCCATAGTCTGTTGTGATATGTTCAATACAGTTTTTCGCGGCAGAAAAGGCACTACCCAATTAAGCATGAAACTCAAGGATGCCTCATTAATTTTCACTAATTCGCCTTTCATCATAGCCTCATAGCCGCACTTTGCTACAAACTTAGGCGAGGCGGCGTTATCCCACATTGATGTACCATCCAGATCCCCAGCTGCAACAAAGCCTGTGGCAACAGCACCGGGGCAAAGGGCAGTCGAGGTGACATTAGTATCTGAAAGTTCCTGAGCAATAGCCTGGGAAAATGAGACAACGAAGGCTTTTGTAGCGTAATAAACTGCCTGTAGCGGTCCCGGTAGAAACCCTGCTGTCGATGCCACATGCAAAATTTTTCCAGAATTTCTGCTGACCATTCCTTGCAAGGATAGATGAGTTATGTTAACCAAGGAGACCATATTGACTTGCATCATAGCTTGATCTTTAGCAAGGTCACGCTCATGGAATTTTCCATGGCCACCAAAACCCGCATTATTAATCAGGATATCGATTTGTATTCCAGCTGCTTCGGTAGCAGCAAATATTTTTTCAGCAGCATCAGCTTGTGCCAAATCAGCTGTAATAACTGTTGCTTTTATACCGTAAGCGTTCTCTAGCTCAGATTTTAATGCGTTAAGAGCATCTTCACGACGAGCAACCAATACTAAGTCACCCCCTTTTGCTGCATGCAATCGGGCGAGTTCCGCACCAATACCGCTTGATGCACCTGTCACTAATGCAGTATTTACCATCATTATCTCCTGATTAACTAAATGCTAAACAATAATACGATATTTATACATTTCCTCATAAAACGGCATACTCTTATTAATAGATGGCACTAATATATCTGGAATATTAACTTCTTGAGATTGCTGAAAAAAGCCACTGGAATTAAGAACATTTTTACTAAACTGTTCAAAAATTGAATTTTCCCATGATAAAACATTGGTTTTGTTTGGCTCCCAATAAAGCATTTTGTCTGAAAAACTAACTCCTAACTGACAACATAAAGCTTTCAAATAATCCTGAGGATTTTTGATTAAATCTCCTGAGTCAATTACGAAAGGCTTTTCTTTTGTTAAATCCTCAATTTCTTTGAATAGTCGATAATGTTCTTCCCAGCCTATAAAACATTCTGAATCTGCCCAGTTAAAACCGCCAGCTTTTTTGACTTTCCAGTATGAAATAATCGTTTCTCTTGGGTCTCTAATTAAGAAGAAACTTTTTACTTTAGAGAGCCAACTTTTGTCAAATCCTGGAAGAAGATGAAGTGACAAATGTTTTTGAAACGAAAAAGATTTTCCCTCTGGTAGATCGCCAGTTAGTTTTTCAATAATACTCGAATAATTAGTGTTAGGATATTTTGCTAAAAAGTCTGATGGATAATCACTTATATCATCGTAGTAATTAACACCGTTAAAAATGTAGAAATGATGTAGAGGTTCATCATAGATAAGACAATCATCAATCTGCTCAAATGCTCGTGTTATGGCAGTTGAACGAGTTCTCGGACAAGACCACATAGCAATATGTTTAGTTTCCATAAGTAATGCTCTCCTTTATCTGCTTACTTCAAAGCAATATTATAATTTACTGATTACCAGCATTTTAATTTGAATTATTGTTGTATTTTTTGCGACCGATAAAAAGATAATAAGGTACTTTAACTCCAGGTAAGAAAGGAAGAGTTGCCATCCTCTCAATAAATCGAATACTTTCAAAGCGGTAGTGAAGATAGGGAGCATGTTCAGCAGATAAAAAAACATTGTCTTTACCAAACCAAGCAGGCCAAAAATGACGAGATAACCAAGAGTGGGAAAACCACTGTTTTCTAGGATATTTACGAGAAATATAAAAATCTACCACCCCAATAATTCCACCAGGTTTTAGTAAACGGTATGCTTGATCGATAGCTGCAAACCAATCGGGAATCATGGTTAAAGAATAGGAAAATGTTACAATATCAACTACCCTTTCTGGTGGCGTAAATTGGGTAACATCAGCTTCCACAGCCTCAACATTAGACCATCCTTTACTAGCAATTCGCTCCTGTGCTATTGCCAACAAAGAAGGACATAAATCAACAATGTATAACTTCTGAAGTCTGCTGATTTGATCATCTATTGACTCAAGATTAGCACCTGTACCTCCTCCTAAATCGAGCCAGATCTCTCCTGGATATTCAATCAATCCTTGATACAGTTCTTCTCTGCCTTGTAGTAGACGTTTGCGAAACGTGTCATAAGCGTGAGCTTGACCTTGATAAAAGTTCTCTAGTCTTTCTTGATGGTTACTACCCTCAATAGGTTTAACTAAATGGTATAGTACATTAATTAAGTGAAAATTTTCCTCCTTTAAATATTCTGGGCAACAACTTGGTGTATACTTGCCTTCCATGAAAACTCGCCAAAAGTAGTTATCCCAGATAGGAATTTCGCTAAAAACTTCTCGACAACGCTCTTCTACAAATTCAGCCACTCCATTTTTGAGGTAGCTTTCTAGTTGTTGTCGTTGTTGAGGAGGAACACCTAACATCCACAGCGTCAAATTACTATTCATGATCTGGCGGATCAATTTTTTCCAAAACCTATCTTTGAGCTGTTCATCATAATATATTTGACGTTGCTGCTCAATGGTTTTAGCTTCAAGCAATGCATTCAACTCCTCTCGAAGCTGCACAATATGATCAATGTAGAAATTAATTAATTGAGCAAAGATACCTGTTGTACCACGAAAGAAAAAAGGGCGTTTACCGGCAAAAAATCTTGAGCCATGACTATCCCAGTATTGTTGAGCAAAAGGGGATAGATGAGTACGAAGCTGTTGCTGATAAACTTTCTTAAAGTTAGCTAAATGACCTTCCCCAAAAAGTTGGAAAAAGCTAGAATAATCAAGTTCTCGAATTCCAGCTATTTTTAGTTCAAGTAGGGCATTTTGTCGAGGGTTAACATCAACTGCGTAAATATGCTGTGGTTCGTCAAGTGCATATTCCAGAGCATTACATCCCCCTGAAGTCAAAACCAAAACAGTATCATCCTTGGTTAGCTTCATGGCTATTCTGTCTAACCTTGGATCTTCCCAGCAAGTTACATAAACTAGATTATTGCGATGTACAGAATGAAAGCCTAAATCTAACCAATTGTCAATTTTGGGAATCAAAGTCATTTGTCATTAGTATAATTGTTGAATATACTCATCATGGCAAAATTAGCGTTGGTTCTTGAAAACAGGTAAGATTCATCAAATCTTTAGGTGTCTGCGCCGCAGGATTAAGTGTAGAGTCAATAATTCCAGCTACTTGTAACGCTTCGGCAACAAGCTCAGCACAAAATAAACCTGCCGAAGTTTGAGAAGATTGTTCTTTGGTTTGTGCCTTAAAATATTTATTCCTTCGTGTTTGAATGTTCTAGCTATATTAGCCTTTTCCTGCTGTTTGCCTTGCTCTATACCCTCCTTGATACCTTCTTCTCGACCCTCCAATCTTCCCTCTGAGCGCGAGCCTTCGATTATGCTGATTTCATAGCGCTTATTCTCCATATATCTCAGGTAGTTTGCTCTTTCTTCTTCGCTCAAGCTATCTACTAGTAAATTTTCCTTGGCTTCCGCTAAGCCTTGCGCTGTAAATTCTTCTTTTATTTGGCTCTTTTTCAGGAAATATATCCATTCATCCAAGGTATTCTTCGCTACGTCATTAAAATTGTTTACCTTAATCAGATAATACTCAGGAAATATCTCCGATACTTCTTCGATATTAAACAACTTCTGTTGTTTTATCGATGGCATTAAAGAGTCTTCTAAGTGCAGACCCTGAAAATCTAATTCCCTTGGTAAATATAATCATCCCCCTGTCCTAAGGAAAAGTAGACTACATTCACCGAATAGACTTTTTTAACCTTACTGTAAGGCTCTCCTTTTTCCAAAAATTCCGTAATTGAGGTATACTGAAAAGTGTATAGCCGCGATCGCTTAATTAATCAAGAGGAAAGTAATTACAGATATAACAACAGCACTTGCGTCAGATTGAGGAGCTTTACTATGTATCAAGCTTCAGATATAGCTAAATATTTCATTCACTATGCCAACCTTGAAGAGGATGGCATGATGACGAATTTAAAGCTGCAAAAATTGCTATATTACGCCCAAGGTTTTTATTTGGCGTTGTTTAATCAGCCTCTTTTTCGAGAAGAGATTAAGGCATGGCAGTATGGTCCAGTTGTAGAAGAGATTTATCACACCTACTCAGAATATTTGCGTAATCCAATACCTGAACCTGAAGACTTTAATTCTGAAGTCATTACGTCAGAAGCTCAAGAGTTAATTGATGAAGTTTATAGCGTATTCGGGAAATATACTGGGACGATTTTAGCAAATCTTACTCACCAAGAAAAACCTTGGATGAGCACAGACACAAATCAAACCATTACTCATGAATTAATGAGTGACTATTTTAAGAGTCAAATTCTTAAGGATTGATGGGTAAAGGTAAAAAAAACAGAGTCAAACCCCCTTCTCTAAATCAGTCTCAAGGAAAAGGCAGGATTGCAGAACCTTCATCGGACAAGATTTTAAATTACGATGACTGTTATCCTGTTTTTTGTCTTCGGTATTTAGAGGATGACTACAGTCTAGAGCAATGTACTAGGGATGAGCAGGCTGATCTTGCTAAGGCTCTAAGAAAACGAAGTCAAATGACTTGGCGACAAATTTGGGCAGCTCCTAGGCATAAATTAGGTGCAGAAAAGATTGCGAGAAATAGCATAAAAGCTCAGATTCCTAAGCATATTACGGAAGATATTAATTTCTTTATTTCACTACGATTTTCTGGAAAAGCTCTAATGGTAGGTTATCGCATTAAGGATATTTTTCGGATTATTTGGTTAGATTCTAAATTCACCTTGTATAAGCATTAAGGCTGAGCTGCAATAACTGAGGTATAGTAACAAACGTATAACCGCGATCGCTAAGTTCCTCAATTATTTTTGGCAAAGCCTGTACTATTTTGTTATCATCCCCTCCAGTATCGTGCATCAAGACAATTGCTCCAGGCTCAGCTTCTGTAACTACTTGCTCAACTAATTCTGCTACAGATATATCTTGACCCCGCCAGTCCTCAGAATCAACAGACCACAAGACAACTACATCTTTTCGCTTACGGGCATAATCTACTATGCCATTATACCGATGACCGTAGGGAGGGCGAAACAGATTGGTTCTCACACCACCAGTAATTTCAGAGATAAGTTTAGCAGTACTTTCAATTTCACGAGCAATGATAAACTCCCTCATCCGATGATACCAGTGATGCCAGGTATGATTACCTAAGACATGACCATCGGCTAGTATTTGTTGTCCAATTCGAGGGAATTTTTTGAGATTTCGTCCAAGTATAAAGAAAGTTGCTGGAAGATTGTTGTCTTTGAGGATACTCAGTACTTGGGGAGTAATATCTGGAGAAGGACCATCATCGAAGGTGAGAGCAATTGCTTTTTGAGGACTACTCAACTGGACTTGCCTAACGATTTTACCTCGAAAACTATCAGGCACTACCAAATATTTCTGCTGGCTTACTGCTTTAACTGGAATCAGCAGATTAATTAGCACGACAGTAACAACAGCAATAATGATGAACAATATTCTACGTCGCCATAATACTTTCCCAATTCCCAATTCCCAATTCCCAATTCCCAATTCCCAATTCTCAATTCCCAATTCCCAATTCCCAATTCCCAATTCCCAATTCTCAAATATCAATCCTCAATCTGATTAATCCAACCCAAATATCGTTGTTGGCTTCATTATGCTCTGGATCAAGAATTACGAACCCTCCAGAAGTAATCGAGATGCGGTCAGTGATCGGATAGCGATAGGAAAGCTCAATATGATAAGATGTATCCCGGTCTTCTCGCTCGGGAATATCGTTACTAGTTGCCTTTGGAGGCAGACCGAAGATAAAACTCAAATTGCTACCCAGTTTAAGCAAATCATTGTAGGAAGCAGTAAAAGCCCAAGTCCAAATATCTGCATCTGAACCTTCAGGAATACTCACACCATTGACTAAGGCAGAAGACTCAGCATTAGCATTGTAATAGCCAACCCAACCTCCTACTTGTAAGCGATCGTTAATTTGATAGGAGCCTGCAACGTTAAAATTGTCGCTAGAAGTAGCAGTAGTGCCCCCGAAAGGAGCTTGAGCGAATTCAGAGCCAATAAAGCTAGTAATATTGTTGGTATTATTAGGATTAGGAGAGTAGTAACGAGAATAGGTTAGAGAAATACCCAAGCGGTCGGATGGTGTCAAGGTTATTTGACTCAAAGCGTTAAAATGACCGTTAAATAACCCATTACCTGGATTGGGATTGCTAGTGCTACTAGTAGTAGTATAATAAGATACCCCAGCTCCGATTAAATCGTTAAATTGATAGTATACTCCTCCACCAGTACCAAAACCGACATCGTAGAGGGGATTGTAAAAACCAAACAGAGCAATGGTTGAGGCAGGATTGAGTGCTGGGACAAAATCGCTAGCAGATTGGCCTACTGCTCCTAGATAAACCGAACCACGATCTCCTATAGGGAAGCGGTAAAACAGTTTTCCTAGTCTCACATCATTGCTAGTATTAATATTCCCAGCAATGTTGGTCATTGCTGTCCCAGTTACACCACTAGCCAAGCTATTAGCATTCCCTGCTTGAATTCTAGTACGCAACAGGTCTCTACCGGTAAAACTGGTATCGAAGTCCAATCTTACTCCACCGCCAAAGGAAGGAACAGAATCCAAGTCTTCTGTAGGAATTTGCCCAGAGGGAACCGCTTTGCGCTCACCAAAGACATTGGTAAGAAAAAAGTTTGCTTGTCCCCGTAGAATAGTAGTGGTGGAAAAGTTATGATTTTGTAAAAAGTCTGTCCGCTCTTCTTGATCAGTGACTTTACTTTTGACTGTCGCCAGCTCTGCCTCAAATTCTTCTACGAGTCGTTCTATACTGACTAAGTCTTCTTCGGTCGCTAAATTAAAATTATTTTTAATTATTGTTTCAACTCTCTGTAAGCACCTATTTAAAGCCGCTGCAAATTCATAACGAGTGAGATTATTATTTCCTCTAAAAGTATCGTCATCATAACCAGCAAGACAACGATAGTTATTCGTTAATGTACGCAGTGCATCATAAGCCCAATCTTGAGGGGTAACATCTTGTAGATCTTCAACCCGAGGAAATGACCGCCGGATTGTAGGAGGTCGTTCACTAATAGTATATTGTTCTATCTGGGATAAAAGCTCATTTTCCGGAAGTTGTTGGATAGCAGAAGGTGATTCACTCCCACTATCTTGTTCTATTGGCAATGCAAGCTCATTTGCCGAAAATTCTTGGACGGCAAGAGATGGTTGGCTATATCGCTCTATCTGGGATAAAAACTCATGATCTTGATTTGTCTCAAGTTGAGCCAGAGCATTTTGCTCTGTTTCCGTAGTTCCAGGAAGCAAGATGCTCCCATTACTATCCCTTGTGTAATTTTGGGTAGTAATCGCAGGATCTACTTGCGCCCAAGCTGGAGAGAGTATGCCAAAATTACAACCTATTATCGCTGAACCAAGGAGCAATCGTACATCAACTACACCCAATTTACTCATAATTTTTTTGATATTCCTCAGCTAAATAGCGAACTAATTACATTAATAGGGACGAACCTTGAGTTTGTTATTGATAATTTCGATGGCTCTTTTGGCTATATCTGGTGGAATTTTGGTGTACCCCTCTTCTTCATTAAATTCTTGTCCATCAGTCAAAATCCAACTTACAAGGTTTTGAGTTGATTCGAGAAGTTCTATATTAGGATACTTTTGATAGACCAAGAGCCAAGTCAAACTAACTAGGGGATAACCTTCTTCTGGATCATCGATACTATTAGTAGTTAGATCTTCGTTAAACTCGATATTGGCTAAAGCTTTTTGCGTTTCTTCTACTGTAGGGCGAACAAAATCACCTGCTTGATTTTCCAACCGAGCAATAGCTAAGCCACTTTGTTTAGCAAAACTAGTTTGAACATAACCAATTGCACCATCAATTCGCCTAACTTCAGCTGCAACCCCGCTATCTTGGGGGCGAGCTGCAAAAACATCGGCACCCCAATCAGGCTTCCTCTTGGCAATTACCTTTCCGTTAGTAATCTCACGCAAGTACTTAGTGAGAATAAGACTGGTACCACTGTCGTCAGAACGCACTACCACTTGAATCTCGACGTTTGGTAGGCGCGGACTAACCTGACTCCAGTTACTAATTTCTCCGGTGAAGATTTTAGCTAATTTCTCACGAGAGATCTTGACGTCGTTAGTAACGTTTTGTAGGTTGTAAACAATAGCAACTGAGCCTCCAGCTGTTGGTATCATTAATAAACCTTCTTCCATCTGATTCTTTTCAATAGGACTGGGAATCAGTGTACTAGAGCCAACATTAATAGATTCATTCGTAAACAGTCTGATACCGCCACCACTACCAACGGAAGTATAGTCAAATTCTACTCCTTGATCGCTCTCATATTCCTTACGGTAACGCTGGTAAAGGAGCTGAGGAAAGGAAGCACCAGCACCTTTAATTGATTGAGATTCAGTCGGATTCAGACTTTCTTGAGCATCAGCTCCATTAATACCAACAGCAATAGTGGTTGCCATTAGTGTCGCAGCTACAATTTGCTTGCACTGGTTTCTCAAAAAGGTCGCCATGAGTATATTATCTAATTCAAAAATTTTCTAATTTTGGTGAATTGTTAAGGTTCTGCCATCAGCATCAATTTCAAACCAGAATTCCTCAATAACTATTTCATAGACGAACTCTCCTAGACGAGTACTGCGCCAAGTGCTAGCAATTTGAGCCCCTGGTGCCCAACGATTTAGAGCTTTATAAACAACCTCAGGAACGGCACTGCGGTCAACCTCTTCATCAACTTCAATTATTTTTCCTTCGGATGTTACATCGACTACAAATTGAAATCCTTGTTCGTTTTGACCCGCCAGCTCGTAAACTAAAGATCCATCTGCTTGCAGTTCTACGTTAGCTTTATTCGGTGCTGCTCCTGCAACAGCAGTAACTGATGATATAGCTGGATTCGGTACTTCCGAAAGGGATATGTCTCTTTCTATTCCGCCTAAAGTTTGAGCTATCAATAAATTTTCTGTATCCTTAAAAGACTGAGCCTTGGCATCAGCTAGACAGAAAGAACAGGAAAAAATAGCAATTCCTAGAGTTGTTAAAAGTTGTTTCCCAGGGGTTGTTAAGAAAACCATATCTATCTAGAACTAGAAGTTTTTGCTGATTGTATGATAGGGATAATACCTTATTCTTGGTTTTCTGACAAGGATAAAATGAACTAATTGTTCTACCAATTCGATGACCAAACTCTACCAATTAGTTTAATGTTTAATTGGTAGTTTTTTTAGGGCAATAAATGCTACAAAAAAATGATATAGTGTTTCTCATTTAGATGAGGTACAAAGAGCCTGGTTTTTGGGAATGGGGAATGGGGAATAGGGAATAGGAGCTGTACCTCACGGATGCGAGAACTGCTATAATTGTTACAAAAATTAACGCCCCAAATCTTTACTTTGATTGGGTTTCAGCCTTAGCTTAAATTCCTGTACCAATGCTATCCCGATGCCTTCTCATATAAACTACACCCAACTGTTGCGACAACTGATGCAACAGGTAGATATTGCTAGTTTTAAGCAACTAAGTCACACTGCTGGAGTTTCTGAGCGACAACTGAGACGCTTGCGGCAAGGGCAAGTTTCGCAAATGCGCTTAGAAACCTTGCACAAACTCTCCGAAGTACTGCAAGTACAGGTGACTAAGTTATTAGAGATGTTTGCCCCAGAACTGGTTGCACCGGAAGTAGATCCACCCTCAGAAATACTGATAACCTTACAGCAAGAGTACCAGCATCTGCAACAGCAGCTGGAGCAGCAGCGAGAAACTTTAATGCAGGAGTTTCAGCAATCAAGCTTACAAGTACTGGAATCCTGGTTAATCCAATGGCCCAGCGCTGCTTATGCAGCACAGCAAAATGAGCAACTACCTGCGGTGAGGTTACTGACTTTGATACGTCCAGTGGAAAATTTACTGCAACAATGGGGAGTAGAAGCGATCGCTCCTGTAGGTGCAGAAGTTCCCTATAATCCTCAACATCAGGAGCTTATGTCAGGAACTGCTCAACCAGGAGACATCGTTAGGGTACGCTACACCGGCTATCGGCATGCTGATAAGCTGCTCTATCGTGCCAAGGTTAGTCCAGTTTAGTTATTTGAGAATTGACGTCTAATGTGAATTAAATTGTACATATCGTAGGGGCGGGTTTAGCGACAAACCAACCCATTTGACTCGAATATTGGGATCAAAACCCGCCCAAGGTCATCCCCAGGTTAATACAAACAATCCCCAATTCTAAATTCCCTTGGTTATCGCTTGGGCGGGTTTTGTATTAAGACTTTGACCAAATGTGTTGACAGTGACCCTAAACCCGCCCCTACGGCAATTGATATTGTCTGTTTTGGGTATCTAATTTACATTATGCGTAATTGAGAATTGGGAATTGCTAAGTGTCAATATCTCCCCTATCCTCCGTGTCCCCGCGTCCCCGTGTCTCTCCATATCCCTCTACTCCCTTAAACTCCAGCATGACCTAATGCTAAACCAGCAACTAGCATTCCCAACACCAAAAAGGGTTGAGCGCTGGCTTGATATTTCACGTCGTTTTTCAGGGGATCCCGCAGAAAGTACATATCTTGGAAGGTAATTTGGGGGATGATCAACAACAGTAGAATTGTGGCGTAAAGGTTCTGATGAATGGTAATTAAGTAACCAGCAATGCCTGCTTGAAACAAATCAATCATCAGTACGCAAATCCAAGCAGCTGTACCAACACCAAACATAACTGGCAGTGATTTTAGACCAAGTTGGCGATCGCCTTCTACACTTTTGAAGTCGTTAACCACAGCAATGCCTAACCCGGCTAAACTATAGAATAGGGTAAGAATAACAATTGTCCAGTTGAGATGACCAAACAAAGCATGACCTGCCCACCAAGGCAGAGCAATGTAACTGGAACCAAGAGCATAATTACCTAGCCAACCATTCTGCTTCAGCTTGAGGGGAGGAGCTGAGTAGATGTAAGCCAGAAAAGCACCTCCTAGGGTAAGACAAATCATAGTAGGAAATTCATGACCTGCCCAGAAATCCAATAAACCAGCAACGGCGAAACCAGCTAGTAACAGTACTACAATTTGGGTTACTACTTGGGGAATAGAAATAGCGCCAGAAGGAATAGGACGGTAAGGTTCATTGATGGCATCAATTTCGCGATCGTAGAAGTCATTTATGGTTTGGGTATAACCCGCCATCAGGGGACCAGAAAGCAACATGCAAGCTGCCGCTTTGAGAATATCTTCTATGCTCCAGTGGAACCCACCAGCAGAAGCTGCACCGCAAACAACTCCCCAAATTAGGGGAATCCAGGTAATTGGCTTCATCAACTGGAGGCGAATTTTCCAAATCGAGGTTTCACCAGCGGCGGCACCTTTCATGCCTAATATTTGTCTGGTTTTAGCACTGCGTTCGGTTGTGTTCTCATTAGTCATTGGTTGTTGGTTATTGGTTATTGGTTATTGGTCATTTGTCATTTGAGGACTACTTTTTACGGCAGCTAAAGCTGCAAATATATTTCACTTCTTAACAAAGTGGGTTTGTGCTTTAGAAACTTACAATCAGATACTGGTCTTGAAATTTTGCTCCTTTGACCGGTTGACCACTCAGTTGTGGGGGTAGTAAGATATTGCGTCGTTGGTCACCAGCTTCAACGGTAACTTCTGGACCATACTGAGTCAGTTTTACCTGTTTTTTGTTGAAACCGGGCAAAAATAAGCGTACTTGACGAGCAGCAATATCTATGGTGATTGGTCTAGGTGCTTTTGCTGCTTGTTTGAAATCTGGCAGAGCTGCCATCAGCGTTTGCCAGTCATCAGCAGATGACTGTGTTGGCAGAGCACTTACCTTAAGAGGTGCAAATTCTGTTGCTAAAGCTTCTTCTCCACTACTCTGGTTAAGTAGGACACCACCAACGGTAAGACCAACTTGCTGAGCACTTCCCCAGAAGTATTTAGCAGTAGCAATGGCAGTAGGATCAGAACTAGTTACCAGATAAGATGCCACGCGGTTGGGGTCAGCAACAGCAGATTTTCCCTGTTCCAGCATTTGGGTTGACTGATTGGTCGGTTGTTGAGCCAACTCATCAGCAGTCCAAGATACATTGAGAATAGCGCTGGTGAGGGGTTGGATAAAGGGAGAGAGTGCCTTGCCAAGGTCTGAATCTGCCATTACCTGGCGAAAGCGGCGAAAATACCAACTCAGGATTTCTGGCATCCCCAACATTCTTAGAGTGTCTTGACTACTGTTAGAGTCATAAATGATCACATCATACTTATTGCTCTTGTCGTACTCCCGAATTGAATTGAGTGCTAGAGCACTGTCCATCCCAGGTAAGACACTCAGTTCTTGACCGTAGACATTTTTGAGAGTAGGCGATCGCAAATATTGTGCTTCTAGCTGTTTGACATCTTCCCAACTTCGTTCCAGTAGCACTGTAGTCTCTAGTTGTACTGCCTGGAAGTTAGGTTCAATTTCTTGAGGTTCGCCACCAAGGGAGGCCCCCAGCAGTATACTGAGGGCTGGTCCTGAATCTTGTCCTACTAGTAGAACTCGTTGACCGAGACTTGACAGCTGTTTGGCTGCTGCGATCGCTACAGTAGTACGACCGGTGCCGCCTTTGCCTAAAAAAGTAATAATAAAGGCCATGTTCTTGTCTGTTGCCTCGATGCTCTCACTTCTACTCTGCCAGTTTTAGTTCGTCTTCAAAAAACCAAGTATTAGAGTTGTCCTCAAATTGGACAACAACACCAACCCCACTACCATCAGTCATTTTATAGTCTTTAATTGTGCCTACTTTCCCTAGCTTGTTAGCAAGATCAGAGGAGACTCGGTCTCTGAGACGCAAGACTTTTACTTTTTGCCCGATTTCCATTCCAACTTAATAATTTGATAAACCATCCCTCAGTTTAGCGGAATCAGGGACTTACTGGGAATTGAGAATTGCTAATTGAGAATTGCTAATGGCTAATTGCTAATGGCTAATTGCTAATAGCTAATTCAGAATGACTCCTCTATCTCTCCCTTCTCTCTAACTTGGTACACCTTGACCAAGGGTAGTATGGTAGTAAGTTTATTCAGTTGCCTTATTAATTAGGTAAGCTGGTGCAAACTGTGTGAGTGAGTGTGTGTAAATCAATGATTGAAGTTGTCAGTAAGGCTGGCAAATTCAGACGCTGGCTACCCCTAGATGAGCAGTGGTGGACGAAGTTTGATTTGCTGAGAACTTTGGTGCGGCGCGATTTGGAAGCCCGATATAAGGGTTCGGTGTTAGGTAATTTGTGGCCACTAGTGAATCAGCTCTCGCAGTTGCTGATTTACACCTATGTCTTCTCAATAGTACTGAATGTAAAACTGAGCTTGAAAGGAATTCCGTCAGATGACAGCATTACCTTTGGGCTATGGTTGTTTGCCGGATTGCTTCCCTGGATTGCTTTTACCGGCGGATTAACCAGAGCGGCTAGTTCAGTGGTGACTCAACCGAATTTGGTGAAAAAGGTAGTTTTTCCCTTGGTATTGTTACCCCTAGTACCGGTGTTATCAACTTTTATTGAAAGTGCATTTGGTTTAGGGGCACTAATTGTGCTGGTAGCAATATCGGTGGGGCAGTTTCATACTACCTTAGCCCTGTTGCCATTAATTTGGCTAACACAGTTGTTATTGACTGCAGGATTAGGATATTTAGCAGCAGGTTTGACGGTGTTTTTGCGAGATGTGCCCCAAACATTAGGAGTAGTTTTGAATTTGGGGTTTTATTTGACACCAATTGTGTATCCAGCTTCTGTAATTCCGGAGCGATTTCGGGACTTGGTGTTTTGGCTCAATCCCCTAGCTGCGATCGCAGAAGTATATCGCGATTTGGTATTAGTGGGTACGGTAGAGCATTGGGGTGAATGGGGAATAGCTTCAGTCGTTTCTTTAGCAGTATTTGGTCTAGGAATTTGGTGCTATCGGCGTTTGCGTCCAGCTTTTGCTGATTTGCTGTAAATATCCCACAGCTCAAGGGGTGACAACAAGGCTAAAAAAGAGACAGGGTTTAGGGTATGGGGTGTGGGGTATGGTGAAAATAAATGTACCTATCACTGAGCAATCGTCTATTACCTGATTCAACTGTCCCTACCGACTAGGTGTTGCCACTCTTTTTTCCCTACACCCTACACACTACACCCCACACCCCGCCTACTTTTCAAGTGGATTGTCACCCCCTTGTATAGATACGAAAGTGCTGTTGAAGCCCTCAAACAAGGGTTTAAAATTGATGAAAAGTGCCAAAATAAACAGGGTTTAGTCAAAGTAACGCCATGATTATGCTGGGCATTAAGGCAGCTGAATGAAAGGGATAAAGCGATTAAATACATTGTTCCACCACCGTAAAGCTTAATTAATCAAGTTTTTCACCTCATTGATGCGATATATACAATCCAAGCCATGACTTATACCATTACTAAACCAAACAAATTGATGCCCTCTTTAGAAAATGGCGATCAATTGACTCATCTTGAATTTGAAACCCGTTATCACAGAATGCCTCATCTGAAAAAGGCAGAATTAATCGAAGGAATTGTTTATATGGGATCGCCTTTACGAATCGAGCAACAAGGAAACCCTCATGCTCATATTATCACTTGGCTAGGTATTTATGAAGCCGCAACTCCGGGAGTTCAAACAGGAGATAATTGTACTGTAAGACTAGACGCAGAGAATGAACCTCAACCTGATGCTTTACTGAGAATAAAAGAAGGTGGACAATCGACGATTAGTGAAGATGGATATGTCGAAGGTGCATCGGAATTAATCTTTGAAATCGCTGCTTCTACAGTTTCTATCGATTTGCACGATAAACAAAGAGCTTACCAACGCAACCAAGTTCAAGAATATTTGGTATGGCGAGTTTATGATCAGGAATTTGATTGGTTTAGGTTAACAGAAGGAAAGTATATCAAACTGCAACCTGACGAGCAAGGAATCATCAAAAGTAAGATTTATCCAGGCTTGTGGTTAGATGTACCTGCCTTATTATCTGGGAACTTAGCTAAGGTTTTGGAAATCTTACAACAGGGAATCGCTAGTCGGGAATGAATCTGTAGGGGAGATGTCCGACTTCTTGAAGAAGTCGGACATCTGGAGTATGAGCGATCGCTAATATAGACAAAAGGATTAACGAGAGTAAGGGTGAGCGAAAAAAGGGGTGGGGAAACGACTAAGCAGACGCGGAGAATTGAAATTGCAACCAAAATTTCGCTCACCCCGAGAGTAAAGACAAGTATACGCGATCGCCTGGGCTCAGCCCTAGTTAATGTCATGAAACATATTCGCTTTGATTGGGCCATCAAAAAGATCTTACGGGATAAGGCCAACCATATCATTTTGGAGGGCTTTCTCAGTGAATTATTGGAACAATCGATTAAAATTGAATCGATTTTGGAGAGTGAGAGTAATCCCCTGAGAGAAGAAAACAAGTTTAATCGAGTTGATATTTTAGCCCGAAGCACCCAGGGAAAATTGCTTTTAATCGAAGTACAAAATAGTACAGAGCAAGATTATTTTCACCGAATGTTATATGGTGCATCTACTTTGATTGCGGAATATCTCAACCGAGGAGAGCCATACCAAAATATCAAAAAGGTTTACTCTATTCATATTGTTTATTTTGCTCTGGGTCAAGGGGAAGATTATATCTACCAAGGATGGCAAGAGTTTCAAGGTCGGCATTTGGAAGATCGTCTGGAACTGTCATCAACCCAGCAAGAGCTTTTTGATCTCCAGAAAATCTATGAAATTTTTCCTGAGTATTACTTGTTGAAGGTCAATAACTTTGATGATCAGACCAAAGATAGTATCGATGAATGGATTTACTTTTTAAAGAACAGCGAGATTAAGGAGGAATTCACAGCTCAGGGTCTGACGGAAGCCAAAGAACGTTTACGAGAGGAGTATTTATCAGATGAGGAACGTGCAATTTATCGACGCTATTTGAAGGACAAGCAGTACGAAAATAGCATAATGTCTACGGCCAGAGCTGAGGCGGAGTTGATAGGTTGGCAGCGAGGCCAACAGGAAGAAAAACAAAATATTGCCAAGGCAATGAAGAAGGCAGAAAGTCCAATCGAGTTTATTGCTCAGGTGACTGGTCTATCATTAGAGGATGTAGAGGCACTTTAGGGGAAATATAAACACACTATTTGTTATTGGAGTTAGGCGATGCCGAAGATTTTGCAGCCAGAGGCTAACTATACATTTCGATCATTCTTCGAGCTGCCGAATGACCCAGATGAAATATTGGGAGAATTTGAGTATGATTATACCCAGGCACGACTGGCTTTGCCGAAAACAAGGAAACCTTTATCCGGACTAGAAGACTTACAGGCACAGATTGAAGCCACATTGCCCTATGTGCAACTGACGAGCAAAGCAGCAAAACGGGAGGTTTTGGTTGCTCCGGTGCTGTTGCGAGTGGCTACTCTCTGCCATCGAGTGTTGCGATTTGAGTATCCCCTCAAGGTGAGTAATTGGCTTCAGGGTAATTTAGACTATTTGATTCGGGCGGAGCAGCAAATTGTTGTAGTAGAAGCAAAGCTAGATGATCTAACTCATGGCTTCACACAATTAGCAATTAGCAATTAACAATTAGCAATTAGCAATTAACAATTAGCAATTAGCAATTAGCAATTAGCAATTAACAATTAGCAATTCATTAAAATTCTTCATCAATAAACTTTCCTGTTTTATCAATCGTGCGATACTGCTTGCCAATAGGTAATATCCCTAACAATTTATTTTTAATTTCAATCTTTGCTCGTCCTTCAGAAGAACTCCAAGCTTCATCAAACAACTGTGTAACTAATTTACCTGTTGTATCAATATAGCCATATTTGTCATCAATTGTGATTAGTGCCAGTCCCTCGGAAAAGCTCCAAGCTTTCTCAAATTGGGGTTCGATCACCATTTGACCTGTTTGATTAATATAGCCATACTTATCATTAATTGTGATTAGTGCTAGTCCCTCGGAAAAGCTCCAAGCTTTCTCAAATTGGGGCGGAATAACTAACTGTTTACTATTATCAATATAGCCATATCTTGAACCAATTCTGATCCTTGCTAAGCCTTCACAAAAGCTACTTACTTCATCAAATAATCTTTGTCCAGCCTTATTAATATAAGTAGACGAGTTACCAATTTTGACCCTTGCCAGTCCTCCAGAGAAACTCCCAGCTTTATCAAATTGCGGTGGGATAATCACCTGACCCTTTTGCTGAATGTAGCCATACTTTGAACCAATTTTAACTTCTGCTAAACCTTCGGAAAATTTCCCTGCCTTCTCAAACTGAGGTAGAATCACAACTTCCCCAGTTTGGTCTTTGTAACCATACTTCCCCTCAACTTTAACTGGCTTGAGTACCTCTTCTGTAGAGGAGGACTCAGTCCCAGAGATGGGAATCTTGAGATTCAGTTCCTCTAATGCCTCTATTGCAGAAGGATAGCGATCGCTAAAATGATATCGCACCATCTGGTTAAGAATTGCCGTTAAGGCTTCGCTCACCTCAGCATGTTTTTGCCAGAGGATTTCACCTTTATCATCTTCAGGAAGTTGGTTCGGTACTATACCTGTCAGAGCTTGAATTGCTATCATCCCCACCGCATAAATATCGCTACTGAGTCGTGGCTTACCTAAAGCTTGCTCACCAGGCATATAGCCAAAGGTACCAATGCCAATCGTGCGGCTATCGGCTTCTGAATCATTAGCAACCAAGGAGCTGACTTGTTTCACTGCTCCAAAGTCAATGAGAATTAGTTTGTCATCCTGGCTACGTCGCATGAGATTGGAGGGTTTGATATCCCGGTGGATGACTTTGTGCTGATGGACATAAGCGAGTATCTCCAAGAGCTCTCGCAATAATTGGAGCACTTGTGCTTCATTCCACGGTTGCCCTAGAATGATTTCCTGGCTCAAGTTATCTCCCTCAATAAGTTCTTGAACCAAATAAAATTCTTGATTTTCCTCAAAATAGGCAAAAAGCTTAGGAATTTGGTCGTAGTCTTGTCCTAGTTTGTAGAGAATTTCGGCTTCTGTTTGAAACAATCGTTGGGTATCTGGATCGATTGCTTTTGGTTGAAGCCGCTTGACGACGCATTTGGGTTTAGGGGAAGCTGGAATGTCCAAATCCTCAGCCAGATAGGTTTCCCCTACCCCCCCAGCTCCTAACTTATCGATGATTTGGTAACGCTGTCTTAGTATTTGTCCAATCATTAATGCTGCTGCTACAGACCCACTTTAGTTGATCTTGGCACAACTAAAACTGTAGGTTGGGTAGAACGAAGTGAAACCCAACACTCATTGCTCATTATAAATCCTAAAATTTTCGTTAAATTGAAAGAGTGAGTGACTAAGGAAGCAAGGAAAGATAGATGTCAGCACAACTGTTACTAGTAGACGACGAACCAGGATTACGTGAAGCAGTCCAAGACTATTTGCAAGAACATGGATTTACTGTACAAGCTGCCAGTAACGCTGGTGATGCTTGGCAAATGTTGCAGACAAGAACACCTGACCTAGTAATTTCTGACATCATGATGCCTCAAGTCGATGGGTA
The DNA here is from genome assembly GCA_010692635.1 of Symploca sp. SIO2C1. GTDB lineage: Bacteria > Cyanobacteriota > Cyanobacteriia > Cyanobacteriales > Coleofasciculaceae > Caldora. The sequence continues at coordinate 14,050 of JAAHGL010000045.1, read as the reverse complement.
TCAGTTCCTGGAGCAACTCCGGGAAGATCCTCGCTTCAAATCATTGCCAGTTGTCTTTCTCACGGCTCGTGGAATGACTACAGATCGTATTCAAGGCTATCAAGCGGGTTGTGATGCTTACCTGCCAAAGCCTTTTGATCCAGATGAGTTAGTAGCGATTGTTGAGAACTTGTTGGAGCGTCGCACTGCCAAAGCAGGAGATAATAGTAGTACTGAACTTGAAGCGATCGCGCGACAGATTGCTGAAATCCGAGGGATGCTAGATCAGCGTACTGGCATTACTCAAACACCTCCACCAATCCGCATTGATTTAACACCACGAGAGCAGAGTGTCTTAGATTTGGTTGCTCAAGGACTGATGAATAAAGAAATTGCCCGACGCCTGGAAACCAGTGTCCGCAATGTTGAGAAGTATGTCAGCCGCTTGTTTAGCAAAACTGGGACTAATAGCCGTACCGAGTTGGTACGCTATGCTCTCGAACATGGCTTGACGAATTGAGTAGAAGTATTCTTCAGGGCAATTTCTGGGAAAGAATTGAGCCACTGTAGGGTGTGTTAGCGAAGCGTAACGCACCGTTAATCAATGGATAATTGATAATTGGTTAATTTGGTCTAAGACCTCTTCATTGATGAAGACAATAAAAAGGAAAATATTTTCCTGATTGTCAATCCTCTTCTTTTAGGGAGAGTTAAAGAAGGCAGAAGTACGAAGGCAGATGGCAGAAGGTTCCCCACGCTTGAAAGCGGGGGATTTAATAAAGTTGCTACGCATTTATTTGTCTCCATAAATAATGGGGCTTTAAACCATCTGGCAGAGCACAGAGGACTTACTTTTGTATTAAAAACTACATTTTTTCCTTCTGCCTTCTGCCCTCTGCCCTCTGCCTTTCTTCTGGTAATTATCCATTATCCATTGTTCATTATCAATTGTTGAATGGTATTTTCATTTCCATAAATCACCCAGTTACTTAGCGTCTCAAGGAAAAGAGATTAAATTAAAAATTAAAGCGAACTCGAATCAAGACTCTCCGCTTCACCGGGGGTTTGTGGTAGGTGCAAGCCGCACTCCTGTTTAAGACCATTAAAACGAGTGTCGCGCTCGTGTTCATCTTCTAAAGTAAGTGGTCGGCTGGAGTGCCAATCGCCAACTGTAGTGTACCCTAAATCAAAAAATGGGTGATAGGGTAACTCATGGGTCTGTAGGTATTCGTAGACATCTTTTGCCGTCCATCGGAGAATTGGCAGTAGTTTATACAGCTCTTCCTGTTGGTTAACCAGGCGCAGACTCTTGCGGTGATTAGTTTGATCCTTACGCAAACCTGCTAGCCAAGCTCTAGCCTTAAGTTCTCCTAAAGCACGCTGCATCGGTTCAACCTTGCGCATCTGATCGTAGCGGTTGAAAGCCTCAACGTCATTCTGCTCCCAAAGACGACCGTACAATGCTTCCATTCGTGCTGGACTGATGGGGGACTGGTATACCTTCAGATTCAGCTTTAGCTGTTCGGTTAACTGTTGAGCAAATCTGTAGGTTTCTGGTGGTAGATAGCCAGTATCGATCCAAATCACCGGAATTTCGGGAATGATGCGGGTCACCATGTGGAGCATGACTGCAGACTGAATACCAAAACTGGTACTCATAACCAAGCCATTCCCAAACGTCTGTGCTGCATACTCGATGATCTCGGGAGCAGTGCTGTCTTCCAATTGCTGGTTTACTACCTTAAGATCCAGCTCATATTTCTCTAATGTTGCCGTTGTCAATTGGTCTGATTCCTTATCCTGATACTGTGTTTTGGGTTCGGTCTCATTGAAGTTGTAGGGAAACTGTTTTTGTGGGGCTACTACTCCCCCAACTTCGTCATGAGCAATCAAATTCAGTCGTGGCATGGTCGTGGTATTGTCTCTTGCTCTGGTCATAGTATGCACCTTAGACTAGCACTAACTTTATCAACAAGCTGCTGCACAAGAAAGATGATCACAGAAAAATCAAAGAATCTCCTACCTCTTAGTGTTTTTTATCCTTAATTTTTACTATAAGCAATTTTAGAACAATCGGTCAAAAATTTTCTTCCTCAGCTCCCCCAGCTCCCTCAGCTCCGGAGTCCCTACTCCCTACCTTCAGCATGTGGAAGTCTCTTACGTCTAGTTTGCAACCCACGCCAGGTAATGATTAACAAAGTTAAGACAGTAAGGGGAACAACAAATATCATTACCACCGAGTTGAACCACTGTAGACTCTGGTGTTGTGTCGAATCCAAAATCAGGTAAGTAGTATAGGCGATAAAGTAGCTTAAAAATAGCAGTCCTTCCCAGCGGGAAATAATATTATCGGTGAAAAAAATTGGTAAACAAGCGATCGCCACAGCAATCATTACAGGGATATCGAGTCGCAGAGCTGCTGATGAGAGGTTGATACCCCCAGGTGCGATCGCAGCACACAAGCCTAAGACTGCGAGAATGTTAAAAATGTTACTACCTACCACATTGCCAACAGCAATATCCTGTTCACCACGAATACTAGCAACGACGGAAGTAGCAAGTTCCGGTAAAGATGTTCCCAAAGCAATAATAGTTAGTCCAATTACCAATTGGCTTATTCCCATTGCTTGAGCAATCTTCGTTGCATTTGTTACCAACAAGCGTGAACCTAGAATCAGCAAAGCAAAGCCACCCACTAATAGCGCTAAGTTGAGTAGCCCTTGTTGCCAGGACATACTGCCGCTTGTACCATATTCCTTGGTATATTCATCTTGAACCTCTGGATTTTTCTCTTTGTAGCTTTGGTAAATCAAAAATACAGTATAGAGCACACCGCCGAGGAACAAGATAATGCCATCAGATCTGCCAATTGTGCCATCAAGTCCGAAAAAAAACATCAGTACCGATACCCCAATCATTAGCGGCACATCCAACCGAATTAACTGAGAAGAAACTCTCAGGGGGGAAATCATGGCAGACAAACCGAGAATTAACAAAATATTACAAATATTGCTGCCGATCACATTGCCTAACGCAATATCACTTTGACCTCCCATACTAGAATGCAATCCCACAGCCAATTCTGGTGAAGAAGTGCCGTAAGCTACAATAGTCAAACCAATAAGTAGGGGTGAGAGTCCCAGTAAAGCAGCAAATTGCGATGCTCCCCGCACTAACGCCTCAGCACCTGCTACCAACAGCACTAGTCCAAGTAATAAAACAATCAGTGAAGTAATCATGCGATTTGCAATTTGGGAGTTATAATTGTTGCCACAGATAAATCCGATAGCTTGCTGAGGTATCCAGCAGCTTGGGAAAATTTTGAACTAGAACATTGACGAATCCACAAATCCATCAGAAGTAAAGCCTTTCGGTAGCCTTGCTGTTGTCTATAAATCAAACTTATTTGTTGTACATTAAGTGCTCGCTCTGACTCTGTTAACTAACCCTCGCGATCAGCAGTGTTTTTGCATGTAATCTTTAGTTGGTTTGAGGGCTTATCGGTTGCTCCCAAGCCAAAGATTTCAAAATTTGTGGGTGGCAGTAACATGAGTAACAATTTAAAAGTTATCCCTAGCTCTGCTAGAACATCGATTCAGTATTCTGAGAAACCCGGTTTCTGAATCGACGCTCTAGGAGTTTTTGCATTACCTAGCTAATTTGGCATTTTCTTACATAGACTGTGAAATGGTACTACTGCTGGTATAGTACGACTTGACCAAAGATTGAGGGTTGTGTTTTCCTCCTATAAATCACTAGGAAAATCAGCCCAACTGTCAATGATCTCAGTTGACCTAACTAGATGCATTCTATGGGCAGCAAAAGGTTGAAACGCCTTATCTGCCAGTTTTGAATAGTCTACCATGCTGTATATAGTCCTTACAAAACTGACTGATGGTGCAAATTTTTATGGGTGTAGCAGCAATTATGGCAGGCTTAGCTGTAGCTGCCGGTGCTTTTGCTAGCCACGCCTTGAAGGAACAACTAACTGAACGTGCTCTAGAAATTTTTGAGACGGCTGTGAAATACCAGATGTATCATGCTCTGGCATTGCTATTAGTCGCATTGCTGTTAAGCCGCGCCGAAACAGAACAGACGCCATTAATTGTTGCCGGTTGGGCTTTTATCGCCGGAATTGCTATTTTTTCCGGCAGTTTGTACGCCCTTAGTTTGAGTGGAATTAAGTGGTTGGGGGCAATTACACCTTTGGGAGGAGTCGCATTTCTGGTAGGTTGGGGATGTATTGCGATCGCTGCATGGAATTTCAATTAATTCATCCCCCGTGCTTTCTTCCGGGGGATTTCGTGTTATTTGTTGTTAGTTGTGTATCAAGAAATCAAATAACTAACAACTAACAACTAATTGGTCTCAATCCAGTTCAACGTATTTGTGTAAATCCACAATTTGGGGTTCGGGAAACTGATCTAAAACACGCCAAAGAACTATATAACTGCCATCAAAACGCTGTTGAACCGGTCGAAAAGCTACGAGTACATCACTACTAGGAGTATCCAGAATTAGGTTGAGGTAGCGGCGCTCACTTCTGGTAATTGGTTCACCAGTAAGTAGTACTTCTGGCACCTGAAACTGGACTAATCTCAGTAAATAGGTATTTTTGAGTACCACCGGAGCTTGATTAGAAGCCGGTGTAGTTAAAGAAGGGATAAAACCAGCCCCAATCTTAGTCGTAAGGAAGCGCCGCTGTTCGGCTTGCAAGTCTTCCAAGTGATTGGGAGGTACATAGTTGAGGAAAAGTTTTGCTTGTTTAGAAGAGAGGATAGAGGTATTTTGTTGGTTAACTTCTAGCTCTTCTAAGGGAATATCACCTAAATTCACCAAGAAACCGTAATCCATGCCTGGCATCGGAATCTGGAAATTCCCATCTTCAACCTCAAGTGCCAAGCGGGGAGCATAGCTACTATCGCTTTTGAGCAAGGGTACGAAGGGAAATCTCTCTGCTACCGTAGGTCGTATGCGGTTGCGTAACTCATTGGGATCTAGGCGGTAACTCTCAGCAGGCAACACCCGCGCGATACCAGTACCGGGTAGAGCCAGGAAATTAGAATGCTTCTGGACATCGGTAGCCCAAAGAGCATAATCACCGCGATCCGCTATTTGTGTTGCTACTGCCGGGTCAATAATCTGAGCAGATGAGGGAAAAACGTCTAGTGCGGACAGTAGTGGTTTTCGTGCTGCTGAGAGGATAACATTAGCTTCCCGAGAAGGAGCGATCGCAGGTTGGAATGGTGGCTGATATCCTGCTAATGGTCTTTTGGCTGGAACATCAAGCACTGGTGGTTCTGGATCTGGAAAATCTGGTACTGGTGAAAATCTCGGTATTACTGTCTGTTGTCTATTGAGGGGAGAAATTCTGGCTGATGGTAGAAGTTCAGGTGCCCTTAAACCCACCAACATAGGTAAACGATGCTCTAGTAGGGCATTCATTGATTTTAGCTGCTGCATCGACCCATAAAGGGCACAGTAAACCTTCCTCTGGGAAGCATTCAACTCGGTAACAATAATTGTGTCTTCTTGGCTATTCTTACAAAGGAGCTCAGGAATCCTGTATTGACTTTTCAGAAACCTTTTAACCCTTCTCTCCTGCACGAATAATTGCCCCTGCGCTCCTTGTACTCGGTTTAAATCTGGACTTGCAAGTGCTTTATTAATCCGTTGAATTAAATTCAGCTGCTGTTGTACCAGGTATTCTGCTCGAGGCCAAAAAGCACTAGCAGGACGCCTGCGCTCTAAAATATTTGGAGGTTCAGCTGCTGATGTTGGTAGCAGGGAAAGAGAGAAAGGGGTGAGCAAAAAAAAGAGTGGAGTAGCGAGTAAAAAGACACGGAGACGCGGAGACGCGGAGACGCGGAGAGTTGAAATCCTACACAAAATTTTGTTCACCTGGGAGAAAGGGAGCGATAACAGTAAAGGGAAATAGCGCATAGTACTAGTGCTTTGTCAATTTTCAATTGACCGGTAAAGGGAAAGAGGGAAAGGAACACCTTTAATTGTAAAGTGGAGTATTAGCCTACAGCGTTTCCGAAGGGTAGCATCTCACTAGATGTTTCCTCTTGGGACAACATAACAATCAAGTATTTTGGCAAGTAGTCTAGTGCAGCGTAGCGGAAATAACCCACCAGTTTGATATCGATAGAATCCTTACTCCATAAGCCTTCTTAATTCTTAATTCTTAATTCTTAATTCTTAATTCCGCGCAGCGGTACGAACCTATGTCGATCATCAATCAGATAGTTGAACTGGAAACAGAAAAGGGAATTAGCATTTATAACCTTACCCCTGACATTGAGAAGCTATTGGGGGAAACTCAGATCAAAAATGGTCAAGTTCTAGTTTTTTCCCGACATACCACCACCGCCTTAGCAATCAATGAATATGAAGAAAGATTGCTAACAGATATCAAAGTACATCTTTCTAAGTTAGCTCCAGAATCAGAAAAATATCTGCATAATGACCTCCATCTAAGAGATGTTCCCCCCGATGAACCAATGAACGCTCACTCTCACCTCATGGCGATGATGCTGAGTAATAGTGAAGTGATTCCTATTGTTGATGGTAAGTTAGCTTTAGGTACTTGGCAATCAGTCCTATTTTTTGATTTGGATGGCCCTCGAACAAGAACCGTTTTTGTCCAAATCTGTGGTGAGTGAAGCTGAAATATGCCAGTAAATTGCTGTTATCTGTAGCAAATATTAGGCGATTTCATATTAGTAGGACTTACGCACGGTCAGGGAATTATGTCATCCTGAGCGATAGCGAAGGATCTCCGAGGGTGCTGAGATGCTTCACTATCACCTCAGCATGAAACTTATTCGATACGGTACTTCACGAATCTGCTGGCAAGTTATACTTGCGGCGTTGTTCATCAGCAAACTCTTGGAAAGAGCGAAATCTACCTGCCTCAAAATCGTCTAACCCTTGCTGAATGCCTCTAATAGTTTCTTCTGAATCTTGCTCTTCCCACTCTAAGACACGAGCTAGCAATTCAGTTACAACCAAATCAATATCTTGACCCTGCCGAGCCGCTTTATCACGCAATCGTGCTTCTAACTCTGGGCGAAGGGTGACAACAATTGCCATAAAGCTATATCCTTGAGCATTCAGCCTTGTAGCAATATTTTAACAAACATAGGACTTGAGTAAGGTTGCTTTTGACTACTGCTTCGTCTGCAAACAGAGCAATGATGATATTGATACCCAACAAGTACCTACCACTCATTAATATCTACCTGTTCACAGCCTTGCTCGATCGCCTCACGCATTAATTGGAGGTCATCAGGAGGAATAGAACCGGCAAAACGCAGTAATTGTTGTCCTGGAGTACCTAGAACTTCAACTCTTACTAACGTCCGAGCAAATTCTAGTACCTGCCATTGCAAGTGCTGTGGCATGGCTCTCAGTTGTTCAATTACCTCGTCAATGATAGGAGTAATCAATTTTACCCTCTTTTCCCTTATCTACCTTAATTCTAGGTAGAAGATACAGCAAGTAGCAAGGAGAGTGAATCATGACTCAAAAAATTCGAGTACAAGCAAGTAGTGGCAATGTATTTGCAGACTTAAGTTTAGACAACAAAGACTATTTAAACATCTGGCATGCCTTTGATAACTATTATGCGATTTTCTCGCAAAATCGTAATACTTCGACAAAGTAGATTTGCCCGTTTCAAATACTTCCGATTTGTGAACATATAGACGGGTGCTCCTTCCTTAATAACGAAAACTATCCCACATTTAACTAATCGATAGTAAGCCTGCACAATAAATGGAAGTAGGAGAAGAGTAAGCCCAAAGGTGAAGAATGATACAACTATCGAAAGCCCAATACAAATATATAAACCAAGTTTAGACGGTTGGTGAATCATACTGCTGTTAATTGCCTCTAGGTAACCATCTTGGTAAGTCACTTCACCAAAGCGACCTACGGTGATATCAGCAACACGACGCTCAGTCAGACAGGCGAAGCTACGAGTACCAATTCCCCAGATTCCTTGCAATCCTAGATATTGGATATAATAAACCTCCTCATCTTCTGGTATAAACTGTTTAAACATCATAAGAATAGCTTCTTGATTATTCTTGATAGCACGACTTAGAATGCTCGGCGCAATTTTGATCTCACCTACTGCAATATCTTCTCTATTTTTTAATATTGGGGTATTTTGATTGATAGACATATTTTCATCCCTCATCATCGAAAAATTACCACAAACTTTATAAGTCTTTCTCATCGAAAATAAAACTTATGATTTTGTCCCATAAAGATTGACTTCCAACTCTTTGTTTCTTCGCCCAGTCATCAGGATTGACATCTATAAAATCCTTGATAGGAGTATTTATAGGTTTGAGCCTAACTAATTTTTTGTTTTTTTGATTTTCTCCATCAACTATTGGTAAATTAGCTGTAACCTGGTTATTTTTTTCTTCTAGTCGCTCAAGAGCTTTTCTTCCTCGCATAACCAACTTTTCTGAGCGAGAAGTTTCAATCACTTTCCACCAAAGATTTCTAGCTTTTTCAAAAGAATTATCTAATTCTTCGTTTGTTGCCAAACGTATCATTTCATCAATATCAGCTTCAGTAGCGCATTCTGGCAACAAGGGATAATGTGCTTTGGAAGCAGACTCAACACGAATTATGGGAGTTTGACTGCTAGACTTACCATCTTTAATATTTAGTTTATGGACATTTTTTTGTAAGAACTTCTCTAGTTGAACTGGGAGAGTATATTGTTTTAATCCTTCAACTAATGAATAAGTAAATGAACCATTTTTTTGATTGTCAAGCTCGTGAGAGAACTGTCCATAATCACAAGAAAAGATAGTTGTAATTCCACGATTTTGAGCCAGTTTAATCGTTTCTTCTCCTACCGAATCACCAAAATCTCTGCTTCCAACTATCTGACGACAGCTATCAAGAATAAGAACAATTTCAGCATCTCGATGTTGACGTAAACAGGCAATAATTTCATCTAAGGGAAGTGCTATTCTTAAATCAGTATCCTTGATAAGGCTATCAGAAGTAATTAAATAATCTCTTCCATTTTTGCTGATACCATGACCAGCAAAGAAAAACCAAAAGCGATCTACTTTACCAATACACTCTGGGTGTAAGTCTTGTGTTAGTAACCCTAAAATGTTAGAACAAAGTGGGTAATGTTCACTATCACGGTGTAACTCATCCCCTAAGCAAAGTATAATATTATTTCTGGGAAATTGAGCATAATTGCAAAGAAAATTATGCATCAACTGAGCATCTTTAACCGCATATTTCAGTCGCCTTTCCGGGTGACGTTGATAAAAATTAATGCCGATAATAATTGCATAATTATTTGCCATTGATTGCTAAGTTGAACGTTTGAATTTTAATGTAATTGTTCCTTTCCCAGTTGCCTCGCCCCCTGCAACTAATTTAATTTCGCCTTTTCCAGTTATCTCTACCTGTAGCTCTACTTCATCCAATCGCATATCAGATTGTGTTCCAATTTGCTGATCGACCTGCTGAAATAAACGTCCCGTTACTTTGAGGAAGCGATTCATATTCTGTTCTAATACAGATACAGGAATTTCCGCAGCCTTTGCCAAACGCTTTTGAATCCTATCTCCCCATCCTCTCTGACCATCAAACTCAGAGCTTGTTGTCTCATCAGTTACAATTAAGATTGTTGATTCTGGCATCATTACTCCAAAAATATTTTTCAAACTATATTTTTTCTATCAATTTGCCACTACCCTTGTGGGTCAGATCTACCAGATCAAGTCTGCTTGCCAGGACTTATCACTTACATCTGCTAGATAATACACAATTTAATTCTTGTCCAAACTGACCTTTAATGGGTAAGTTATTTTTGAGTCATTCTTTAATGTTGGAGATTGCAATAGTATGATTCTTCACTCTTACACAATAACATTACTAATTTGTATTTTATCACTTATCTTATGACTTATACCAAATCCGGTTTGTCTATACTACTAACAAGTTAAATACAATCAATATATATTAAGCTTTTATCAATAAAATAAGTGCGTTTTCATAACCGGATTTAGGATTAGTTACAACAACTCCAACCGTCAACTTAGATTAGAACATCAGTTTCACTTGAAGTCTTCGTAAGGTACTGGACTTTAGACTAAATGCCGTTTCTACACCATATATAGTGGTTGCTAATTAAAAAAAATACGCTACATATGGCGTATTTTTTGAGTTAGTCTAAACTCCAGAATTTTCACCTGAGATTCTGTACTAAGCTAAAATGATCGGTATTTTCGTAATTTTCAATATTCAATTAGTAATTTTTGATACTTTAAATACAGCTTCTAGCTTTTTACTCATGCAACTGCCCTCTTCATAATCTCTTTAGTTAAGTTCAAATAGCTTTGAAACTGACCAACACTACCCCATTTTTGTTTGAGAGTTGAAAACTTATGAGGCTTTAAAAACTCTGCTGCTTCAGCAATCTGCTGCCTTTGAGGTATTTGGGTATCAAATACCGGAGCATCCTTGCTATAGCGACGTAGTTCTTTGACGACTCGCTCGTGCAGAGTCATATCAGCTTGATACTTGGAGATAATAATTCCTAGGGGTTCAATTTTTTGACCAATAGTTTCTGAGAAATCATGAACCGTAGCGATTACTTGGGGAATGCCGTAGGTTGAGAGTAAATCAGGAATAGTGGGAATAATATAACTTTGGGAAATTTGTAGTCCATTAAGAGTAATAATACCTAGATTAGGGGGACAGTCAATCAATACGTAATCGTACTGATCAATAATTGGTTTAATCCCTCTGCGTAATACATCTATGGGACTCAAAGCATAGAATTTACCTGTAGGAATAGTTGCTAGTTTATATTGAATATCAACCAAATCTAGACTCGAAGGTAGTAAGTCCAGAGTTTCTACATCTGTGACATTCGAGACTTGACGTTGCAGAGTTTGAGCTAAGTCAAATTTACGGTTATCCGGATCAATAGCATCTATAAATAGTTGGGATAAAGTATGGTAATTTTCGTTAAGTTCCTCCCATTTTTCTTCCCCGATCAGCATTACTGTAGCATTCGTTTGAGGGTCAAGATCGATTACCAAAACCTTTTGGCAGAAAACCCCTGCCAAAATTTCCGCGACAGCAATAGTTGTCGTTGTCTTGCCTACACCTCCTTTGAGGTTAATTAAAGAAATAACTATTGTCACTAAAACTCTCCCATTTACCTGATATGAACCAAGTAAATGCCCCCATCAAGCCTTACCACTTCAAAACTGCTGCCTCAACTCCCTGCTCTCGCCGAATCTTACAATCATTCTCAATCCAGTCAATTATCTGCTGGTGAGTCAGTTCTTCAACAGGGACACCAAGATCATTAGCGATGTAGCACAACAGTTTTAGTGAAGAAATAGTCAGCCTAGTCAAAAATTTCTCAGAAGATGACATCAGCGCTCGATCAACATCAGCTGATTCTTCTGGAGTTAGGAATTCCACTGATGCTGGTTGTGATTCGACCATGATATGTGCTCGTACTGAGTGCCTCTAGTCAGATATCCTAACAAGCGATCATGCTTTTGGTCACCTCAGAGGACAAAAGTAGGACTTACGAACCGTAACGGAATTATGTTATCCAACAGCGGGGGTGAGGTGAAAAAAGGAGTGGGAGAGCTTTTTTGAGTAATGAGCGTGTTCTGTGAGACAACAGAAGCAAGAATTGGTGAAAGGTAGTAAATTCCTGGTCTTATCCCGTTGGAGAGAATCTCAGAAAAAAACCCATCTCACTGGTTCAATAGGCTTCCCCCTGACTAAGATGAACCCAACTTAATGTCGGCAGGGGTCACCCGTTATAGCCGCATAGGCTTAACGGACGGGGAATACGCGAATAAATACAACCAGCTCCCTCACAGATGTGTCAAAAAAAGGAGTGTAGTTTGGAACTGAGAAGTTCCCCTTTTCGAGAAAACACCTCAACCTGTAAGCTATTAAGGTCGGTTGTGACTCGGGTAAAATTATCTGTTGACCAAACCGGTTCAGCATTGATAACCTCATAGCTGATTTCTGAGGTACTTGGTAGCTTGCCACTCAAAATAAAAGACTGAGCTTGAGGATGAGGATAAGGCCAAAAGAAAGAAGAAGAAATAATCGAAATTACTTTAAAATCGGTATCATTGGGACTGACTAATTCCGCTGACATTGAAGCATGAACATCTCCTGAAAGAAAGACAACTCGCTTAATTTTATTGTTTCTAATAAGCTCCAATATTTCATTCCTTTGCATCGAAAAACCTGCCCATTTATCCTCACTACCTGCTTTTAAATCGGGAAAAAATGGTACTGCTGAAACCACAAACTTTACTCGATTTGAATCATCAGCAAGCCACTGTTTGAGGGATTCCAGCTGTTTTTTATTGATAATTTCTCGTTCTTCTATATTTTGACTCAGATAACGCTCTGTCCTAGTATCTGTAACAAAAAAATCACTACAACCGTCAGAGTAATTATACCAAAGCTTTGTTGGTACACCAGTAATCCGATGACCAGATACTTCAAACAGGGGACTGTGACTAAGTTGATAGGTGAGATAAGAATGAATCGCTGCCGGATATTTAGTTACCCAATCTTTTTGGGAACTATTTGAGGGCCAGTTATCTTCAATTTCATGGTCATCAAGAGTCATATAGGTAGGAACACTACTCATTAACTCCCTGATGTAGGGTTGGGAGAATACATCCTGATAACGGCGATTATATTCATCTAGGCTTGTATCAGCCTGCACAACATTCAAATCATCAGCATAAATCTGGTCTCCCACCATGAGCAACTGGTTGATAGTTGATTCTGTATTAATCTTTTCAAGTATGGTTCTAAATATTTTATCACCCCGGTCATCAAACCAAGAACCACCAAATAAGCGTAATAAATAGCGACAAGAACCAAATATAAAAGAACGAGAACGGAGATTATTGGCAGAAGCTGTAGTAAATTTATAGGAGTTAATTTGACTCCAATTAAGAGGGGAGTCTGGGGTGAAAGATTCTAGTTCTATTTCTGAGAAAAACCAACCTATTTGATATTCATACTGAGTTTCAGGCAACAAATCACCGAAGACAACGACTCCAGTCATGTCGAAGTTAGGGTTCATTTTCAAGAATTTCGGCTCACTAAATTTAGCAGCCCCCACAGGGCGTAACCTGGCGACTCCAAAGCATCTTCTAGGGACAAGATTACCCCTATTGAGTAATTCCAAAGATATCCAGGAAAAGATGCTGTTACCAACACCGGATGAATCCTTCGAGCCTCGGGTGATTTCGAGTTTACCTCGCCCCCAAATACGAACGGAGTTAGCATTGGTTGCTCCGACAATCGGTCCAACTGTCAAGGGATTTACTTGCATAGAGAAGCCTGATTTGAATAATTTGGTTGATTGCTAGACTACCAGACTTCCAATACTGTTCTGTTAAGAAAATTTATCGGCAAAGATGAGCTGGGGGAGCTGGGGGAGAGGATTAGAGCTTATCTGAGCAGTATTGAGATAATTGACAATTATCCTTATTTTAGCGATCGCATTCCCAGTTCTATCGAAAAGCGATCGCTCTATTTGCAAGAAGGGTCTCTATTTGTAGGGTGTGTTAGCGTAGCGTAACGCACCTTTGACTCTATACCCCTCTTCTGTGACTTTCCGAAATTCTGATGAAATTCCGTCATTACAGCCAACGACACCTAACGAGAGATCAGGGTTTGACCCCCATTTTTCGGAGTCTGACAGAAGAGGGGTATGTGGTGTCGCTGCGTAAGTACTGATTCTGTTGGCAGCTATTGCCCTCTTAACTCAGCCCAAATATCTTCCAGGCTGAGTGCATCTAGCCATTGATGGCGATCCCTAGTATAGTTAGGGCTTGCTGAAAAAGTCGTAATTTTCTGGTTTTGAAGTAATAAGTAATAAGTAATAAGTAACAAGTAAAGAGTGTACTATCGCTTGCTGCACAACTCTTTGAGGCAATTAATTGAAGTGAAAGTAGCTCTTAAAAATCTGCTTACTTTTACCTCATATTCGGAATTTAAGCGGGTGTTTCCC
>JAAHGL010000449.1 GCA_010692635.1 Symploca sp. SIO2C1 | reverse complement strand
AAATTACCTAAAGCTCCACCTTCACCACTGAGATCACCTATTTCTTGGTAAATAGATAAACTATCTTGATGGTATTCAATCGCTTTATAGTAATCTCCTAGGCGATAGGCAATAGCACCCAAATTAAACAATGCTTGCCCTTCCTTTTGTCGATTTCTAAACTCTTGAGCTAATTCCAATTGTTTCTGAGCATACTGATTTGCTTGAGCGTATTGTCCCTGTTCTTTATATTTCCAGGCTAAATTGCTGAGAACAATTAATGCTCCTTCTTCAGAATTTATTTGCAATGCAATGTCTAAACTTTGCTCAAAGAAGTTTATCCCTCGCTGGTAGTCACCCAGAGAATAGTAAGCTAGTCCTAGATTGTTCCGAGTTCTCCACTCTAAATCTCTGTTGTTTATTTCTAGAGCAATAGCCAAACTTTGTTGTTGATATTTAAGCTCCTCTTGATGATTTCCCAATAAGTTGTAAACGTTACCAATTTCTTTGAGAGTGAGTCCTTCCCCGTTTCTATCTTGGATTTTTTGGTATATACTTAGCGCTTCTTGTAAAGAATTTAGGGCAGCTTCATATTGTTGATCATTAAGTTGCTCTTGCCCTTCTTGAAAAAGTTGTTCGGCTTTAGATTTTGGAGACTCTACGGTTTGAGCTATTACTCTACTACCAGGCAACTTCACCTCAGAATTAGGCAAAACAGACTCAGAGAAACTCAGCGGTAAAGAAATAAGTGCAATCAGTAAAATCTTTTCAAATCCCATTTTTTGCTCCTAACTATATAAACTACTTTGATAACTATATTACTCAGCTTCACCAATAACTGTAAAAGCTGCCCAATCCACGGGGTCTGGATTTTCCCCTCCATCAAGCATAGTCAACATCGCTTTACGCAGTGCCTGAGCTTTATCCAGTTTTCTCTCGTAGAGGTTGGTGTAAAATTCAACCATTAGCTCTTGGGTGGCATCATCAGGAACTTTCCACAGAGACACTACTAAACTGGGAACCCCCGCAGCAATTAGGGAACGAGATAAACCGATGACTCCTTCCCCTTTAATTTCCCCTCTGCCGGTATCGCAAGCACTTAACACCACTAATTCTGCTTGCAGGGGAGTAGTATTCGGTAGTCCATACCGTTCCATGATTTCGCTACTGGTGAGGAAGCCGTCATCTTGAGCAGAAGCAGCAAGCACAATGGCTCCTGGGGAACCTACACCATTGATATCATCTAGTAATCCGTGGGTGGCAAGGTGGATAATTTTGGCATTTTGCATCCTCTGGACAATGGCAGTTTCAGTAGCTTGAGAGCCAATGAGAGCCTTAGTATTGAGTATGGCAGCTACCTGTTCGGCTTCTCTTTCTGCACCTTGTAAAGAGTCTAACCGACTGCGGTTGGGGCCTAATCTCAATTGAGGCATAGTGGGATTACCTGCGACTAAGGCTTCCCCTGAGAGGTTTTGGACTCTCTGGCGATGCTGACGAGTTAAAGCCAGGGATTGAATGGAGGGTGCGGTGAG
>JAAHGL010000448.1 GCA_010692635.1 Symploca sp. SIO2C1 | reverse complement strand
AAAAATCACTCCAGCTCAAATTTACTATAAAAAGGGGAGCAAAGGGGGCGAAAAGTCACCCTTCCTCTCCACCCATGACAATGATTATCATTCTCTTTGTGGGATGTTTTATTTTTTGGAAGTCCCTAATTTCTCAGCCCTCCGATCATGACCGGACAGGAGACCATAAGGAATTTGAGGCGATCGCCGATCGTATCGCTGACGAATTTCAAACCTATCTTGGGGGCATAAAACTGTCTCTCTCAGATTATGCAGTGAGTCGAGCAGGAATTTATGAGGAGCATCCCTAATTGTGCTTTATCTTGTGGATACGAATATTCTATTGCGGTTTGTCGATCGCTCTCAAACTCGGCAAGCATTCGCAATATTGCCACTACGTGGAAATCAAGGGACAGTCCCGCCTAGTTTACTCTCCCTACCTACCAGCCAGGAATTGCCGAGCCCGGTTGTGGATGGAAGTCTCTCCTACAGTGCCCGTAGGCTCGAGCAAGTTTGAGACTCCTGGAGGGACGCGGGGACGCGGGGACGGGGAGACGGGGAGAAAAGAGAGCCCACCCCAAATTTCGTTCACTCCTCCGGGAAACCGTGGACCAGCGGTAGGAGTGCCAGAAGCAGCTTATCTGTTGAGAGTTTCCCCCCAGCGGGTGCGACAGTTGCTCAATCAGGGTCGCATTGCCGGAGCGAGCAAGAATAACCAGCGGTGGAGGATACCCCTGGGCAGCAGTGGATTGCCACAAGTCTCAGCAGGGAGTCGGGGACCCAAGGGAACTTGGTGTCATCCCCCTGTACAGAAAACCATTATTCGGATTAATCAAGCCAAGATTCACACCAATACTGCCAGCAACTCGTGCCTACCAGTCATCGATATCTGGCACAATGGAACCGTTTGCCATTGTCATGAGGTGGAGATTATGGGACCGAGTCGGATTCTATATCGACCCCATCACGGAGGTGCTTACAGTCTGTGGATTGAAGTTGCGACCGAGGTGAAAGTGGTGGGTAAAGGGAAAAGTGTTCAACAATTGATAATGAACAATGGATAATGGATAATTACCTCTCCTTGAAAGAAGAGGATTGACAATCAGGAAAATATTTTCTTCATAAATGAAGAGGTCTTAGACCAAATTAACCAATTATCAATTATCAATTATCAATTATCCATTGATAATTTACATGCGCACACTTTTTCCATTAGTAGGAATAAAAGCAAAAAGTAATTGAGATTGCAAGCACAAGATGAACAAATTCCAAGGGTCGATCTCAACCACATTAGCTAGTGTCACTATTAAAGGAAATTGCCTCGATGGACTCAAAATCCGTTGCACCTTCATGGGAAATCCCTGGGTAACTTTGGGGGATGCAAGTGCTCCAAACGAGGATAAATGCTTCATTCCTTCTTACTTGTTACTTTTTACTCACCGTTCGCCCATTTGAAAACGAGTTAGAGAAATTGTCACGAGGGAATGGGGACTCCAGGTTACGGTTAAGTTGCTTGACAAATTTTACAAAATGTGTTTATTGGATTATCTGCGATCGCTTA
>JAAHGL010000447.1 GCA_010692635.1 Symploca sp. SIO2C1 | reverse complement strand
TCAAGATGACTATATTCAACAGTATCAGCCTAAGTCGATTCTCTGCTGCCCTCTCCTCAATCAAGGTCAACTCAGTGGTATCATCTACTTGGAAAATAATCTAACTACTAATGCTTTTACTCCTGACCGATTGGAAGTAATCAAATTACTATCTTCCCAAGCAGCTATCTCCATTGAAAATGCCAAACTTTATTCAGAATTAAGGGAACGAGAGAGCCAATTAACTCAGTTTCTCGAAGCCATACCAGTAGGGGTCGTAGTGCTGGATGCTAATGGTCAAACCTACTACAGTAATTATCAAGCAAAACAGTTACTGGGCAAATACCTGTTAACTTCAGCTAGTTCTTTGAGCATTGATACAGCCGCAGACAGCTCAGAAGATAGTAGTTTAGGGAAAACTCAAATCTATGTCGCTGGAACTAATCAGCCTTACCCTCTAGAAAAATTGAGTGGGGTGCAAGCCTTAAAAGGAGAAAGTGCGACGATTAATGACCTCGAAATTCATCAAGGAGATCAAGTTATCCCTGTACAAAGTTGGGAAACACCAATCTTTGATGAAAAGGGTAACATTGCCTATGCGATCGTTATCTTAGCTGACATTACCGAACGGAAACAAGCAGAAGCAGAACGCATTGTGTTTATGGGAGAACTAGAAACCAAGAACATTGCTCTGCAAGAAATGAACCGCATCAAAGATGAATTTTTCAAAAATACCTCCCATGAACTCCGCACCCCCCTAAATGGCATTATCGGCTCTATTCGCCTCATTTTAGATGAGTTTTGTGATGACCGGGATGAAGAAGTTGAATTGCTACAGCAAGCAGATCAATCTGCAATTCGCTTACTGGAAATCATTGATCAGATTCTGAATGTAGTCAAGCTCAGAGAAGGTAAGTTTTCCGTGGAGATCCAGCCAATGGATCTCCATACCTGTTTAGCAGAAGTAATAGATGCACAACGAGCTTCAATCCAGCAAAAAAATCTCCAATTACACAGAAAATATTATCCCGAACCACTGTTAGTGCTTGCTGACTTCTCTAGCCTCAAGCAAGTATTACTCAACATTATGGAAAATGCGATCAAATTTACCAATAGCGGTAGTATTACTGTTACGACTAAGATTCAATCAGTGACAGAGGGTGAAGGGACAGAAGAAATACAGATGGCAGTTGTAGAAATCCAAGATACAGGTATTGGTATTGAACCGAGCCAACAACACAAACTCTTTCAACCATTTATGATGCTAGATGCTTCTACTACCCGCTCCCAAGGAGGACTTGGTTTAGGATTAGCGATCACACGGAAATTTATCGAATTGATGGATGGTAATATTACCATCGAAAGTGCCGGTAAAAACCAAGGTACCACAGTTGCGATCGCTTTGCCTTTAGGCTAAATTCCCTCCGTGTTCTCTGTGCCTCTGTGGTTATTCCCTCTAACGATAACCAATTAATTAGGGTTTGCTGAATAAGTCGTCAGGAGTCAGGAGTCAGGAGTCAGGAGTCAGGAGAATAGGAGTTTAGGAGTTTAGAATAGTCTTTAAAGGGGATTATGGGTTAAGAAGATGCAAGGAAATTGCAT
>JAAHGL010000446.1 GCA_010692635.1 Symploca sp. SIO2C1 | reverse complement strand
ATTGAGCTTGAGTTCCACAACCATAGTCCTCATTACTACCATAGTCCTCATTACTATGTACCACCAAGATATCAAAGAGGAGTAGTACTTACTAGGGGCTATTATGCCCCAACCTACCAAGAAGCGGTTACCAAATACGAGCAAAACTACAAGACTAAACCACCTGCTGTCAGGAATAATCAGTTACGGACATCAGGACAACTACGTAAATCAATCCAGAGCAACTCCACTACGACTAAAGCTCAACCGACAACTAACAACAAATCAACTACCACCGCTCAACCCACAACAAATAACAAATCAACTACTACCGCACCTCAACCCACAACAAATAACAAATCAACTACTACCACCGCTCAACCCACAACTAACAACAAATCAACTACTACCACCGCTGCACCATCATCTTCTCGCACCAAAGCGACAGGC
Organism: Symploca sp. SIO2C1; assembly: GCA_010692635.1. Taxonomy (GTDB): domain Bacteria; phylum Cyanobacteriota; class Cyanobacteriia; order Cyanobacteriales; family Coleofasciculaceae; genus Caldora. Next base: position 1,190 of record JAAHGL010000446.1, on the reverse strand, counting down.
TCTGGTTATGGTAAGAGCAATTTGAAGAATTCCAGCCAAGCCAAACAAAAATCTAACACGAAGAAAAAGTCTTCTTCTAGTTTTGGTAGTAGTAAGGGTAGTAGTAGTAAGCGTAGTAGCAGTAAGGGTAGTAGCAGCAGCTCTTCTAGCTCTAAGAAAAAGCGCTAAGGGAATGCTGGGGTTAACTCATTCCCCGGAAGACAGCACGGAGGATGTCAAACTTCCCAAGTTACTTCAATATCTAAGGGCGTACAGTAAGAGCGAATCATGCTCAAAAAATCTGGTGCAGCTTCACCAAAAAGGTGAATCCGCTTTTGATGATTGGAGTAGGATTGTCCATAAATTAAGACTTGTCCTACAGCAAATTTCCAATTTTTGACAGATTTTACTTCAATTAGCTCCTGCTCTGTTAGCAAATCAATATTGCCAGCTAAAGTTGGCACCTCACGCTGAACTTTACCTAGAGTTTTTGCTAACCGCTTTTGTACTGATTTCTCTGTTAAGCGGACTCGATGTCCTGAATTGAGATACTCCCAATATTTGAATGCCACCTCGTCAATTGCAAATGTCCCACCATTTTTTCCGCGTTTAGAGTAAGCAATTTCGCCCCAAAATTGACTTTGTAAGGACTTAACTAGTAATTGAGTTTGTTGTCGTCGGAGCCAGGGGGAAGGGGTTCTATTCTTGGGGCTACCTGAGACTCGCCACATGTCGGTAAGACTAATCAAACCATTTCTGCGGCGTACCTGAGAACCAGGAATATTACGGGATTCCAATGCAGGATCTTTGGGATTCCACTCAAATAGCTCCAACTGCTGGAATTCTTCAATCTGCTCTGAGGTGCAGGTTGATTTTACAGATAATTTCGGTGCTGGCGCTGTTGTGTTAATCATTAAGAAAATATAGCAAATGCAATAACCCTGGTCTGTAAGACGCAGAGTACATAGAGTGTTTTGTAGACCAATAACCAAAGACGGCAGGAAAGCGAACTGCTGAACACCCCAAGTCCAGAAGTTGGCTTCCCCGTCGCTTTTTGATTGAAGTCATCAGTTAATTAAAACATTTGACACTCCCACGGTTACGCTACGCTAAAACCGTGGGATTCTTGTTTCAAAGGGATTCTGATGAATTTACCCTCCGCAAGCATCTTGACCGTATGCCCTACGGCTGCAAGTCCTCTAATCAGAACT
>JAAHGL010000445.1 GCA_010692635.1 Symploca sp. SIO2C1 | reverse complement strand
TGGTTATTTAACTTGGAAGTAAAGATAACTGCTTCTTGTTGATAATTACCCCAATAATAATCTTCATTAATAATTGACTCCCCAAAAAGCTATGTCTTTTTTGAAAACACAAAAAAAGGCAAAAAAACTGCCGCAGCAGTGTGGAGAGATTCATTACTAAAAACGTAATAGCAATGGCTGTTTCCGACGTATGAGGTAGTTTAGCCATGACTCTATTTAAGCTAAATCTTCGCTTACTGATACCGAATTTTCCCTCAATTGCATTGCGAATTTTCTCATCTTCCAAGGCTTGCCGTTTCTTTGATGGACTGACATTTTTTTGTGGTCTTCCTAGAGGCGGTCCACTCATTCTTATGCCTCTTTCTTTACAGAATGCTCGGTTCTTTCTAGTACGATACACTTGGTCTACATGCACTGATTCTGGATAGACTCCTGTGTAACTATAGTAAGCTTCTATCTGCTCTTGCAGTGCTACTGATTCATTAAAGTTATCCCAACTTATACGCTGCAAAAATGCATATTTATCGATACAACCTACCAATATTTTCGCTCCAAATTCTACTGGCGTCCCCGCTTTCCCTCTCACTATTGGACGAATATGTGGTTGACTTATACTTACTATTCTATCCTCTATTCTTTTCGCTTTATTTTCATACATCCATTGTTGCTGACGATATACTTCCGTAATTACCAATAAGCTTTTATATTGATAATTACTCAACACCTCAAGTGACGCTCCTGCTTGGATTAGCTGTTCTATGTGACTCAGATTCCTTTTCAAATATTGCAGTTGTTTTTTTATCGCCTTTCTTATTTTTTTTGTTCTTGGTCTTCTTTTTTTCGCTACTTTTAAGTACTCCTTTCTTGCTAGCTTTCTATAGGTTTTTGGCTTTTTCTTTACTTTTTCTCTTACCGTTTCGTAAAGAGTATCTATTATTTCTTCACTCTTTTCTCTAGCTTGATTTAATATCCCTAAATCATTCGGATATCTAATATCTCCTGGGGCACAACTTGCATCTGATAGTAATTTTCCCCTATTTGGCAATTGGCTTTTTTCTTCTCTTTCTTTTTTGCCTTTTTCTTCTTCTAGTTCCTTCTCTTTTTTTTTATTGCTTCTTCTACCATTTTTTCATTCACTTTGTTAACAAGATTTGCTGTTATTCTTTCTCTAAATCTTACCAATAGTGAGGCATCAAATGGTTCTTCGTTGCTGTACTCCCTCCGACCTATGAAATATTGTAAATAAGGGTTTTCCTTTATCTGTTCTACTGTTTCTCTATCACTTATTCCTAGTTTCTCGAGAGATTATTAATGCCCCCAATGCTGTTCTAAATGGCAGCGCTGGTGCTCCTATATCTTCAGCAAAATTTTTCGCATATTCCTCTTCAAATTCACTCCATGATACCAGGGATGCCATCACTACCCATCTGTTATCATGTGATAACTTGCCTGATAGAGGGAATTCAAAATCTTCCGGTTGGCTAGGGGTATCCTCAACTTTTCGGTACATTTTCCCATCACGGCGGTACAAGGGTTTTGAGGCATTTTACCAGAAAACCTGGGACGTGTTTGGCATCAAAATGATTGAAAGCCAAGTCTGGTATAGCTTCCACACTTAT
>JAAHGL010000444.1 GCA_010692635.1 Symploca sp. SIO2C1 | reverse complement strand
TTTCCGTTTCCTCATTTAGCTAGACTACAACATTATTGGGAGCAACTCCACTACCGCCAGTCAGCAAATTTTATTGAGCCGAGGGGAAAAGCCTTCGCGATGGGAGCCAAACGGTCTTCACTCCTCACGAACCAGCGCGAAGTCTTCCCCCCTAATACTTATAGGACTAGTAATGGTCTAGTACTGACCTGAATCCTTACGAGTTTTTTTAAGTTATCTTCCGGATTATCTTAGAAATTGATGCATCTCTTTCTCCTTGTTTTAGACGCAAAACGATTATAATGGGGGTAATAAAAACAGTTAGTATCAATCGACTATTCAGGAAGATACTCAAAATCAAGAGTCTCTGATTCATTCCAAGGGCAATTATCAGGAAAAGAAGTTAAATTTAAACCAGTTTCATTGGCTGCTTTCCAACAAGCTTTTACTGGCCTCATCGTTTTCACTTACTTTCGGGCTTATGATCAGTAATTTTCGCATTATTCTCTTCTCTGTGTTCTCTGAGCCTCTGTGGTTCATTCTAACGAAGCGCAAAAACTCTATTCCGTTTGCTCCACTGTGTTGTTAGATGGCTGGCTAGTACTCGATGCTTTTAGTTTCTGCCGAATTGCTACCTGAATCTTGGCGTCAAAATCAGGATCACTTGGGCTTGCAATGAGGGATTTTGGACGCTGGCTAAACCTGTCCAAATACGCATGAAAAGCGGCTTTATCTTGGCGGTTTGATAGGAAGTACCGCTTTAATTCGACATCACTCATCGCATCAAAATTCATTTGGCTCATCAGAACACTTCTCCATTCGGTATAATTTCAAATTCAAGGTCTTCACCATATCCAGCTAAGACATATACGTTGCAAGTCCGACGATCAACACAAACCAGATGAATCGGTTGCAGCATGATATAGGTCAACTGATAACTAACGCGATATAAACTCTCTAATTGAGCAGCAGTAGGCATTCCGGTCACTCACTCCACCTGATGCCCATTTTAACAGACACTGTAGCACATAAATCTTGAATTTATTTTTTCCATAAACCCATAATTCAGGAACGCCTAAACGCTGATAAGCGCTAATTTATGTCAAAGAAGTAACATCAGACTCTATCACAAGATTCGGAGGAGGATCACGGTCTAAATCCAGTCTATCTTTGCCAATAACCGCTTGATAATTTTCAATATAAAAACATTCATCTGGCTCAACTCCTACTTGCATAGTTCTCTTTTTAAAGGTTGTTGAACCTAGAGCTTCCCATGGTCTTCTCTGCACTCTCAAGATAATTTTGACGATATCAGCGATGACAATTTTAGCGCGTTCGTGTTCTGGTGAAGGTGCCATAATTTCTAAGCAGTTTTGACTATAGGCAACTCGCACATGGCGCTTTTCACCTAGTTCTTCTAAAATATCCTCAAATTCCTGCCAACTGAGATTGGGAATAGTAATGCTACTCCCTGTATGGACATTAATTTTGTGAATTGGAGTTAGAACGGGCATAAGATGTGGGAATAAGTAATGAGTAATGAGTAATGAGTAATGAGTAATGAGTAATGAGTAATGAGTAATGAGTAATGAGTAATGAGTAATGAGTAATGAGTAATGAGTAATGAGTAATGAGTAATGAGTAATGAGTAATGA
>JAAHGL010000443.1 GCA_010692635.1 Symploca sp. SIO2C1 | reverse complement strand
AATGGGAAAATCTAGCTTGATGGCTAGGACAGCAAAACGTCTGAGCGATCGCGGTTCGATTTGTGTACTGCATCTAAGCTGGTTAAAGGAATACTGTATTTTTTAGCTAATACTTCTGACTGAAAGGAGGTAGGAATGCCCTGGATATCTTTAATTTCACCAGACTTGAGCCGCTCTCCTATATATTGAATTGCGTAGGCGGTGGTTGAACCGGTACCTAGCCCGACAATCGCTCCTGATTGAACACGCTCGGCAGCAGCTTTCCCAACTTCTTGTTTCATTAACTTAACTGGGTCAATTTCTGCACTCATGACAAATTTCCTGGTAATCGATTAATAATTAGCTGCGGTTGCTAATAGAACTATTGAATCATGATTTTTGTTGATCAATAATCAATTTAATTGACCCAAACAAGCTATTGAAAACTAACAGAAGATACTCCGAGCAAATTATTTACTGACTCTTATGTCTCTAAAAGAGGGTCGAGAGGAAGTGCCTGGAAGTTTACTATGAAGTATCTACTGCTGATCTATGATGGATTAACTGGTTTCATAGGATACAAAGGACATTGTCGCTCTTATCTACAAATGAACTAGTGCAGCGCGGCAAAAGTAACTGACCAGTTTTAGATCGTTAGAATCCTTACTCTATAAGCATTCTAAATTCTAAATTCTAAATTCCGCGCAGCGGCACTAGGAATTAGTAGATTGAGCCGATAAACGCTCTTTCAGGATTGCTAACTGTTCAGCCCAACGGGGATCTGGTTGAATTTGACCTGAGTTAGATGATGTTGTGTTTGAGGAACTGCGTTTGGGAGGCTTTTTGCCACCTCCACGACGCCCAGAGGAATTATTGCTGCCACTGCCTGATGCTTTGGATTCGTCATCCTGAGTTTTGGCCTTGGGCTGGGCTTTTTCAATTTTCAGGGCAACATCTTTGAAAGTGTGGCCATTGAACTTCTCAATGATTTGTTCAGCCATTTCATCTGTGGGAACAGTGACAAAGGCAAAGCCCCTACATTTACCTGTTTTACGCTCCTTAATCACTTTTGTGGTAATGGATTGATCCATTTCCGCAAAAAGTGCGTGCAGTTCATCACGGTTTACCTGTTCTTTTGGCAAATTGCCTACATAAAGACGAATGGACATTTTAGACTACCTCCAGACATAGATTCAAACAAACTTGTGTGCATCAGTAATTTGTCCTGGCTGAGGGTCGATTTGATTGACGAACGACTCCGACGTTCAGACAATCCTCTGACGACCTTTACCAAGCTCAAAAACACAAACTGATACAGTAAAATCAAACTCCTCAATACCATCCATCCTTGGCGATCGCAAACCATATTTTGATCTCTAGTTGGCAATCGGCAGGATTGAAGCTAATGGTTTTCTTCTTAACTTACTTCTGTATTATTACAGAATGTTTACACTTTTCATAACTTAACACGAAGTTTAGTAAGCAAGCTAGTGTGGCAGAAAAATTTCCACCTTTTGCTAGCTGGCAATAATCCATTTCATGCAAATGACTAGTTACAAAAAGTCTAAATATCTCGCTGAACAAGAGGCAAAGCAAGCAGCTGAAGCAGGTCAAGAGATTGTAATTGTTAATCCTAGTAGTCCTATTGGTCCTTGGGACATTA
>JAAHGL010000442.1 GCA_010692635.1 Symploca sp. SIO2C1 | reverse complement strand
GTTGTTTGGAGAAATCCAACTAGGTGGGACTCCATCTAGAGGGAGAGTAGACGTAAGACGGGGTTAACCTGCAATCTACGCCAGTATCCCTGAATCCCACGCGCTTTTAGCCGTGGGAGTGGGTCAAAACACAGTCCACATCCCAGGGCGAAGCATTCGGACAGAAAAACTAGGGTTTCAGAAGATAAATTATCGCCCAAATGCTTCGCCCCTACATCTAATTTTGGTTAATGAATCAGTGCTCTAGACAACGAAAATGTCAGTATTGGTGAGAGCTAATCCGGTGGAGAGCTGTGCAAACTGGATTTGTCCGAGAGCTCCTGTGCCATCAGAGTCGAAGAAAAATGCACCTGTGGCATCGTTATAGATAATGCGATCGCTTTCATTGATGGCAGCGGAACCGATGGTAAACTGGTCAGCATCCAGCGTACCTCCGGTAAGTCCGCCACCAAAGCCACTAGCAGAGATTTGAATTAGGTCTGCTTGGATTGAGTTAAAGTCAGCGATGGTATCAATGCCTTGGTTGGGGGAGAGGAAGCCAAATGTATCTGCACCAGCACCGCCAATGAGAAAATCATCTCCGTCTACACCATGTAAGGTATTGTCATTTACATTGCCAATCAATTGATCATCAAACTTACTACCAGTTAAGCGTTCAATATTCATTAAGGTGTCAACCTGTAATTCACCGATCTGATTAACTGAGGTGGCAGTTCCTTGGCTGAGGTTAGCAGTGATCCCTGCTGGTAAATAGTAGAAGTTAGCAGTATCAATACCACTACCGCCATCAAGAATATCTTCTCCAGGATCACCAAAAAGAGTATTATTTTCTGCATTGCCAATGAGTAGGTCATCAAAGTTTGTCCCTCGAAGTTGTTCTATATTGCTTATGGTTTCAACGATAGTGTTACCTACAGCATCGGTGTAAGTGACGGTTTCAGCATTCAAGTCAGCGGTAATAGCAAACTCTTCATTGATGAAGTCAGCAGTATCATTTCCTTCACCACCATCAAAGAAATCTACACCAGCACCGCCGTAGAGGAAATCATCCCCCTCACCACCAATGAGAGTATCGTTACCTTCTCCTCCACTAAGTCCATTGGTTACAGCATTGCCAATTAAAAGGTCATCAAAGGCAGTACCCACCAGACTTTCGACATTGAGCAAAGTCTCAACGACTTCCACCCCTGCATCATTGGTGTAAGTGGCACGACCTTGATTCAAGTCAGCGGTGATGGCAAACTTCTCATAAATAAAGTAAACTGAGTCGCTTCCTTCACCACCGTCAAAGAAATCTACACCAGCACCACCGAACAAACGATCATTACCAGCACCACCAATGAGGGTATCATTGCCCTGTTTACCCCATAAGGTATTGTTAGCTGCATCGCCAATTAACAGATCATCCAAGGCATTACCTACTACAGTTTCGACATTGAGCAAAGTCTCAATAACTTCTACCCCTGCATCATTGGTGTAGGTGGCACGATGTTGACTCAAGTCAGCAGTAATGGCAAAGTTTTCATCAAAGAAAACAGTATCAATACCTTCACCACCGTCGAAGAAATCTTTACCTTCACCACCATAGAGACGATCATTTCCTTCACCGCCGATGAGGATATCACTGCCAGTTCCCCCATAAAGATGATCATTTCCTTCACCCCCAA
>JAAHGL010000441.1 GCA_010692635.1 Symploca sp. SIO2C1 | reverse complement strand
TCAATTAAGAATATACATATGATAGTAGTATATTCTTAATTGATTTTTTACTATTTTTTTGCAGAGGCTATTTTTTTAGCTATAGAGCTTCTAATGAATGGCTAATTATAGCTACTGGAATTAAAACAATTTTGCTATTATTTCCTCTTATCTTTTATAAGCCTTCTTATGGTTGGTTTCATCCCTTAATTTTCCCCATCAATCTCTCCCTTTCATTCTCATTGATTTCAATAGTAAAAGCTATTATTGATCCAGTAGAGTTTTTAAATACTCCCATTGGTCTTGAATGGCATGTTGCCCTCTCCAATTTGGATCAAGAGCAGCTCACAATACTGGAAACATATGAACAGCTTTTGACTGGGCTGGGTATAATTTCTTATTATTTTGGCTTTTTTCTTACTCCCAGCTTTGGTATTCCCCAGCTCACTTTTTCTCGACCACAAAAATTAGGTTGGAAGCTACTACCAGTCATTATTTTTTCTATTGTCGTCTTTGCAATTTATATTCGTAGTCAGGGAGGAATTAATGCTCATCTTGTTTCTTGGGCAGAGGGACGAGCTCAGGCACTAGCGGGTGAAGGGGTTTGGATTTCTATGTCTGGAATTGGAGCTCTTGCTTGTATCGCATGGTTTGCAGCTGATAGAACTGCTCATTTAAACCCGCTTTTTTGGAGCTCAGCTGCAGTAACATTATCGATGAATTTTCTGACTAAAGGTTCTCGGGGCAGTGTGATTGTACCAATTGCAATTTCCTTGTTTGTTTGGATGCTCAGAGAAAAGAAGATTCCTACTATCAAAATTGTTTCTTTTTTGATTATTGGTATGATTCTATTTAGTCTGTTGGGTAACTTTAGGAGAGGTACACAGACATCTCAAGAAGTTGACTGGAATAGACTGACTGACATCAATTCAGCCATAGAATCTGCTATTGGAACTGAAGATAAGAAGGGTGAAATAGAACATAGAACTGGAGCACAAAGTGGGACATTAGCCATCTTGGGTAATGTACCCAAAAGATTTGATTTTTTATATGGTGAATCTTACGTTACTATCGTAACATTTCCCATACCTAGGGCATTATGGTCGAACAAACCAAGAGGTATTGGTGCTCGTGTAGGAACACAACTATTCGGTACTGAAAATGCTGGTATTCCCCCAGGAATGGTTGGTGAAGGTTATTGGAATTTTGGTATTTCTGGAGTAATTTTGATACACGCTTTATTTGGCTGCTTTCATCAGTGGTTAGTGAAAGTATTTAAAGCCTATCACAAAGAGTCAGTATTCGTTGCTTTTTATTTGTATATTTTAGTTTTTTTGCCTTTTACAAGCACAAAAATGTCACAATTTGCTGTACAAATGATTCCAGCCATATTTATGCTGCGTTTAGCTGGAGTTTTTTCTTTTAAAAAGAAAAATAAAAAAGTGATTAAGTGGCAATAAAAAAATGTAATTTTCTAGAAAAATTATTGAATTTACACTAGAGTATTATCATGGCTAATCTCAAAAATATTCTTTTTTACTATTCATATAGTCAAAATTTTACAGTGGGGTGAAAAGCTTTATTCAGAAAGCTTTTGAGCTGCTTGTCACCCCGTCAGCTTCAGTCTCTTAATTTTCATCGGTATAGAAACGGTAGAATAAGTAATCATCTCGGAAGGGATGTTTATCTGTA
>JAAHGL010000440.1 GCA_010692635.1 Symploca sp. SIO2C1 | reverse complement strand
AAAAGCTGATGGTTACTACATAACTTTCAGCCTTCAAGACCATACTGTCCCTAACATTAAACCCAATGTCAATCCTGATAAAACTATCGGGATTGATATGGGATTGAAAGATTTTCTCATCACTTCTAATAGCGAAATAGTAGCTATTCCGCAATACTACAGGAAAGCCAAAAAATGCTTAAGGAAAAGACAAAGACAGTTAAGTCGATGTAAAAAAGGTAGTAATCGTCGTAAAAAAGCGATAAACACTCTCTGCAATCATCACAAAAAAGTAGCAGATAAGCGTAAGGATTTTCATCACAAAGTCGCCAATACATTACTAAAAAAATATGATGTTGTCGCCCATGAAAATCTCAACATTAAAGGACTATCTAGAACACGGTTAGCTAAGTCTGTTGTTGATGCCGGATGGGGTTCTTTTCTGTCAATCCTAGAAACCAAAGCTGAGAAAGCTGGGTTACTAACGATTGCAGTAAAAGCATCCGGTACAACACAAGAATGCTCTAGTTGTGGTCAGAAAGTTCCCAAAAAATTACACGAGCGTTGGCACAGCTGCTCTTGTGGTTGTGAACTAGACCGTGACATTAACGCAGCTCGTGTGATCAAAAATCGTGCCGTGGGGCATCAGGTACGTAAAAGCTCAGGAAATGTTGCAAATTGCGAAGTCACTCTTGTTGCCCGCGCTATACCCTACGGGTGAGCGACGGGAGATGTCACGTATGTGAAACAGGCTTCCAGCCTGTAATATCAAGTTCGGTTGAATACTTACACTTTGGTGAAAACAAGGCAGGAGGCAGAGGGCAGAAGGCAGAAGGGAAGAAAGAAGGTTGTAAGTTAGAAGGGAATTATAAGTGATTATCCGAACTTGATATAACAAACACTATCTTCCTGCTGCAAAGATTTGGTTAGCCGTCAGTTGAAGAGTCGGAAAAATTGAGGAAATTATTCGCTCTTCGTGGCGAAAAATCTGTTTTCGGTATTGATCTCCATCCAGAGTGCAGATACTCAAAGTAGGTTGCTTGGGGTTACCAATATAGTCTCTACCTCCTAGCCCTAAATAATCTACAATCCAATACTCAGGGATACCGAATAGGGCATAATCTTCAGTTTTACGAGCATAATCGTTTTGCCAATTTGTACTGACAACTTCGACAACGAGTTTAATGGAAGTTTCCAGAGTAATCACAGGTTCTTGTTGCCACAGGGGTTCATGAACTAATTGCCTTTGATCTAGTACCAGGACATCTGTACGGAAGGCAGTTTTTGTACCTAAAACCTTGACAAGACACCGATAAGGAATGAGAAAATCCTCATTGTGTTGGTCAATAGCAACATTTAGTTTTCGACCAATAAAAGCAGCAACCTGTTCATGGGAACCAGTTGGTTCCATCTCGATTAATTCCCCATCAATAAGTTCATAACAATCGTTGTCGCCATAGTGATCAATAAATTCACGGATTGTTAATTGTTGTGGCAGCAGACTAACCATTAGGTGTTAGGTATTAGGTGTTAGGTATTAGGTGTTAGGTGTTAGGCAATGGTGACAAGTTAAACGGTTGTGCATTTTGTCAACTCCCATATATGGCGCTTGAGGGCTCAAAAAACACTATATATGGAAATACTCAAGAGGTTAGAAAAATTGTATTCTTCTTCCTCAGCTTCCTCAGCTTCCCCAGCTCCC
>JAAHGL010000044.1 GCA_010692635.1 Symploca sp. SIO2C1 | reverse complement strand
ATGCAATTTCCTTGCATCTTCTTAACCCATAATCCCCTTTAAAGACTATTCTAAACTCCTAAACTCCTATTCTCCTGACTCCTGACTCCTGACTCCTGACTCCTGACTACTTATTCAGCAAACCCTAGATACAGAAAGGGTTGGAAGTCAGTAGTATTCTTGTAACATTGCGTCTTCCTAAAAGAGCCGCACCCAATTTAATTTAGGCAGAAGTTTTCATAAGTGCATAAGGATTGTTCGGAGTCAGGATATTTTCTCTAAACTCAAATCAACCAAAACCTTTACCCCGCTTAGACTTCGACCAAATAATTAACTCCCCATTTTGACCACCAGCAGCCAACTGTTTGCCATTTTGACTCCAAGCTACACAGGAAAACCCCCCAGACGCACCTTCTAATATTTGTTCTACTTGTTTGGCTTTCGTCCATAAACCTAACCAACCATCATCCGCAGCAGAAGCCAGTAATAAACTATGGGGATGAAACTCTAAGGCTTGAATCTTACTGTCGTGTAAAGTTAAAACATTTGCATTCCAACCATCTTTATCATCAGCTTCTTTTTTCCAGACGGCAATGCCTTCTACACTCGATGCTGCCAACAAAGGTGCATTACTCGATCCTCGTTGCGACCAAGTTAGATTGGAAATCTTACCAGGAAAACCCCGCATTACCCAAGGATGGGGATTGCCATATTCTAGAACTGTGATGGTATTGTCGAAATTACCAGAAGCAATATATTTACTGTCCCTAGACCAAGCCGTAACCATACTAGCTGAGGGGATATCGATGAGATAGGGTTCATCATCCCAATCTTTAGTAGACCATACTTTGACTCCGACCTTACCCGATATAGCAATATTTTCCCCATTCGGTCGCCAAGCTAAATCTAAAACAGAGGAGTTAGCAAAGGGTAGAGTAGTAATAACAGTTTGACTATCGGCATCCCAGATTCCTACGTAACGTCCTAAACTAAAGGCTAAGTGGTTACAAGCAGGACTCCAAGCCAGTTTATCGACCCATGAGGGCGCATTATCTAGGGTATAGATCCCCCCTAGCTCCCCTTGCGAAAGGGGGGAATCTAAGATCGACCAAACTCTAACCTTGCCATTCTGTCCGCCAGCAGCTAAAAACTTGCCATCGGAAGAAAAAGCCAGACAGTCAATAGATGCTACACCAGCAGGTAATAAACTAACCAGGTTGCCATCTTGCCATAAAACCACTTCTCCCGCAGCCGAACTAGCAGCTAATAGACCATTGGGCGACCAGGCTACTGCGGTAACGTATTCTGAAAGACTACCCTGCCACTGTTGCTGGAATAAGACTTTCCCCTTTGTACCTACACCAAACATTGTTTGAAATCCTTTCTCAGTTGTACCTCATCTAGATTGCGACCGATAAATACTAATTCATTCTTACGGGTTTCTCCTTCCTTCCAAGGGCGGTCTGGTTTCCCATCCAACAGCATATGTACTCCCTGAAAGACAAAGCGATCGCTTTCTCCTGCAACATTTAAAATACCTTTCATGCGAAAGATATCTACACCTTTAGTTTGCAATAAGTTACTCAACCAGTCATCCAGTTTCTGTCCGTCTAGTTCTCCAGATTCTACTATGGCAAAGGATTTTACTGTCTCGTCGTGTTCGTGGGCATCTTCGTTGAGAAATTCGGGGTCGATTTCCAAAGCGCGGTCTAAATCGAATGCTTGGACTCCTAACAACGCATCCATCGATAATTCAGAATTTTGCGTGCGATAGATTTTTGCCATCCCGTTCATGGCTTTAATTTTACTTTCCAAATCATCCAATTCTTCGGGATGAACAAGATCGGTTTTATTGAGAAGAATTACATCGGCAAAAGCAATTTGTTCCTGTGCTTCATCTGCTTCCCAGTGTTGCTGAATATGTTTGGCATCGACGACAGTAACCACCGCATCCAAGGCAATCTTGTCTCTCATATCTTCATCCACAAAAAAGGTTTGAATTACAGGGGCGGGATCAGCTAACCCAGTGGTTTCAATGACCAAATGGTCGAACTTGTTGCGACGCTTCATTAAATTGCCGATAATGCGAATCAAGTCACCCCTCACCGTACAGCAAATACAGCCGTTGTTCATCTCAAAGATTTCTTCATCGGCATCAATCACCAGTTGATTATCAATCCCGACTTCTCCAAACTCGTTAACGATGACTGCTACTTTTTTACCGTGTTCGTAAGTAAGGATACGATTGAGGAGGGTAGTTTTACCCGCACCTAGATAACCTGTTAGTACCGTGACGGGAACGGTGTTGGTGGTTGTCGCTACCATAATCTAATTCCTAAGCTCTTTTAGATAATGATAATCGATCTCATTTCCAGAAAAACGGTTTTTAATCTAAAATTAGCCTGGGAAATTATTAAATATTGATGCTAAAGAAAATTCTGAATCGCTTCTGTCACGGCTTCGTGATACTCTTCATAAATCCCCAACGTTCCCCTTAATCTAAATGTTTGCACCTTTTCTAACTCTGCCATCGCCTCCATTTCCGCTTTCGATTTCGGGGGTGCATTTTCTGCCAGAATGATTAACATGGGTAGCGATACAGAATCCAAAAGTTGCAAGAATTCTTCTCTATCTGTCACAGGATCGATCGCGCCAGTAACAAAGGCAGCAGGAGCATATCTCGCGCCATTTTTAGAAGTTATTTGGTGTTTTTGGGCGATAAATTCGGGAGTTAGTTTGCTTTCATCCACATAAACGTGGCGTTTATACATTAGCTTGAGAAAGGAAGGGGTAGTATTGAGATAGTATAACCCTTGTCCGATGAAAGGCGATCGCACCAAGTTTTTCACCCCATTTCTGACACCATCTGGTAAACCCATAACTCGCAAAGGTCCTTGCCAAGTGGGAGCAATTAAGATTAGTTGAGAAATTATATCTGGTTGATCATGGGCAAATTTTAAAGCGTATCCTGAAGCATGACCCGCAGCAATGAGGATAATTGAGCTATTAAAGATAGATTTAATAAAATCTCTCAACAACTGCTGAAATAATGCGGGATTATAATCCACAGGGGGACATTGAGACTCGCCAAATCCCAACCAATCTAAAACCGTCACTTGATAGGTTGTGGCAAGTAGATTGGCAATCCCTTTCATCTCGGTGCGACTGGAAACCGTACTAAAAGGAGGAAGTAACAGTACGGGGTTTCCCGCACCGATTGTTTCATAGACTATTTGATATTGTTTGTCTAAAAAATTCCAGTTGTAAACATTCTTTGTCCCGCCAATCACAGAGTTATTTTGAGTCGGTAAGGTTGCTTGATTCATAACAGGTCTATGTATAATAATGATTATCATAATATCCCGTTTGAGTTTCAAATCAATTCTGCTCTTGCTTGAGTAAGAACTTTTCCCGCAGATTGAGCAAAAACCACAGGGGAGCATCCCAGTTTTGCAATAAGCAATTGTACTCAGAGAAAGATTGCCATTAAGATAAGCGCAGCGTAGGCGAAGCATCTGAGGAACAGATGGCGGAAGCTATTGCGCTCCAGAGAGCTTGATACGAGAGCCAATGCGCTTTGCGGCATATCACAACAGTTGTTATATTTGCCTCCTAACAACTGTTGTGAGGTCAACACCATGACACTACAAATCAAACACTGGGTTGCTGGAGGCTCTACAACAGGGGTGAGGTGAAAAAAGGTGTGGGAGAACTTTTTTGAGTAATGAGTAATGAGTAATGAGTAATGAGTGAAGAAACATTTGTCAAATCATCTTCCCTTCTGTTCCCCTCCTGGGAGGGGTTAGGGGTGGGTTCTGCCTTCTGCCCTCTGCCTTCTACCTTATTTATTGAAAGCCACTGTAAATTTCGTTCACCCCTACAACAGGGTATCTCCTACCTTGACATTATCAGACGATACGAGGCTCACTCTGGCTTCTGAATCAGTTGCTCCAACTGGCGCTGTTTTGCCTTAGGGTCAATGCTCAACAATCGCACGTAGTCGCCAGGGTGATTGCCCAAAAACTGTTTCACCTGGGTTAGCACCTGAGCCTCATGGGCACTGGTAATCGTAAGGCCACTCTGCCAGGAACCAACCTTGAATCGTCGCGCATTGGCGAATTCCAGACCAATGTGGTGACCCTGGCGGAGTTGTTGTCGGATCGTGTCTACGATGTCTGCCTGTAAAGGATGAGATGCTTTGCCATTTTGAGGCATAGACCGAGAGCTATTACTGGAGACCGGATTCTGCAAAGGGGTGACACAGGCGATATCGTCTGCACAGAGATACCCCGCCCGTAAGGCTTGATTAATTTGGACTACGTGGTGAGAAAAGGTGCGATCGCTATCGTTAGCATCTGGCAGCCGCTTGGCTGCCTGCTGAGTCGTAATCACCGCTCCCGACGGCACATACTTACCGGGGGGAATCTCCACATCCTGAATCAGGGCGTGCATCATCACAATGCAACCGTGACCAACCTGCGCATTAAACACCGTCGAGCGAAAGCCAATAAAACACTCATTTCCAACATAAGCAGGACCGTGGATCAACGCCATATGGGTAATGCAGGTATCATGACCAATCCACACCGAGTAGGCTTGCTGATCGTCCCCTAAGATTCGTCCCTGCTCTAATCCATGAATGACCACCCCATCCTGAATGTTGGTATTCGCACCGATGTAAAAGGGAGCCCCTTCGTCCGCACGAATGGAGGTATTGGGGGCGACGATTACATTTTCGCCCAGTTGCACATCCCCAATTAGACTGCACTGGGGATGGACATAGGCAGATGCGGCAATGGTGGGCCGATCCAGATCGTGGTCCCAGGGGGTGGGTGGGGCGGGTTGATGACGCAACGGCATGATATTGTCCTCGGTTCAAAGTTGAGTTGGATTGGGCGCATCCCCATAGACGGCGACGGGGTTAAAAGTCTTGGTAGTTTCCGTAAAGGTGAGGGCATAAGGATTATTGCACAATCATCTCATAAATTCCTACGTAACCGCTAAATGTCTTCTGTTTGGTTGTGTTCCCGCAATGACAAAGATCTTATAATATGATAATGATTATCGTTTTAACCTAGTTTCTACCTGCTTAGTCGATGTTATATTCCTCTAACAGGAGGGCACAACGTAACGGAAGACCCGGAATTGGATATGACTGACACAGTAACTCTTTCCCACCCAACGACTCTGGACATTCCTAAAAGAGGAATGCCTGTCACTATCATCACAGGGTTTCTCGGCAGTGGTAAAACTACTTTGCTTAACCACATTTTGAGTAATCGCCAAGATTTAAAAGTCGCCATCTTGGTCAATGAATTTGGCGACATCAACATTGATAGCCAGTTATTGGTGTCGATGGATGAAGACATGATGGAACTGAGTAATGGCTGTATCTGTTGCACCATCAATGATGGGTTAGTGGATGCAGTTTACCGAGTGTTAGAACGAGAAGATCAAGTTGATTATATGGTGATTGAAACCACTGGAGTCGCTGACCCATTACCCATCGTTATAACCTTCTTGGGGACGGAATTGCGTGACATGACTCGGCTAGATTCAATCATCACGGTGGTGGATTCTGAGACATTCACCCCCGATCACTTTGAGAGCGAAGCGGCATTCAAGCAAATTGCCTACGGAGATGTCACGATTTTGAACAAAACCGATCTGGCAAAGCCAAACCAGATTCAGAACCTGGAGGCTTACATTCGCACCGTCAAAGCAGGTGCCAGGATTCTTCATAGCCAGCATGGAAAGGTGTCACTGCCGTTGATTCTGGATGTCGGTTACAACAATCCGGAAGCCTATGCTGATTTAGTTCAGGAAGAGATTGAGCAATCTCAGCACGATCGTGATCATCATCATTCGCACGATCATCATGAAGATCACACCCATCATCACCATGAACACCATCATCACCATTCTGATCATCTAGATAATGATGGATTTGTGTCGATCGCCTTTGAGAGTGATCGCCCCTTTGATGTTCACAAGTTTGAATCGTTCCTGCAAGAACAATTGCCCCAGGAAGTCTTCCGGGCAAAAGGAATCCTTTGGTTTGCTGACAGCGAGTTGCGCCATATCTTTCAACTGAGTGGTCCGCGCTTTGACTTGCAAGCAGAACAGTGGCGAACTTCACCCAGTAATCAACTTGTGTTTATTGGGCGCAATCTGGATGCAGAGAACCTGCGGCAGAACCTGAAGCATTGTCTCGCCTAATCGGAGTCCTTCAATTGATAATTAAAGCCATGTGCTTAATTAATTGATAATGGATAATGAATAATGGATAATTACAAGAAGGTTAAAACCTTGCTTGATTGAAGATAAGGAAATCTTATTTCTTTTTTTTCTCCTTAAAAGGAGAGGCTTTAAACCGAATTAATTAATTATCAATTATCAATTATCAATTATCCATTGGTAATAGAAGCGTTATCGCTCTAAATGCTACTGGAATACTTGCTCCAAACCTTAACAATCCAAAATTTGCAATGAGCCTCACTCTATACAACACATTGACTCGCCAAAAAGAGCCGTTCAAAACGATTGAACCTGGTAAAGTCACTATGTATTGCTGTGGGGTAACAGTATACGACTACTGCCATTTAGGTCATGCCCGGTCTTATATAGGCTGGGATGTAATGCGGCGTTATTTACAATGGCGGGGTTATCAAGTACGGTATGTGCAGAACTTTACCGATATTGACGACAAAATTTTGAATCGGGCTAGAGTTGAAGGCAGCTCGATGCAAGAAATTGCTGATCGCTACATCAATGAATATTTTGAGGATATTCGGCGGTTGAACGTCATTGACGCTGATGAGTATCCCCGTGTCACCCAACATATCCCAGCGATTGTTCATCTCATCCAAGCACTGGAAACGAAAGGCTATGCTTACGCAGTGGATGGCGATGTTTACTATAATGTGCGGCGGTTTTCGGAGTATGGCAAACTCTCTGGACGAAGAAGAGAGCAGATGCAAGCTGGAGCAGGTGGACGCATCAACCCAGACGAACCAGAGAGCAAAAAACAAGACCCTTTTGATTTTGCACTGTGGAAAGCTGCCAAACCAGGAGAGCCTGCTTGGGATTCTCTTTGGGGCAAAGGACGACCTGGGTGGCATATTGAGTGCTCGGCAATGATTCGTGCCCGATTGGGTGAGACGATTGATATTCATGGCGGTGGGGGCGATTTGGTGTTTCCCCACCATGAAAATGAAATCGCTCAATCAGAAGTGCTAACAGGTAAGCCCTTGGCTCGATACTGGCTGCACAATGGCATGGTGACAGTGAATGGGGAGAAGATGTCTAAATCTTTAGGGAACTTTACGACCATTCGAGATTTGTTAGACGGTAAATGGTCAAAGTATCCGCAGCCGCTCGATCCAATGGTTGTCAGGTTATTCGTTTTGCAAGCTCATTATCGCAAGCCTTTAGATTTTACTGAATCAGCCATTACCGCTGCCGTTCATGGCTGGCAAACCATCAAAGATGCCCTGAATTTAGACTGGCAGCAATGCAATCTATCGCCACAAGCTGGGACTCTTGATGAATTGGACTCACAAGCGGTTGCCCGTTTTCAAGCAGCAATGGATTCTGACTTTAATACAGCGGCTGGATTAGCAGTGTTGTTTGAGTTGGCGAAATCCCTAAAACGAGAGTTTAATCAACGTTGCTATCAAAAATCTCAGTAACTTGAGGATGGGCAGTTGCGTGCTCTATCGCAGACGTTGATACAGCTTGCTGGAGTATTTGGTTTAGAAGTTCAAGCCGAAACCTTACCGGTTCCAGAGATTGATGTGAATTGGATTGAATCGCTACTGCAACAACGGCATCAAGCACGCAAAGAAAAACGCTATGCTGAGAGCGATCGCATCCGCAATCAACTGCAAGCAGCAGGCATTACCTTGATTGACGGGCCCGATGGACAAACCCGTTGGCATCGCTCGTCACCAACTCCGGCTAACCCTACGGGTATAACGGGAGCTTGGGAAGAGTCAGTTTCCCAGTAATAGGTGTCTACCGCACAGAGTCAGTATATGGTACGGACGTACAAATATTCTCCTAGTTTGTACCCCTCCAAGTCCTCTGATTCAGGACGCTTTAAGAAAGGACATCTTTGTGCTGATGGCGGTAAGGAGCAAGTTACTTTCAAAGTAAAGGATTATCTCAATCATGCAACGAGTACCAGTTATTTCCCCAGAAGGGAAAGCATTAATGCCCACAAAGCCGTCAAGAGCCAGAAAATGGCTGAGAGATGGTAAAGCAGCAATCTACAAAAATGACCTGAACATTTTTGCTATTCAACTAATCAATGAACCATCTGGGCATGAAACTCAAGATGTAGTGATTGGCATCGACCCTGGCAAAATGTTTAGTGGTGTGGGAGTTCAAAGTAGTAAAGCTACCCTACTCAAACTTCACCTAATTCTGCCATTCCCCAATATCACTAAGAAAATGGCAGGAAGAAGGATACTTCGACGGGCTAGACGTGGACGTAGAATTAATCGTAAGCTTCCCTATAGCCAGCGCTGCCATAGAGCCAAGCGATTTGATAACAGGGTTCAGAAAAAGCTACCTGTTGGCATCAAGGCTAATCGCCAACTGGAGCTAAGAGTAGTTAAAGAGATTTGTCAAATATTTCCTATTTCCCACATTGTTTATGAGTACATCAAGACTCGTGGGGATAAAGGATTTAGCCCAGCAATGGTAGGTCAAAAAGTCATGTTGGCGTGGTTGGGTGAAATTGCACCAACAGCAACGATATTTGGCTGGGAAACTTCCAATATTAGGCAGTGGCTTAAACTACCTAAGGATAAATCTGACTAATCCAACTCAATACCGTAAACGTAAAGGTGGAACTGTTACCCCTTTTGGCTTTCGCTCTGGTGATTTTGTTCAAGCTCAAAAAGCAGGACAAGTATACAGAGGTTGGATCGGTGGTTATACCCAAACAGCAAAGACAAAAAAAGTCTCAATTTATGATGTCAACTGGAAAAGAATTGGACAGTTCTCTCCCAACAAGGTCAAATTACTTAAACGCTCTACCAAGTTATTGCTCAGCAGCGCTATATCCTGACCACCATTCCTCCCACCGTCAAATCATAGATTATGACGGGGGACTCCTGGCGGTTGAAGTTGAGGAGGTAATCCCCATTTAGCCGTAGGAGGACAGAGGGGTGAATTATTGGTATGGTCTACTTGCACGGATGTTTAAGGAACAATTTTTGTGATTACACCTTGTATGACTTCTATCCTCTCGGACGGGTGAACGAAATTTTGTGTGGGATTTTCATTCTCCGCGTCTCCGCGTCTCCGTGTCTGCTGACTCGTTTCCCCACGCTTTTTTTCGCTCACCCCTCTCGGACTACCCCATATTCGGCACAGAGATTCGATGTCCTCAGTGCCAAAGGAGTAGTAAGGTGGGCATTGTCAAAAATTGAAAACAGCTGCGATATGAATTGAGAACAATGCCCTTCTCCGTATTCTTAAAAATCCTTCTGGCTCGATCAGACTTGGTGGGCAAAAACGGGTAATTTGTTAGTCCAATGGTTGAAGATATTCAATTTGCCCACCCTACGAGAGCAGCGATCTCTTGCGTTCTCGCTTGCTGGGCTGCTACTCTTAGCCGAATTTTACAGGCTTGCCAAAAAACATTATAACCAGGAGCGTTTCACCTGGAAAAAATTTGGTACAGCATATCAAACCGATGCAATCAAAGAAGGAGAGTCGATATGGCACAGGTAAAAGTCTTCTACGAACCAGAAACAGAACTTGATATAACACTGCGTGGCAGCCGACAGACTGAAGCTACTGGTATTGCATTCGAGATTATCTGCCGCCGCTGCACTTTACCCTTAGCCTGCTCAGGGGGGAAAGTGCTTTCACAATCGTGGAGGGAGATACAGCGGGTGTGAAGAACGCAAGCCCCTTCTTTTGCCTCGAGACTAGAAGCGGTTAATTGAATGCTCAAATAGGGCGTTGCCCCAAGCCAGAAGCAGTGAAAAGCTAACGGCTGCAACAACTTGCTGGGTCAAAAGCTTCAGGGCAAAGCGCCAAGACACCTCGCGCACAATGGTTAGGAGGGTGACAAGGCAAGGCACAATTACACCTGCCAGATAAACGGCTGTGAGAATCTGCGAGGGGGTTAAAGCACCCACTACATTCGGTTCGGTGAATAGCAAAATGCCATCCTTGCGAATAGAGGCAAGCACCACAGGTAAAGCGG
Organism: Symploca sp. SIO2C1; assembly: GCA_010692635.1. GTDB lineage: Bacteria > Cyanobacteriota > Cyanobacteriia > Cyanobacteriales > Coleofasciculaceae > Caldora. The sequence continues at coordinate 34,342 of JAAHGL010000044.1, read as the reverse complement.
CTTCAGCTGGAAGGCGAAACAATCTCATCACAGGGCGAAGAACACCGGACAATAAAGAGAGAATGCCTAGCCAGTCAAGTAGGGAAGCAATAATTGTAATTCCCAAGAAGATGGGGATTGCCTGGAGAAAGAATTGAGATAGGGTGCTGTGAGCTTCACGCCAGATGGCGATCGGGCGGGGCAATTCCAGGAAGCTACGCCCTTCAACGAGCAACTTATTTAACGGCGATCGCGCTTTTTTGGGTGCTGTCAGTCGGGTGTAAATTAAGGTTGTTACTGTCAGATAAAATAAATAAGGGATAACCAGATAAGGCAGTTGAGCCGCCGCAAATACGCCGAGGGTTGCCCCGAACTGGTAGGAACAAGCGGAACCAAATGCGATCGCAGAAATACAAGTCCCTCGCGAACAACTCGAACAAGCCCTAGTGTTAATTACTGCGGGGACATTGCAACCAAAACCCATAATCACCCGCACCAAATCTCGCCCTGTTAATCCAAAGGGAAGCATTAATGGATGCATTGCCACCGTGATGCGATCAATCAAACCACTCGCTTTGTAAGCACCAAGAAACAGGGCATACAGTAAAACCGTGGGAACAGCCCAAACGAACAGCAATGGACTCATCGTCACCAGTCCATATCGACCTACAAGTATTTCTCGCAATAGGGACGGCAATTGGTTGAGTTGTTCGACTAAAGGCTTAACCAACCCTTGTACTAAGGGCTCAAGGAATCCAGCCAAGGTGTTGGCTGTCCCAACGGCGATGATGGCAGGCAATAAAAGCAGCAAAATTGCTGCAACCGGTCCCCAGTAGTGGTGTTCCAATAACGTTGGTGATGGCTCGATCCACCAGCCAATGCGTTCTGGTGTAAACTCTTGGGTAAAGGTTCCCGGAGATGAAAGAGCCTCGAGAATCTGGACGCGATCGCTTGCACTCAGATGACGGGCATCCACAGGAATGAAACTAATCCCGGAACTCTGGCGGAGACGTTCGATTACTTCCATTGCTTCTGTTTTAGCTCGTACCTTATCCCAAAAGGTAACAGCCACGACTCCCCGCTTGCCTTGAACCAATGGGAGTAACTCCGCTAAATCCTCGTCGATATGAGTAGCTTGCACCACCAGCAGCACGGTATCCGTTTCTGGCAAACGGTTCAGAACGGTGGCCGTCGTTACGCTATCAGACTGGCGCAAAATCCCAGGCGTATCGACAAAGGTGCGATCTGCGCTTCGCAGCAGCGCTTCGCTATCGCAACGGCGATAGGTTTCACAAGCCACGGTAGTACCCCGAAAATTCGAGCTATAGGCTGGCTTTTGGGTGAGAGAGGCAATTAACTGGGATTTTCCCACGCTTTCTTTACCGATCGCAACGACGGCAGTGTGGGTAGAGAGTTGTCCAGTAACTCGGTTCATCGCTGTCTATAAAAGAACTCAATTATTAACAAACACAGTCATTGCTACAGCAGGAAAGGTCATCAAGAAATAAACCCTGTTCGCGGTAAACCTGCAAAGGTGAGGGATCTAAACCCAAACGTTGTGCGATCACATCAGCCACCACCGCAAACCGCTGCCGGAATTTATAGATAAAACAGAAAATCACATCCCCGTGACGCACAGAAGGTCCGACAACGAATAACCCTGGAGTACGGGTCGATTCATCGCATTCATTCAGTACAGCATGTCCTTCAGACCAATGAAACAAATGGGCTATGGTACTGAGACTGCCCTTAAAACCCGTACACAGAATAGGAGGCGTGGGACTCATCCACTGGCGATACTCGATATTCTCATTACCTTGCGCTCCGACGACAGCATAACCGTTGTTGTCGCGCTTGACTCCCACAATATCAGTATTACCAACCAGTTCAAGGCGACCTGTAGCATAGACAAACTCTAAGCGCTGTAGTGTGTAAGGAGACAAAGAGATGCTCGGATCGGGGTCATTGGATGCCCAACTTTTAGCGCGATCGATTACTCCCACTCGTTTTCCCAAGGCAACTAAATTGGTGGCGGCATCCATTCCGCTTTCATAACCACCAATAACAATAAACTCCTCTCCCTGTATCTCGTCCCAGGAGCGTACCTGAGTATTATGAATGCACGAATCGGCACCGGGAAAGGGATCAAGGCGCGGATACTGAAATTCTCCTGCTGCCCAAATGACAAAGCGGCTTTGGACATCGCCTTGGGAAGTTTTGAGGATAAACCCTTTTTCTCCTGGTAGTGCTTCAATATCGCGAACCTCGATGCCCGTTTTTACCGGAAGCTGAAAATGCTCGACAACCGTTTGTAAATAGAGGGCATACTCCTTACCAGTTATGTGTTCTTGTCGAAAAGATAGAGCTGGGGAGGTATTTAGAGCTACTGCATTCAGGTCGAGTAACCCAAAGCCGTGACTGGGAAACGACGGGGTAATAAATCGCATTTGTGCAGGCCAGCGATTAAAAGATGCTCCCACTTCATGGCGCTCTAATATGATAAAATTCTGGAGCCCTAAATCTTTGAGAACGACCCCACAACCGACCCCCGCCGCACCCGCACCGACAATAACAGCTTCAACAGTTTGGTTGTTGTTGGAACAGAAGTACTCGTAGAGTGGCATAGCCATAACTCCAATCTCGTGGTTTTAACTCTTTAGGCAGCAAGCAAAGATAAATTTTACACTTTTCCCCTAAATTTCCCAATTTAGGTGCAGTAGAAAAGCCTGGCTTGAGGCTACACAGAGAATCTGTCTCAAAATGAGAAATATCTTATGATATAATAATGATTATCGTTTTAACATAATTTCTACCTGCTTAGTAGATAGATGCAGAAACGTTTAGATTTGAAGCATTCAATAGTGAAGCAGCAAATCGGCAACTCAAATTTTCACAGACCATTCAGAAGCGCTATAGTAGAGCTAATAACTTTCCATAAAGTTACTGATAATGTCCATGACTGCTTCTCGCTCAAGAGGTTCAATTTTATCAATTTCAGCCTCAAACAGCTGCTTCTCTTCAGAATTTAGAGGCAAATAAGTGTCAATAAACTCAAAAAGAAACTGCTTCTTTGTCGGAGCAAGTGCTAACTTAGCCAGCATATGCAAACATCGAAATTTTACTCTAGGGCGTTCTTCTGGAGCCATATTCATTCTTGCCATTAGTGCACTAGCTACTGGATTTTGTTGACGCAAAAAGTTACGCCAACTTAGGTGATTGAGTTGAATTAGTGCATAGTTAAACTCCAAAACAACTTGATCATGAAATTTCACTTGATGAAAATTCGGTTGTAAACTGTCAGGCTCATCATTAACTAAGATAGCAATAGGATATACCGGTAAGCCATATTGCTTATACAAATTAGAAAAATAATGGAATACCTGCTGACTAAAATTCGCTGATACTTGCTCCTGATTATTCCAATAAATCAGAAAAAATGACTCTTGATTTCTAAATTTTGCCTGCACTACTAATTGAAATGCATCTTGTTCCAGAATACTCATCTCATTCAAAAGTGATTGTTCTAAAAAAGAGACAGAATCCTGTTCTAAATAGGTAACTACCTCTGGGAAAAATAGCTCCAAAAACTCAACAAAAAAGTTAGAAAATAGTTTCTTTAACAAGTCATTGTGGTTAATCATCTCAAAATTATCCTCTTATTTATCAATTATCAATTATCAATTATCAATTATCAATTATCAATTATACTAATGTCTTTTGATAAAAGTCCGCTAACCACTGCTTGAGGAGATAGGTTGCACGGCAATCATCTTCGTTGTAGCGTTCAATAATCTCTAGAACAGAGCGATTACCGGTTGCCAACCACCGGCTGTACAAACAGACACATTGGGAACCAGTAATATTCTCATCCCGCCACTCAAAACCTAACCATCGGGCAAGATTTTTGAGAGAATAGCTCTCAACCGGCAAAGCAACAGTACTTACCACCTGCTGATGGATATCTACAAATCGAGGCAGTAGAGGTTTAATCAGCTGTGATGAAGTCTGGTAAAGTTTAGCTAAACGTTTTATCGTTTCTACTTCATAGTTAGCAAAATGGAAAATTGGAGCATCGGGATAGAGCCAAACCAAATCTAAAAATTGCTGCCAAATAGACTCTTCTTTTGCTGGTTTTTCCGCTAGTAGAGGATAAAATTTTTCTGTACCAGTACGTCGATCCACGACTAAAACACCTAGTAGATAGTCGAGTTTCAAACTAGGCTCAGCTTCAATATCAAAGTAAAGCTCAACAGATGCTGTAGGTAAAGGATTAATGTAAGGCTGAGAGGTTTTGGGAGGAAGATGCTCCCCAGAAGAAGTTGTTTCCCTTACTTCCCAAGAACTGTTTGAGCCCTGAAAGTTTTTAAGGGTAGGGTAGTAATTATGACGGAGAATTGCCCGATTCTGTGCTGTTGATTGAGCTTGCTCTACCAAATCAGCTGCAATTTTCTGACTCAGAACCGACTCCAAAGTGGTAACTTGGGCATTGGCGATAGATTCTACTGTCGTTAACCCCAAAGACTGCAACTCTTGATAGCGACGAGGGGTTACTCCAGGCAAAAGAGACAAGTGCTTTTGAGATTTAGCGATCGCGTGACAACTGTTATACCATTGGCAAAGACCACATTTTTGACGAGAGATAAATACTTCTGGCTCTTGTTGCTGTTGCAGTGTCTCAATACATTCGGCTACGAGCTTTTGCATCACCGGTATCCAAATATCTAAGTTTACCGCGTGAGGATTTTGGCGACGCAAAATTAACCCAGCTGAAGTTGGCCATACTCCTTGTACCACTGCTAGGAGTTGGGTGCAAAAAGCAGCAACAATTTTATATTCTGGCTTGGGGCGCTTGCCTAGTTTAATGGTAGTGGAAACATAGAACCAATCACCAAAAATTGACTTTCCAGGCTGTTTAACTAACAAATCAGGAAAGCTTACCAGTGTCAGTCCCTCTACTGTCTTCGTCAGTAGCACCCCTTGAGAAATGCGCTCTGTCCCCTGTTGCATTAATTTCCAAGTCGCCTTGGCTCCAGCTTCCCAATTTCCAAAAGGGTAGTTAGCTTGCTGATGAGGAGTAATTTCCAGAACTGCTTGCTTGTGAGCCAAGCTCTCCTGTTGGAGTTTCAACAGAAAATCTTGCGGTTGTTCTTGCTCACAGATATCTCCGTAAATTTCTAGGAATGCTCTACGCCGACAACGTTTGTAATCTAGCAGTAATTCATCTGTTAACACCATGAACTCAGCTTGCTCAGGAAACAATACCAGTTGACGTGGCGGATAGTAATCTCTAGATGACGGAGCTTTTTCATTCACAGTAATTTTTGATGAACAATGGGGGTTGGCTGAGGAGGGCTATATTATTGAAACAACCCTCTAAAAGATAAGTTAACAGCCTTCGGTTGCAAAGAACTTCAAGTCAGCCACTCATTACTGGAGTTTAGACGGGTGAGTGCATTGGTAACAAGTTAGATTTTGGGATAACACAGAGACTAAAAAACTTGCTCTGAGGAAGGTTGACGATTACAAGTTAGCTATTCATACTTGAAATTTAGGTTGTTTATACTAAGTAGGCGGGCATAAGTAAAAACATATGGGTAGGGTAGATTTTGAAACCATGAGACAGTGAACAATAGCAAGTATCCTTAGCTAAACCTACCCCTAGAAATTTACTTTCGCTTTTTTTAGCTTACCTACTTAGAAAATAGATGCACCGGACGTAGGGATGCACCAGACGCACCAGAGATTGATTTTCATTCATAGTGGTGAAAATTTTTTCATCAGGATTGCCTCCTGCCTTCTGCCTTCAAGCAACAAACTCTGTACTTCACTTAGATGAAAACCGCTGTAACTCCATTCAACCACAGAACACCAGTTCATTATGCCACCTCAAGACTTACCCATTTCTTTGGTAGCCTTAGAAGCTGCTATTGATCCTTATCCCCTGACGGTTATGCCGGAAACTCCTTTGGTAGAAGTCGTCAATTTGATGAACCAGGTGCAGCACATTTACCCGCAGCCGCAAGAAATTACGCCGCAGAGTCTCGACGATAACCAATCACCAGATATTAGCTTTAGGAATAAGGCACAAGCTAGTTGCGTCTTAGTCGTGGAAGAGGGAAAGCTACTTGGTTTATTAACTGAGTGGGATGTGATCAAATTTGTGGCTAATGGAATGAATCTAGAGGAGGCTCAAGCAGGTTCAGTAGCAACACGGGATGTAATTATCCTCAGAGCATCAGATTTTCAGGATATTTTTACTGTAGTAAAGCTGTTTTATCAGCATCGCCTTCGCTACCTTCCAATAGTGGATGATAGGAGTCAACTACTGGGAATAGTGACATTAGATCATCTAATGCAGGTATTAGGGCAAGAATTCGAGGAACGGAGGCAGTTAATCACCTCTCCACAAAGCCAGAAAGTAGAACTCTTAGATAAGAGTAAAGTTAAAGTAAAAGAAGAACGAGTGATTCCCGCTACCCAAATCCAAGAGCCAGCAGCCAAAGAGCTTCTGGTAGGAACAATTGCCCAGCTTATTCATCAGTCTGAGAACTTAGAAGAAATTGCCAATACTACAGTAGAACAGGTGCGGCAATATCTCAAGAGCGATCGCGTCATTATTTATTCCTTGGAGCCAGAGGGAAATGGTGTAATTGTCGCTGAGTCTGTAGATACTGCTTGGGAGCCAATTAGAGAAAAACTCAGATCTGACTTGAGCTTAGAGAGAACTTGGGTTAAACCATATACCACTGGTTGCATTGAGGTGATAGACGATATTTACACCGCAAACATCAGTTCCTCTCAGGTGGAGCTATTGGCACAGTTGAAGGTTAGAGCTAATTTAGCTGTTCCTATTGTACAAGGAGAACAATTGTGGGGATTACTGATAGTCCAGCAATGTTCAATTCCTCGACAGTGGTACTCATCGGAAATTGATTTGCTAGAAAAATTGGCAACCCAAGTAGCAATTGCCGCCAAACAATTCAACCTTTTCGAGCAGTGCAAAATTGAAATTGCTGCGCGTAAATGGGCAGAATCAGAACTACAAAGAGCTCATGATCTGCTCCAAGTTAGATTTGAGGAGTGGGCAGCTGAATTAAAACAAATCAACCAGCAATTAAAACCGGAGATTGCTAAGCGCCAAAAAACAGAGAAAGAATTGGCACAAGCTAGAGATCAATTACAAGCCGTTTTGGACGCCGTTCCTGGATATGTTTCTTGGATTAACTCAAATTTTCAATACTTAGGAGTTAATCGGCAGTTAGCAAACCTATTCAAAGTCTCCCCAGAGGATTTTGTTGGTCAAAACATTGGCTTTCTCCACAGCAGTTATGAATTTGCCGAATATGGGCGTCAGTTTTTTGCTATTCCCCAGACCAACACTTCCATAGAATTTGAGATGGAAGTTGATGGCTATAAGCATACTTATCTAGTAGCTGCCCAAAAATACAATCATAACCAAGCTGCTGTATTTATCGGCATTGATATTACCCAGCGCAAGTGGATGGAAGAAGCTGTTCGCATCAGTGCTGCTACCAATCGAGCCTTACTGAATGCAATACCAGATATAATGTATCGTATTAGTCGAGATGGTACTTTTGTAAATTACAAAGCAGCAAAAAATAACGAGCTATTTAGCTCACCTAGTGAATTTCTCGGTAAAAAAGTAGATGAGGTTCTACCAGCAGAAGTGGCGCAGCCAATCCTCCACTCTGTAGAAGAAGCTTTACAAACTGGCAACATCCAAATCTTTGAATATCAGTTTCCTCGCAATGGTGTAATGCGTAACTGGGAAGCCCGAATTGTCGTCAGTGAAGTCAACGAAGTCATGGCAATTGTACGAGATATCACAGAACGCAAGCAGGCGGAAAAAGAACTACGCAAAACCCTAGAAAAAGCCAAAGAACTTAATGAACTCAAATCTCGCTTTGTTTCCATGACTTCTCACGAGTTCCGCACTCCTTTAACTACCATTCTTAGTTCTAGTGAATTGCTGCAACATTACAAAGACAAATGGAGTGATCAAAAGAAAATTGTTTATTTTGAGCGTATTCAATCTTCAGTTAAACATATGACTCAGTTATTGGATGATGTGTTACTAATTGGCAAAGTAGAAGCAGGAAAATTAGAATTTAATCCAGTCAAAATGGATTTGATTAAATTCTGTAGCACTTTAGTAGATGATGTACGAATTGGTAATGCTCATAGTCACCAAATTATTTTTAATGAAACTGATATCAATGATGCTGAAAAATGTCAATTTTCTCAAGCTTACATGGACGAAAAATTGCTCAAACATATTTTTATTAATCTCCTCTCTAATGCCATTAAGTACTCTCCCCAAAAGAGCCCAATTAGTTTTGAACTCACCTGCCAAAATCGAGAGGCTATTTTCCAGATTAAAGATCAAGGAATTGGCATTCCGCTAGAAGCCAAAGAACACCTATTTGAGTCTTTCTATCGGGCTCATAATGTTGGTAATATTTCAGGTAATGGCCTAGGGCTAGCTATTGTCAAAAACTCCCTTGACTTACACGGTGGCAAGATTACAGTAGATAGTGAAGTTGGCGTAGGTACAACATTCACAGTCACAATTCCCTTGAATATTAGGTGTTAGCTATCAGCTATCAGCTACACTGATGCCGTAGTTCAACAATGGATAATGAACAATGGATAATGGATAATTACCTCTCCTTGAAAGAAGAGGATTGACAATCAGGAAAATATTTTCTTTTTATTTTCTTCATAAATGAAGAGGTCTTAGACCAAATTAACCAATTATCCATTATCCATTATCCATTATCCATTGATAAAAATCCTTCTTCCTCAATTCCCAATTTTCAATTAGCCATTAGCCATTAGCCATTAGCTACTTCCAATTCTAAATTCTAAATTCTAAATTCTAAATTCCCCATTCATGGCTTAACTTGACTGATTTTTATGATATAAGGGTAATATTGGTTTTGTGCATAAGAACCTACCCATACTTGGTAAATCCCAGGTAACCATTGACCTGCAACAATAGGGTTTTTGTCCTGAGAGTCATCACTACACCAAGTGCCGCCAGGACCAGTAATAGCTAGGGTAGTGTCCCCAGAACTTTGTACTTTTAGGCTCAAATAGTCGAAAAAAGTCGTCAACTCTACTATATGGTCAGGTTGTTTATCAAAAAAACCTACACAGGGACCGGTTTGGGTTTCTGCAACTCCAGTAATGTTATCCTCAGTTGGTATACAACCGTTGCTGAGGTTCTGATCCCTTTGAGCCTCGATTGGTCCAGCCGGTATACAACCGCCGCTGATACCCTTCACTTGCATGGGATCTGGAGAAAACCCCGGTTCAATTTTGAGGTTCTCGAAAATTGCCTGGGAGCGAACTGGCTGAGTTTGAGCCAAAATGGCAATTAATAGTCCACTAGCCATCATTACACTGCCTTTAGTGAAATATTTACCAAGGCTAAGCATAGTCACTAAGCTAAACTTCTTGAAGAATTTTTGGCTGAGCTGCTGATTCACCGGCTTGTCTATGCTAACTACTATGAATGGCTCCAATATTAGCAGTGACGAGGGTATTGTCGATAGGGTTCCTCAAACCCAGCCTCCTCTTTGGAGTAGGTTTTTTATATTTGACATTCAGGAAGCTGGGGGAGCTAGGGGAGGGATGAGCGAAATTAGGGAAGGAATTTCTAGCAAAGTATTCTCTCAAATTATTAGTTCTCCTTTGTTTCCCTATCTCCCCACCCTTTTTTTCACTCACCCCTAGGGGAGTGTCAAAACCCAAAAAGTAGGAAAATTAGCAATTTGCCTCTAGTTATCCTTCCACTATAAAATTAACCAAAAATTAGATAGGTCTCTATAAGGCTAGAATATTGTCAACCAATACATCTATCTTACTTAAGGGTTGAATAAAAGTTAAAGTAGAAAAATATTCATGAGTCTTGAACACAATCAGAATCATCAACAATGTTTAGAGAAGCTGCTATGGGCTACAGAGCAGCTAGAGGTTGAAGTTAGCCTAGCCGAACTTGCTAAAATCACCCAGCTCATTGTACAAACTATGACTGGTCCTCGACGCTGCTTCCATTCAGCCGAACACATGTTTGAAGTTGGTGGGTCTACAGATGCCATAGAAATACTAGCAGGTTTATTTCACGATATTGTCTATGTGCAGGTAGATGGGAGTATAAACTTTAACTTCACCTATTACCTTGCTCCTTTGCTGAGGGAAGAACAGGGACAGTTGTTTATTCGGGCAAAACCTGAGTTGCCTGATGATCCCACTTTCGAGATGGTGGCGGCGGTATTTGGTTTTGTTCCAGAGCAGGCACTTTCTCCTTTGGCCGGGCAAAACGAGTTCTTGAGTGCGGTTGTTGCGGCCAAAGCTCTGGAGTCTTTTTTTAGTTCTAGCCTCATAGTGCAGCTGACGGCTTGTATCGAAGCTACGATTCCCTTTAGACCAATCTCAGAATCAGGTTTAAATCCTAGTCAATTATTATACCAGCGTTTGAAGTCAACCAATGAGCAGTTTAATCTAAAGTTGACAGATGAAGAAATTAGACAAACGGTTAAGCAGTCGGTAAGAGTAACCAACAGAGATGTGGGTAGTTTTGCCCATCCGAGTTCAGCAGTTTTTTTAGCCAACACTTGGAATCTTTTACCAGAAACCAACCATAATCTGCAAAAATCGGGTGCTTACACAGTTCGCGATTATAGAATAGCCATTCAAAAAATGACAGGCTTCATGAATTTTCTCAATCCAGAAACTATTTTTCAACATTTTCAAGGAGAACCGGACGATGAAACTTACCACAATCTAGTTGAGCAAGCCAAGGAAAACATCAAAATAGGACGGCTATATTTAGAAAGTAAACTGATAGCAAATGCTATTCTTGAAGCACTATCTTTGCGTCTAAGTCAAGATATTTCTTTGGCAATCATGATGGGAGAATTACCAGATTCTGGATATTTTCTAGGTAGATTGGGAGATACTTTTCCTAATTTAATCAAACCATATCAACCGACAAATTATATTGAAAAAGAAGTATGTAATTTATTCATATTAGGGCGTGGTAATGGGGGTAATTATGATATAAAAACTTCTCCTTTAACTGCTTTTGTAATCAAATTCATCGGTTTTGATGGTATTCTGGCACTTCGAGAGCAATCCCGTAAATTTTTTCAAGGAACTATTTCTTCTGAAGATTTCCTAGCTAGCTGCGATCCTGAGCTAGTTAGAATAATTGCTAACGAAGTCATAAAACTCTTAGAAAATCGCAAGCAGGCATTGCGTATTCCTCGTCAAAAATTCCCTTCTGATTTGGCACGCAGCTAAAATCATGAATAGATTAGATGCTCTGTTATTGGTCAGATTGCTCTTGAGAGAGTAACAAATCATTCAATCATATAATTAAATTATTTCTAATATATATAAAAGTAATCTTAGGTAAAACCTAAATTACCAATCTAGTGCAGCGCAGCAGTACTAGCCTTTCTGGAGATTTGTCAGGAGCTAGCAGGTAAGTTGCTGTAAGTCAACGTAATACCGCCAAAATTATCAATTATGACCCTGACTTTAGCTTTTGATAGGGTTAGAATCGAAGTAACTATTCTCATCAACACCAATATCTGTCATTAAGTAAGTGAAGTGTTCGTGTTGAGTCTTAAGTCAGGGACACGCATCAATTCCGAAAAGCTCTCCCAATCCCCCAATCCTACCAATGTCTATTCTTCAACTCTCCTAGGGAAGCGAAGAATAGCACTCTTGAGCGCAACCCATTGAATACACCCTAGCCACCCAAAGTCCATTGTGCTTGTACAAAAACTAGATAGGCTTACTCTTGATTCAAATCTGGCAGACCTCCCTAGTCATGACTTTCAAGTTAGCTTGACGACTTTGGGCAAGGTTGTAGCCAAAAAGTTTCAGCAGCAACTAGAGCTACCGGGAGTCATAATTACGACTAATAGTCAACTGATAGGCATGATCTCCAGAAATCAATTTTTTGAGTGGCTAAGTCGTCCCTATGAGTCCGGTCCCCACGGATTAGAGATTTACTTGAGAAATCCAATTCAGTCAATGTGGAGCGCAATTGCTGATTTTGAAGGGATTATAGATAGGAAAACTTTTTTGCAAAAGTATCTAGTGCTGAGTGTAACTTGCTCTATTGACAAGGCAGTGGAACTGGCTCTCCAGCGTTCAGACTCTATGGCTTATGAACCAATTATTCTCAAAGGATTAAATGGACAGTGGCGGTTACTAGATATGCGGGTTCTAGTCCTTGCTCAATCCCAGTTATTTGCCTTAGCTAAAACCACTGCGGATGCTGCCAATAGAGCCAAAAGCCAATTTCTGGCAAACATGAGTCATGAGTTGCGCACTCCCCTCAATGCCATCTTGGGTTTTACCCAAGTGATGGTTCGCGATTCATCTCTATCTACTGAGCAACAGCAATACCTAAGCATCATCAATCTCTCTGGTAAACATCTTCTAGAATTGATCAACGATATTCTGCAAATGTCCAAAATTGAGGCAGGTAGAAGCACTTTGAAGAATAATAGCTTTGACTTGTACTGTTTTCTGGACAACCTCAAACAGATGCTGCAACTCAAAGCTGTAACCAAGGGATTACAGCTGATTTTCGAGTGTTCGTCAGATGTTCCCCAATATGTGCAAGCAGATGAGGGTAAGCTACGTGAAATCTTGATTAATCTTCTAGGCAATGCCATCAAATTTACTGAAGAGGGCAGTGTAACTCTGCGGGTGAGACTGGGGAGCAAGGAGAGATGGAGAAATAGGAAGACGCGGGGACGCGGGGACGTGGAGACACGGAGATGTGGAAACCCAGGAGATATTAACAATTCCCAATTCCCAATTCCCAATTCCCAAACAATAATCCATTTTGAAGTTGAAGATACTGGCCCTGGTGTTGCTCCAGAGGAAATGGACAAATTATTTACTGCTTTTGGACAAACGGAAACAGGTTGTAAATCCCGGCAAGGAACAGGATTGGGTTTAGCGATTAGCCAGACAATTGTGCAACTGATGGGAGGAAAAATCAATGTCACCAGTATTCCCAAGAGGGGGACAACTTTTACCTTTGAGATCCAAGTTACCCTTGCTCAAGCTACTGAGATTAAAGCATCCCAGGAAAACCCTAAGGTAATTGGTTTAGCACCAAATCAACCGGAATATCGCATTTTAGTGGTTGATGATTGCTCAAAGAGTCGTTTATTTTTGCTCAAGTTGCTCAAATCTATAGGTTTCTCAGTTCATGAAGCTGAAAATGGCCAAGAAGCGATTGAAATTTGGTCAACTTACTCACCACATCTAATCTTGATGGATATCCGCATGCCAGTGATGAATGGGTATCAAGCAACCAAGGAAATTAAAGCAAAAGAGAGGGAGATGGAGAGATGGGGAGCTGGGGAGCTGGGGAGATGGGGAGATGGGGAGATGGGGAGCTGGGGAGCTGGGGAAGCTGGGGGAGACAAGGGAGCTTCAATTCAAAATTCGATTCCCAATTCCCAATTCCCAATTCCCAATTCCCAATTCCCAATTCTCAAACAACCAACAACAAATACCATTATTATTGCCTTAACTGCTAGTGTCTTTGAAGAGGAGCGAACTGCTGTTTTGTCAGCAGGTTGTGATGATTTCATGAGTAAGCCTTTCCGAGAAGAAGTGCTCTGGGAAAAAATAGCTCAACATTTAGGAGTGCGCTATCTCTACGAAGATTTGGCGGTTAAGAAAAAAGATGAGGCAATTCAAGGTAACTTAATAAACTCTGCTGACCGATCCCTCGATTTTTACTTATCTAATATGCCAAAGGAGTGGCTGGAAAACTTAAACCAGGCAGCGCTCAAATGCCTGGATCATGAAATTATTCAGCTTGTTGAGCAAATCCCTGAAGTTCATTCTCCTCTAGCAAATAGCTTAAGGGATTGGGCAGATAATTTTCTTTTTGATCAAGTCATAGAGTTAATTCAACGGGCTCAGGTTACAGCGTAAACACACCTCACCGAGAAACGGATGGGGCTTTTTTTACTAATTGAAGGCGTTATACCCTGCCCCGCCTTCCTTTCTAGCCATCAGGGTATGGGGTTATCTAGGCGGGAGAATTTTTATGAATTGCCATCTAACTAAGTCCCCAAGGGCGAACATTCTCGTCGTTGATGATACACCCAATAACTTGCGTCTGTTATCAACGCTCCTAACGGAGCAAGGTTATGAAGTCGGTAAAGCGCTGAATGGTCAAATAGCACTAAGATCCGCTCAAGCAGCACCACCAGATCTAATTTTACTCGACATCAAAATGCCCGAGATGGATGGCTATAAAGTCTGTGAGCAGTTGAAAGCTCATGACCAAACTAAAGAGATTCCGGTAATTTTTATCAGTGCTATTGATGAAGTTTGGGACAAGGTTAAAGCCTTTAAAGTAGGTGGTGTAGACTATATCACCAAACCATTTCAGAGGGAAGAAGTACTAGCTCGTGTAGAGAATCACCTGAACCTCCGGGCGCTGAATAATGCACTGCGAGAAGAGCAGAAAAAGTCAGAACGCCTATTATTGAATACCTTGCCTCAGACAATCGTTGAGGAATTGAAGCAAAACCACAGGGCTATGCCTAAACAATATGATGAGGCTTCCTTTTTGTTTAGCGATATAGTTGAGTTTGCTGCCAATTCTGGCTGTATGCCTCCTACGGAAGTAGTTAACTTATTAAATCAAGTTTTTTCTACCTTCGACCAGTTAGCACAGTGGCACGGTGTCGAAAAAATTAGAACTATTGGGGATGCCTATTTTGTAGCTGGGGGAGTGCCTGTTGTGCGCCCGGATCATGCACTAGCGATCGCGGAGATGGCTTTGGATATGCAACAAGCGATCGCAAAATTTACATGGCCCAATGGGCAACCTCTTGCCTTGAGGATAGGTATTAATACCGGGGGACCAGTGGTAGCAGCAGTACTCGGTATCAAAAAATTCGCCTATGATGTCTGGGGGGATACGGTGAATATAGCTTCTCGGATGGAGACTCAAGGAGTGCCAGGGAGGATTCAGGTGACTGCTGCTACTTACGAGCAGTTGCAGAACAAGTATCAATTGGAACAGCGAGGTAAAATCACTGTGAAAAGCAAAGGAGAAATGACCACTTATTGGCTCATCGGCAGAAAGAACTACAGTTAAGCTCATCCCACGACTAAAGTACGTGGGATTCGCGTCATTAGTCATTAGTACTAATGACTAATGACTAATGACTGATGTTGTTGGCGAATTGGCTGGGGGTTGACCCCCTCTAGCTCCCCCTTAGTAAGGGGGAGGACAAGATTTCCCCCCTTAGTAAGGGGGGAATAAGGGGGGTAGCAAGATCTTGACCTATTTCGGGCTTGCTGCATAAGTGTGGAAGCTATACCAGAGAATGCTTTCAAGCATTTTTGTGCTAAATAAGTGCAAGGAAATTGTATCGATGGGCTCCAGAAACCTTGCACTTTCATGGGAAATCCCTGGGTAACCTTGGGGAATACAAGTGCTCAAAACGAGGATAAATGCTTAATTCCTTCTTACTTGTTACTTTTTACTTGTTACTTGTTACTTATTCAGCAAGCCCTAACTATCCCTGTCTCTAACGGTTTGAGAAAGCTGGGGGAGCTCTCACAAGGGTAGGTTTTTAATAATTCGGTGAAGATCAGACAAGGGAGGAAAGTAGACAAGGAAGATTTTCGATTATAGAAGAAGCCTCCTGGCAGTTGAGGTAATCTAGGATCTAGAAGTCCTACCTGAGACAGGGTGCATTAACTAATTCTGTGACCCCATGAGCCTTCGACAAAAAACACTGCTGCTAATTAGCATCCTCCTAGTAGGTCTAATTGCCGTCCTCTATACTAGCCTATCTACTATTATCCTAGGTAGTTTTGCCCGACTTGAGCAACAGAATACCCGTCGGAATGTCCAGAGACTACAAGAAGCTCTAGAAGAAGAACTCCAAAAATTGAGCCTCACAGTGGAAGATTGGGCAGCTTGGGATGATACTTATGCTTTTATTGAAGATAAGAACAAGGAGTTTGTCCAAGCTAACCTAGTTGATAGCTCTTTTGCTTTTCTCAAGATTAACTTTTTATTGTTGTTCAATAACCAGGACGAGCAAGTTTTTGGCAAAGGATTTCAGCTAGAACCGCTACAGGAAATGCCTCTGCCGGACAGCTTACGGGAAAAACTGGTCACGGATCAGAGTATCCTACTTAAGCACCCAAATACTAGAAGCAAAATCCAAGGTATCCTGTTTCTAAAAGAAGAGCCGTTAATTGTTGCCTCCCAACCAATTGTCACTAGTGAAGGTACTGGCCCGATGCGAGGTACTCTCATTATGGGGCGCTATCTGGATGACAAGAAAATCCAAGAGCTAGAGCAACGTACCCAATTATCCCTGGAGGTTTACCGAGTAGACAATCCCCAACTTCCTAGCGATATGCAAGCTGTGCGCTCTGAGCTAGAAAACATACAAGTAGAATCCTCGGGCAGTTTGGCTCAGGCTCCGATCAAAATTAAACCTCTCAATGCTGATGTTATTGCTGGATATAGTTTGCTACCGGATATTTATGGCAAACCAGCCCTACTCTTGCGAGTAGACATTCCCAGAGATATCTATAAACAAGGTCTAATTAGTCTGCGCTACCTACTTTTATCTCTATTAGTTGTAGGAATAATTTTTGGTGCTAGTACGCTCTTACTCTTAGAAAGAATGGTTCTATTGCGGTTGACTAAACTCAGCACTGATGTTAGAGCTATCGGTACAACTAACGACCTATCCATACGGGTAGAAGTCAAAGGTGAAGATGAATTAACTAGCCTTGCTCATACCATTAACTGGATGTTACAAAAAATCTCTATCGAGCAAGAGAAAGCTGAGAACTTACTACTGAATATTTTACCTGAACCGATCGCGGCACAGCTCAAACAGGATCAAAAAGCGATCGCAGAAAATTTTGATGAAGTTACGATCTTATTTGCTGATATTGTCGGTTTTACCTCTTTATCATCTCGCTTAGATCCCATTGAACTAGTTAACTGGCTCAATCAAATTTTTTCTACCTTTGATCAATTTGCTGAACAACTAGGTTTAGAAAAGATCAAAACCATCGGCGATGCCTATATGGTAGCTGCTGGATTACCTGTACCAAGATCAGATCACGCTGAGGTGATTGCGGAAATGGCACTGCTGATGCAAGAAGCAGTTGAGCGTTTCCAAATTCAGCAAGGGGAAAGTTTCCAAATTAGAATTGGGATTAATACAGGGGTGGTAGTTGCTGGGGTAATTGGTACGAGGAAGTTTATCTATGATCTCTGGGGAGATGCTGTCAATATTGCTTCTCGCATGGAATCTTCTGGTGAACCAGGACGAGTGCAAGTAACAGAAGTTACTTATGAAAAGTTAAAGCATAAGTATAAGTTAGAGAAACGGGGAGCAATTTCGGTGAAGGGTAAAGGAGAAATGACTACTTATTGGCTCATAGGCAAAAGAAGCTCTGTGTTATCAATTGATAATTGATAAATTTGGTCTAATTGCATGGCAGTTACAGTGGTATCGTACCGCTAAAATCCAGTATATTGCTCTTTTAGAAACTGTTTCTGCTTTAATTTTTGTAGCGATCGCTGCTCTTAGTGTTCTTCCTGTTCATGGCTAAATTCGGCACACATAACCCTTTCTAACTTGCTACCCTAGGGTTTGCTGAATAAGTCGTAACTTTCGGGTTTGAATAGGTGGTAGGTGGTAGGTGGTAGGTAGTAGGTGAGGTTGGAGGTGTTAGGTGTTAGGAAATTTCCCAAGTTGGTGCCAAGAAATTGAGCCCATCGATGCAAAAACCTTGGACGTGTTTGGTTTGCCAAATGATTGGAAGCCAAGTATAGCATAGCTTTCACACTTATACAGCAAGCCCTACCCTAGATTTACTTGTGTAAGCTAAAACGCATCTAATTTGCACCAAATTCAATCATCAGCTTCTTGTGGAACAGGCATCTTGCCTGTCCGAAACATCCAAGGTGAATGCGTCTAAGCTTATTCCTATTTGTCATTCTGAACCCTTTACTTCATTCGAGGGTAAACTCCGCGATAGTGCAGTGAAGAATCTCACCAGATACTACCCCTTGCTTTGCAAACAGGATGACAGGAGCGATCGCAAATTGAATTAACCCACCCTACATTTACCTCATCCCTCATCCTGCGGTAGGACTTAGGCACCGTCACGGAATTATCTCATCCTGAGCGATAGCGAAGGATCTCCAGACGGCTGAGATGCTTCACTATCACCTCAGCATGACAATTGAGTACGTAAGTCCTACTGCACTACCAAATCCCACAGCGCATCAATCCCGCTGCCTACATACTCTGAATCCTGGTGCTGCTCTATCCAGTGGATGACAGCAGGGGTAACCTCATTAGATTTCTTACCCAAATTACCCAATGCTTCAGCAGCAGAGGTGCGCACCAGTTGCCCATCATCTTTGAGTAGTGCTAGTAGTGCTTCGTGTACTTCCTCTGAATCCTTACCCAAATTACCCAAAACCTCAGCAGCCCGGAGACAAACCCGTTGCTCGTCATCTGTGAGTAGTGCTAGCAGTACTTTGTTTGCTTCCTCTGAATCCTTAACCAATTTAACTAACCCCTCAGCAGCCCGGATACGCATCAGTTGCTCGTCATCTGTGAGTAGCGCTAGCAGTGCTTGGTGTACTTTCTCTGAATCTTTACCTAAATTACCCAATGCCTTAACAGCCGAGAAACGCACCTCTGAATCATCATCTGTGAGTAGCGCTAGCAGTGCTTGGTGTACTTCCTCTGAATTCTTACCTAAATTATCCAACGCCCAAACAGCCCACATACGCACCTCTGAATCATCATCTGTGAGTAGCGCTAGCAGTGCTTGGTGTACTTCCTCTGAATCCTTACCTAAATTATCCAACGCCCAAACAGCCCACATACGCATCTCTGAATCATCATTTATGAGTAGCGCTAGCAGTGCTTGGTGTACTTCCTCTGAATTCTTACCTAAATCACCCAACGCCTCAGCTGCCCAAATACGCGCCTCTGAATCACCATCTGTGAGTAGCTTCAGCAGTGCCTTCTCCACTGCCTCAGAATCCTTACCTAAGTTGCCCAAAACTGAAGCAGCATTGCTACGCACCAGGTTATCTTCATCCGTCAGTTGCTCCAGCAGCATCTCAATTACTACCTCCTTTTCCCCCAATGCTGCCTGATATTTCCACAATCGTTCTTCATCTTCGTCAAAATAATCTTCAACAGCCCTCACTAGTTTCAGCGCTTGCTTCTCAAACCTACTTTCAGACAAACTGCAAAGCGTCTGCATAACCTGATTGCGGATGTTTCTACCAACCCGCTCATCCTTACCAATCTCCAATGCCACCAACCGCTGCAAAATCTCTGTAACCAAACCCTCCTCAGCAACCTGTATATCCTCTGCCAAACAACTACCAGCAAAGAAGAGATTGCGGTGCAACCAAACTTCATAAACCGTATCCCGCCCCAAAATTGCCTCCAGCACCTTCGTCGCCTTTTTAGGTTTTTGCTGAGCAATCAGCAAGAGCAAAACTTCTCGCCAGTGAGGATTGTGGAGATATTGGTATATATGCTCCAACACAATCCTAAAATCATCATCTTCCTGACGGTAGCGAATTTCCTCCGCTGCCAGGTACTCTTGAAATGTCTTGTGGACAAAAGCATAACAGTCTTGCCCTTGTTCATTTAATAAACCAGCCCGATTTTGCACCAACTGCAAAAAGCGCTTAGCTTCTTCCTTCGCTTGATACCGCTCCAGCCGTTTCTGCTCAGCAATGAATTTACTTAACCGGGAAATCAACTCATCCCGGTCAATTAGCGTACCACCTTCCTTATCCCCCGTGTCTCCTTGGGTATGAATCCAATAGGCAAGGCGTTGCATCAACCGCTCTAAGTCATCCCTGGTGAGATACTCTAATTGCCAATGCCCATCCACACCTTTTCTAGTTTCCCAATTAGTTAACAGAGTTTTAACAGCCCGGTCATAGAGTTTATACCTCTTTCTCGGTAAATACGCCTCATAGCGGTGAATCAGAGCAATAATTGTCAGCAGCAACGGGTTTTGTGCCAACAGCTGAATTCTGTCTTGTTCTCCCAGTGCTTGCTTGAGACTATCCTTACAACGTTGAGCTTCCTTGGGGTCGCGGATGCGGCTGTTGTACCATTGTTCAATAAATAGTTGAATCCGCTCTTGATCAAACTTTTGCAGCCAATAGTGGGAAAACTCCGTGGTTTGGAAAAAGTCCCGGCGGTAGCCAGCGGGACGAGAAGTAATAATTGCAGGATTTTGCTGGAATTGTCCCAGGAAACACCTTATTTTATCTACTATTGCTTCCCGTTTAGCCGGATTAGCTACCTCATCCAAACCGTCTAATAAAATTAAAGCTTTTCCTGCTTTTAACCAATGTTCAAAGAAACCCACTGGCAGAGTTGCCACAGTTAAATGCTTCTGAGCAAACTGTTGAATATAATCCAAAATCCCTATATCTGGCACTCTCGCTAAATCCCGAATCCGCAGCAGAATTGGTAACCAATCCACCTGTGCCGTTAAACCCAACTTTTCCGGCTGCTGCCGTGCCAGCATCACCGCAAAGTAGCTCATTAAAGTAGTTTTACCAATACCAGGGTCTCCCAGTATCACTAATTTACGAGCTGTAGTTTGACTCAACAACTGTTCTGCGGAAAATCTCCTCCCAGTTTTTTCCCAACTGACAGAGGGCGAAGCATTTGGACTGTATACCTTGGGTTTTATCGATAAATTATCGCCCAAATGCTTCGCCCCTACATCAGATTTTTGAGTTTGAAACAATGCTGTAGTGGTTGTTGTTATGCCTAACTCTAAATCAGGAGTAATTTGACTTGCCGCAGTCTCCTCCATCACTTCCGGCATAACAAAAATTTGTTCCAGCCTCTCTGATTTTTCCCCTTCTTGTCCCTCAACAGCAATCCCGGCAAATTTAACATCATCAAAGTAGATAGCTAATTGCCGAAAATAATCTGCTTTGGCAACTTGAAATTTCAGATAAGTACTCGTTTTTTCCAGATAAGCTCGAGTAAATACTTCCAGCCAAGATTCCAGGCTAGCTGCCGTATATTCTCCCTTTAAATGTGCCTCAGCTACTTGCTGGAAAACTTTTACCAAATATTCCACCTTGGGAGTACCAGCATCCCTCAGCGGTTTTTGCAATTCCTGCTCAACTATCGCTTCCTGAAAGAACCGCTCCAGAAATCCAGGCACAGTATCCGGGAAACAACGGTAAAATAAACGCTGATTCTGTGGCAGTTTCTTCTCATACTCCTGAGTCGCCAGCAATCCCCCCTGCAAAGCCTGCTCCAAATCCGAGGGATTCAACTTAGTGGTGACTTTCTCAACCAGTACCTTCGATATCTTTGCCGTAACTGGCTTCACCGCACTCCCACCAATCCCCGCCAATAGCTCCCAAACCATGCCGATTTTTTGAGTTCCTTATGACAGCTATTATGGCTTGCTCTTAGAAGGAATGGCGAGGGGATGGGGAGATAGGGAGCTGGGGGAGCTGGGGGAGCTGGGGGAGCTGGGGAAGCTGGGAATAGATAAGGGAAATATTGACATTCACCAATTCCCAATTCCCAATTCCCAATTCCCAATTCCCAATTCCCAATTCTTAATTCTTAATTCTTAATTCCTCTACCTGACACTCAACCTTAGTTCCACCTAAACCACAGTAGCCACCGGGATTTTTGGCAAGGTATTGCTGATGGTAATCTTCTGCGTAGTAGAATTCAGGAGCCTCAATAATCTCAGTGGTAATTTTTCCATAACCAGCTGCACTCAAAGCTTCCTGATAAACATCTCGTGAGGCTTCAGCTAACTTCTTTTGTGCTTCTGAATAAACATAAACCCCGGAGCGGTACTGAGTGCCAGCATCATTACCCTGACGCATACCTTGGGTAGGATCGTGGCTTTCCCAGAAGAGTTTCAGGATATCCTCATAACTAACCACTTTGGGGTCAAAAACCACCAAAACTACTTCATTATGACCCGTCATTCCGGTGCAAACTTCTCTATAGGTGGGATTCTGTGTTACTCCAGCAGCATAACCTACTGCTGTTGTAAATACTCCCTCCTGCTGCCAGAATTTGCGTTCCGCTCCCCAGAAGCACCCCATACCAAACATCGCCGTCTCTAATCCATCAGGGAAAGGAGGCTTGAGAGGGTTACCATTAACAAAGTGCTTAGCAGGAACTGGCATAGATTCTGCCCTTCCCGGTAATGCCTCCTCAACAGTAGGCAGAGTTATCTTCTTACCAAATCCAAAGAGTCCCATAATTTCTAAATCTGCTGTTTCTAAAGTTTTTACATTACTTCATATTTTAATCGGCAAAAGCAGTTAGTGCAGGAGAGGGGATGGGGAGATGGGGAGATGGGGAGAGGGGATGGGGAGCTGGGGAGCTGGGGGAGCTGGGGAAGATGAGGAGAGAAAGGAGATATCTACCAATTCCCAATTCTAAATTCTAAATTCTAAATTCTAAATTCTAAATCATTTCCTCCAAAGCCCCTTGCAAGTCTTGTGTTAGTTGAAAAACCGATTGTCTAGCGGCTTGACGGTTTTTCTGATATATTGTCCAGCGATCGCTAACTGAGATTGGTTCTCCTACAGTTATCTTTACTGATCGCTTACCTAAACGAGGACGAGGGGGTATTCTCTGACCTTTGATCCGTGCGATCGTATCAAATAAGATTAAAGCAGTTTCGGCAAACCTTTCAAAAGTAGGTTTCTCCCGAATATAGGTTCCAGTTACCGCGACAAAACTTTCTACTAAACGCATATGTCGCATCCGTATACTGGCTTCTTCAGCAATCCAATCTGCTAAACCTCGTTTCACAGGAGATAAGGAGTTCAAATCTGGTATATCTTCCCGGTAGATATATTGCCAGCCAGCCTCCTCTAATCTGCGACAACGCTCAATCACAGTTCCCTCGGTTGGCAAACCAAAATATTCTTCCCCTACCTCTAGAGCCACATTGAGTAAATTTTGGAGTCGAATAGCAAGTACTTGGTTAGCATCCGCCGCTTGCTCCGTAGGGATTGAAGCTGGTTCTGGGAAATTTTTATGGTAGAACTGATGGTAAAATTGCTCCATTTCTGAGAGGAGATGTTCCCCTAACTGAAATAGACGCTGATATAGTATATCCTGGCGATCGCTACTAGCAGACTTTCCGATCCGCTGCACTGGTAAACCTGTATCAGCTTCCAATTTACTCAACAACCAATCTAACTTTGCCCAATTTGGCTGGATATAGCTATATCGAAGACTAACTGGCAAAATTAAAACTTGTTCAGAACGATTAGCTTTGAGCAAGTCTTCTACACACCAGAACCCCAACTGAGCCACACCCGGTTGTAAGGGACTGACAATTTCACTATGGCCATTAGTCGCTCCTTCTGGAGCTACAGCTATAGGCAACTTACCATTAACAAACAGCTTTCGTGCTGTGCGCATAGCAAACCAATCCATGCGCCTACCTCGATGAATGGGAATACCTCCTCCCCCAGAAAATATCCAACCGAGCCAATCACCCGCCCACAAAAGCATCCCTCGCTCGTAAAGAAAATAACTATGAGTAGGGTATTGCAGGGAAATACTTGCTTTACGAGCCTCCCTTGGCAAAATGTTGGAAAGCAGTTGTAACATACACAGCGGATCATCAACTTCAGAGTGACGAAATGCGATTAAAAAACGAATTTTACCTTCCTGAAATTGGCGATAGAGATCGACTAAAACCTCCATATTGGTTGCTTCAAAGCGACTTAGTCCTGCTGGTAACCAAGAGCGAATCCGAAACCGTAGCAAAAATGGCAATGACCACTGAGCAATTTTGAGAACCAAGGGATTGAAAGCTGGTGGAATAAACTCTAGCTTTGTTTGAGCGTGGTGTTTAGAATAAAACAAGATTTAGAATTTAGAATTTAGAATTTAGAATTTAGAATTTAGAATGCTGATAACTTTAATACTAAAATTACAGCGTTTCTCATTTTTACGAAGTACATCCTATAATACTCATTACTTATTACTCATTACTTATTACTTATTACTCATTACTTATTACTCATTACTTATTACTCATTACTTATTACTCATTACTTATTACTCATTACTCATTACTCATTACTTCATTCCGATGCCGTTCGAGCCAATCTTCTAAATCTGCCAACATTTCCTGATAATTGAAGTCATTGTGAATTTCATGATAGACCCCAGGATACACTTTTAGTTCCTTATCCAGGAAGGTCACCTGGTCAAAGAAAGCACTAGTTGCTTCGAGGGGAGCCACCTTATCTCCATCACCGTGGAGAATGAGGAGTGGTAGCTGCAAATCAGCTGCATGATCTTGTATCCAAGCAGCCGCCGCCAAAAACTCTGTAACTAGACGTGCAGTCCCTCTAGTGTGCCGCAGGGTATCTTGGGCATAGGCTGTTATTACTGCTGGATCTCGTGAGCCAGCAGAATGGTTTATTCCAGTATCAAGACTGAAGCGGGGCCACACTTGTGAGAGGATACGACCTAGAGTCAGTTTGAGGGGTGAAACTCCCACCTCCCCTAGGGCTAGTGCGAGAGCAATCACGCCCTGTAATTCTCCTGAGGAGCGCAGAACATATTCTAAGGCAATCAAGGCTCCCACGCTGTGGCCTAGCAAAAAACGCGGACAGCCTGGCTCCTGCTTCTCAACGAGCCTCAATAAAGCGCCCAAATCTTCTCTAAATTCTGCCCAGGAGCTAATATATCCTTGTTGACCCGGTGATCGCCCATGACCGCGCAGGTCGAATCCATAGACAGCATAGCCACAGGGTATCAGATGCTGCACTACATTACCGAATAGACCAATGTGAGCACCAAGTCCATGCACAATCACCAAAACTCCATGAGGCTGCTCCGATGGATGCCAACTTTGATAGTACAGCTTCAATCCTCCAGCACCATTGAAAGTTCCTTCACTGTGTTGCATCATTAGTTATTTTTGAATTTCTTTAACGTAGCGGGACATACCCTATGTTCAATTCCCCGTAGGGTGTTGGTTACTGTTCAAGCTGGAATTAGGGCTTGCTGAATAATATCAAGTTCGGATAATCACTTATAATTCCCTTTTGTGGATAATCCCAGTGATTAAGCTCATCCCACGACTTGCATTTTGTGGTATTGCACTTCGTAAACCGACTATTGAAGCGTCCTACTCTAGGAGAAGCCGCTAGTGCGCCTAGATAAATTGTTGAAAAATTTATCTAGTCAGATTGGTGTAGTTTGGGGAGTTGCTTTCAGCCCCGATAGTCAAATCATTGCTTCTGCAATAACTCAATAATAAGACCAAAATCAAGAAATATCTCTAAAATTAAGGACTTGTTACTGAGTTAATCGAATCGCAAAACAAGAGGGTTATAGTTTGAATAACTTTCACCAGCTCTGTTGGTATTTGGTTCACTGTGCAGAATATCGATCTATTTGCTGCTTACCAAGAGGGTTTGGGTATATTGGCGCTTAAACTTCGTTTAAGTCCACTAATGACCAGTGACATGGGAAAAATGACCAATAACTAAATCATGATTTTGAAAGAATGGCGTTGGCTAACCATACTAACAGCATTGCTGCTGTTTTTGATCGGGTGTCCCCATAAAATTACTCCTCCAGGTACTATCCAAGTTTGGGCTCACTCAGGCCCAGAAGCAGAGCGTCAAACTATTGAGCAACAGGTGGAAAGTTTCAATGCTTCCCAAAAGGAAATTACCGTTGAAGTCAAATTCCTCCCAGAAGGTTCCTATAACGCCCAAATCCAAGCAGCAGCAATTTCTCGAGATCTGCCGGATGTGCTGGAATTTGATGGTCCCTTTGTCTACAACTATGTTTGGCAAAAAAACCTCATTCCCATAGACGAGCTACTGACACCGGAAGTTCGCCAGGATCTGCTACCTTCGATTATTAACCAGGGTACTTATCAAGACAAACTCTATTCCGTGGGTACTTTTGACTCTGGACTTGGTATTTATGGAAACCGCAGGCAGTTTCTTGCAGCTGGAGTTCGCATTCCCAAGAGTAATGAGGATGCCTGGACAACTGCCGAATTTGAGCAAGTCCTTGCTGCTCTGAACAAAAAAGACCCCGATGGTCAAGTCATTGACTTAAAACTTAACTATCGAGGAGAGTGGTTTACCTATGGCTTCTCTCCCCTGATTCAATCAGCGGGAGGTGATCTGATTAATCGCCAAAACTACCAATCAGCCACCAGCGTGCTTAATAGCGAACCAGCTATAGCGGTAATGGAGCAACTACAGTCTTGGATACAACAAGGGTATGTAGACCCCAATATTGATGATGCTGCTTTTACTAAAGGCAGAGTGGCTCTTTCTTTGGTAGGTCACTGGGTATACCAAGATTATCTCGAAGCTCTAGGAGATGATTTAGTATTATTGCCCCTACCCAATTTTGGGCAAGGGTCGAAAACTGGTCAAGGTTCCTGGAACTGGGGGATTACTAGCAAATGTCAAGACCCCGAAGCAGCCATGCGCTTCCTGGAATTTCTCTTGGAAACCGATCAAGTATTGGCAATGACTAATGCCAATGGAGCCGTACCTGCCACCAAAACAGCGATCGCTCAATCTCCACTTTACGCTGAAGGTGGTCCATTACGCCTATTTTCATCCCAGCTATTGAACGGAAAGAGCATTCCTCGTCCCCAAACCCCAGCCTACCCAGTCATTACCTCAATCTTCCAGCAAGCCTTTGCCGACATTCGCCACGGTACAGATGTAGCAACAGCCTTAAACAAAGCCGTAATTACGATTAACCAAGATATTGAGGACAACGAAGGATATCCATCCTCTTAACGAAAAGCTGAGGGAGCTGTGGGAGCTGGGGAAGCTAGGGAAGCGGAGGGAGATGAGGAAACAATTCCCAATTCCCAATTCCCAATTCCCAATTCCCAATTCCCAATTCCCAATTCCCAATTCCCAATTCCCAATTCCCAAAGAACAAATGACTAATGACCAACCTAAAGATGATAGATTAACGGCATTGACGATGGCAGGACCAGCTTTTGCAGGACTGTTCTTGTTTATCGCTTTACCTTTTTTATTAGCAGTGGTACTTTCTTTTACCAACCTCCGACTTGGTTCGCCTTTGCCACTGAAGTGGATAGGCTTTGAGCAGTACAGAAGAATTTTTAGTGACCCTACCTTTTTCCGTGCCTTATTCAATAATGCTGTGTTTGCCATGGTGATAGTACCAGTACAAACAGCATTAGCTTTGGGACTGGCTTTACTGCTGAACCGTCCCCTCAAAGCGATGGCATTGTTTCGCACCCTGTTCTTCATGCCAGTAGTTTTTCCCATGTCTCTAGTAGCAGTCGTTTGGACTCTCATCTATGCTCCTAGTGCTAATGGTTTGATGAATGCTTTGTTAAAGTCTATTACCTTCGGTTTTTGGACGCCGAAAGATTTTCTCCACGAACCAATGCTGGCTTTACCTGCGATTATGCTCTTGTCTCTCTGGCAGGGAATGGGATTCCAAATGGTGATTATTCTGGCAGGGTTACAATCAATTCCCTCAGTATTATATGAAGCCGCAGCTATTGACGGTAGCAATAAGTGGAATCAATTTCTCCACGTCACCTTACCCCAATTGCGCAACACTCTCATCTTTGTGATGTTGGTTACTTCTATCTTAGCTTTTCGCTTATTTGACCAAGTAGAAATTATGACCCAAGGTGGTCCTAATGACGGTACAACTACAGTCATGTATGAGGCGGTAAAAATAGCTTTTGAACAACAAAAAATGGCAAAAGGTGCAGCCATGACCGTAGTATTTTTCCTAATTGTACTGACAATTACTATTGTACAAAGGGTACTACTCAAAGAAGAAAGAGCTTACGATTAATTTGAGATATGGAAACAATGAAATTGCGATCGCATATTGGTACAGATGTGGCTTTAGATAAAACATCAATCCGTTTCCTAATTCAAGAGGGTGAATAATTATTGTTAATTGATATGCAAACTTACCCAATTCCCAATTCCGAATTCCCAATTCCCAATTCCCAATTCTCAATGAAGACGATGTCTCAAAAAAGTAAGAACAAAAAATTACTCAATGCTTTGGGCAGCTACCTCTTATTGACTATCCTGGCATTAGTATTTATCGCACCCATTGTATTTATGATTGTCGGCAGTTTTAAACCCGACGACTTAGTGTTGGGAGAAGCAGGCAGCATTAAAGCTTTTATCCCCAGTGAGGCTAGTTGGGAAAACTATCGTGATGTATTTCAACGGGTCAACTTTGGTCGCTTTTTCTTTAACTCCTCGTTCATTACTGCTCTAGTTGTCCTAGGTGGCTTAGTAGTCAATTCCTTAGCAGGTTATGCCTTGGCTCGTTTACGTTGGCCTGGTAGAAATTGGCTGTTACTGATGGTGCTCGCTTTGATGATTGTTCCTTTTGAAGCGATCGCTGTTCCCTTATTCTTCCAAATGGCAATGCTGGGTTGGCGGAATACCTACATTGTGCAAATTCTTCCTTTCATCGCCAACACTTTCTCAATCTACCTATTTTATACTTTCTTTATTGACCTCCCCAGGGAATTGGAAGAAGCTGCTCGAGTAGATGGTGCGAGCACTATACGCATCTTTTGGGAAATTATCGTTCCTGTATCAAAACCTGTATTTGCTAGTGTTGCCATTCTGAACTTTTTGAGTCAGTGGGGTTCTTTCCTCTGGCCGCTGATGGTTACTATTGATGAAACAGTTCGTCCTTTACCAATAGCGATCACTTACTTTCAAACCTTACCACCTCTACAATGGGGAGATATTATGGCCTTTGGTGTTATGATGGTTGCACCCGTTTTGGTTATTTTCTTTCTGTTTCAAAAGTGGTTTGTTCAGAGTGTTGCAGCTACAGGAACTAAAGGTTAAAGGAATAGAGAAAGGTCATTTTATTACTTATTACTCTCGAGAAACACGCTCAAAGCTAATGGCTAATGGCTAATGGCTAATGGCTAATGGCTAATAGTTAATCTCTGAATAAACAACGAGTCTCCGAGTCAGACAACAGGGAAGAGAATTGTTTCTCCCATTCAATTGGGGGCGCGAAGCGCTCCTGGGGGCTTTCAAGAAACACTCATTGAAGGCTGAATTACTTGATATGACTAGTTTTTTACTTCTTTTTCTGCGATTCCATCAATGCATGAATTTTGAATTTTGAATTCGCCGTCAGGCGCTCATTACTCATTACTTATTACTCATTACTCATTACTTATTACTTAGGAATATGTCAGCTGTAGAATTTGATCACGTCTTCAAAGTTTACCCCAATGGCTACACTGCCATAAAAGACCTATGCTTAGAAATCCAAGATCAGGAGTTTCTAGTGTTTGTTGGTCCTTCGGGTTGCGGTAAGTCCACTGCTATGAGGATGCTAGCAGGTTTGGAAGAGATTAGCGCGGGCAAGCTGATTATTGGTGGTGAGGTGGTAAACAACAAAACTCCTCAACAGCGTAATATTGCCATGGTGTTCCAAAATTATGCCCTTTACCCCCACATGACAGTAAAGCAGAATTTGGAATTTCCTCTGCGAATGATGAATATACCTGTGAATAAGAGGCAAGAGCTTATCAATGATGCTGCTCAACAACTAGGATTGCAAGAGTTGTTGGAGCGCAAGCCAAAGGCTTTGTCTGGGGGGCAACGACAACGGGTAGCTATGGGACGAGCAATAGTAAGGAATCCGTCAGTGTTTCTCATGGATGAACCGTTGTCTAATTTGGATGCCAAGATGCGGGTGCAAATCCGCACGGAAATTGCCCAATTGCAGCGTCAGAAGAGCACAACTATGGTATATGTGACTCATGATCAAGTAGAAGCAATGACTATGGGTGATCGTGTGGCAGTGATGCGAGCTGGAGAGCTACAGCAAATCGCCCCTCCCCAAGAACTTTACGATAACCCTGCCAATATATTTGTCGCCGGTTTCATTGGTTCTCCAGCGATGAATATCTTTCACAGCCAATTGCAAAAGACGGAAAGTGGCACGTTTACTCTTGATATAGGTAATCAACATCTACCAGTAGAGCAGGGTTTGGTAGACAAGTACTCTCAATTGGAGCAATATGTTAAGCGACCCATTATTGCTGGTTTGCGTCCAGAAGCTTTTTACCTCCCTGATGCCAATATCTCTCTAGATAGCTGTCTTCAGGTGAAAGTCAAGGCAGTGGAAGCTCTTGGCCATGAGATGATTGTCTATTTTGACGCCCCTGTGTCGAGAATTGAGGTGGAAGAAAGTAATGATGGGACTGATGCTAGTCTCAAGGAAGGGGAAAGTAATTCTATTTTGATTGCTCGTGTACCTTCTTCCCAGGATGTCTATACCGGTGCTCAGCTAAATTTAGCTGTGGATACCAGCAAATTATATCTGTTTCATAAGGACGGAGAAGTGATCGGAAATTAGGGGCGGGTTTAGCTAGAATGACGGAATAGGTAGGTTGGGTGGAGCGATAGCGTAACCCAACACTCTTCGCATATTCCGTTGGGTTTCACTTCGTTCCACCCAACCTACAGTTTTAGTAGTGTCACGCTACTACAAGACTTTGAAGCCTTGGATGAGTTAAGTTTATAGTCTCAGATATCAAATTGCTAAATTCTATGAAACCTGCTATTCAAGTTTTAATTTCAGCTATTCCCCTACTAGTGCAGCACGGCGTAAATAACCAAAGTGTGAAAAAAGCTCAAAAAGCTTATCGTAAAAGCTTTCTTCCCTTCTGCCTTCTGTTCCCCTCCTTGGAGGGGTTAGGGGTGGGTTCTGCCTTCTGCCTTCTGGCACTAGTTATGGGCTTTGCTAGTAATCATGCCTCGGCAAATACCGATGTTGAGTCCTCATCATCACTCGCTCCACCATTAGAAGCTACTGAGGATTGTACTGATCTTACCTTGATTGCTGGACTAGCAAGGATAGCAGAGGCTAGCCCAAATCTGATTAATATAGTTGAGGATCAACAACTATTGGATTGCCAAGTCTCTGAAGAACAAACAAAGTCTTTAGTACGCTGGTCTAACGGAGAATCTGCTAAAATCGGTCGAGTTTGGTACTATCCCAATGGGTTAACTGCCAAATATTGGTCAGGTTCAGTTTGGCACTACCCCAATGGAAAAACTGCCATATCCAAGTCAGATTGGTATTACCCTAATGGACAAACCGCCAAATATGGTTCAGGTTGGCACTATCCAGATGGAAATTGTAGCTCAGAGGATGATTTGCTTTCCTGGGCTTGCAGCATCCTGGGAGAGGAGCATTGTGAAGCCGTCTTGTCGCAAGTAGAAGATGCTGATGATTTGTGGCAGGAAATGGCAGTTATGGAGTTGAGTTGGCACGCTTATGTCAAGAGTAACTCCCTAAGGAGACAATAAGCTTAGGTGTTAGGTAGAGCTTGCTGCATGAGTGTATAAGCTATACCTAACAGGGTGCTCCTGCATTGTTTTTCATAATTTGTGCCGTGGAAATTGAATCAAATGGGCTCAAAACCCTTGCACAATGGAAAAAATCTGGGAGCTAATTGAGGGGTAATTCACTTATTACTCATTACTCATTACTTCAAAACCCGAATCAATAGACTCGATGAGGCAAGCCCTAGGTATGAGGTGTTAGGTGTTAGGTGGAAAAACTGCCAAGTAAAGCCGAATTGCGTAAGGTTATTCTACAACAACGGCGATCGCTTTCTGAGTCAGAATGGAGACAAAAAAGCGATCGCATTTGTAGTCATCTCCAATCCTCACCCCTATTTACCCAAGCTCAAACAGTTCTTGCCTATTTCAGTTTTCGCCAAGAACCAGATCTAAGTCCCCTATTTACCAATAGTAAATACAATTGGGGATTTCCTAGATGTGTTGGGAAATCTCTGTTCTGGCATCGTTGGCAACCCGATGAGCCTCTGCAAAAGGGAGCTTATGGCATTTTTGAACCTAGTGGTGATTCCCAACCATTAACGCCCGATGAGGTAGATTTAATCCTTGTGCCTACCGTTGCTTGTGATGCCCGAGGATATCGTTTGGGATACGGTGGTGGCTTTTATGACCGGTTGCTGAGTTCGACCGAGTGGGCGACAATACCTACGATCGGAATTGTGTTTGAATTTGCTTACTTACCCGAACTCCCAATAGATAATTGGGACAAACCACTACAAGCTATTTGTACAGAAAAAAGCATTAGAGCTTTCAGAGGACAAAGATAATTTTGATTTTTTAGGACTTACGCACCGCCACGGAATTATGTCATCCTGAGCGATAGCGAAGGATCTCCAGACAGCCCAGATACTTCACTATCACCTCAGCATGACAGTTGAGTACCTAAGTCCTAATCGAATCAAAGTTATGAGGTAAAGTACATGACACCAAGAAGTTTTCCGCATTCTGGCTTAATTCCTCAACCCAATGATAAAGAAAATTTATTGAATTATCACTTTGATAAACCAGGTACTGCACCAGGAACCCTCAAGATTGAAGCAAATGCATCACCTACTGATATTGTCTTGATTGACTACAACGAAGCCAATGCAAGCCGTCTTTCCCTGGAGACACCGGAAGCTTGTAGTCCCTATTTGAATAGTGAGTCAGTGTCTTGGGTTGATGTAGTGGGTTTAGGGAATGAGGAGATTTTACAGCGCCTAGGTCAGGTTTTTCAGTTACATCCATTGATTTTAGAAGGTGTTGTTAATGTACCCCAAAGACCGAAAGTAGAGTATTACGATGATCAACTGGTGATTATTGCTTTGATGGTTATGCCTAAACCTGATGAAGATGGGTTCTGGAGTGAACAAGTCAGTTTTGTATTAGGAAAAAATTATCTACTTACTGTACAAGAAGAACTACTGCGAGATTGCTTTGAGCCAGTACGCACTCGCATTCGTACCAATACAGGCAGGGTTCGTAAAACTGGAGCCGATTATCTTGCCTATGCTCTGTTAGATGCAGTAATTGATGAATTTTTCCCCGTTTTGGAAGACTATGGTGAAAGAATCGAAGACTTAGAGGATGAGGTGATCCTCAACCCTACACCCCATACTTTGGAAAAAATTTACCAAGTCAGGCGGGAACTACTAGCCTTGCGCCGAGCAATTTGGCCCCAGCGCAGTGCAATCAATAGCCTGATTCGGGATGGCAGTTCTTTAATTAGTGCTGATGTTCAAATTTACTTGAGAGATTGTTACGACCATACAATTCAAGTACTGGATATGGTAGAAACTTATCGGGAACTAGCTTCTAGCCTGATGGATGTTTATCTGTCCTCAGTAGGTCACAAAATGAATGAGATAATGAAAGTCTTGACGATCATCTCAACTATTTTCATCCCTTTAACGTTTATTGCTGGGGTGTATGGTATGAACTTTAAGTACATGCCAGAACTCGATTGGACTTGGAGCTACTTTGTTTGCTGGGTGGTGATGATGGTAATCTCGGTAGTTCTATTTTTCTTTTTCTGGCGTCGAGGCTGGTTCAAAGATTTTTCTTCTATGCGGAATGATTAAAATATTAAGTTTTAATTCAATTAAAAAAATTATCGTCATCAGGAATAAAAAGAAATGAATTTACTAGTTTTGACCGTTTATTTAATTATTGTTGCTTTAACTTTCTCTAAAGCTGTAGAGTCATTGGAAAGTCAAGTAGTTATTGAAGGCAATTCAAATTTTTTAGATGAACAACTAGAAGAACAAGAATTGAAAGAATCGCTAGAAATTAAATTTAAATTACCACCAAGTTATCAAATTAGTGACTTTAAACACCTAGCATTTAATCTTAAAAACAAATCAGAAAATTCTTCTATTGATATAGACTGGGACCGCAGTTCTATCAGGGATTTTGAGGGTGGTGGACGACGAGCAATTCGTGTACTAGATGATGATCAAGAAGTACCTCAAAAGCAAGTAGCAACAATTCTTGTACCTGGTGAAAGTCGTGATATCAAAGTAAGTGACGAAAAATTTAATGACCCTTTATTTGATAGTAAAAAGCTGAATAAAATGATTGATAAATCTGAAGGATTTCGCCTCGTATTATCCATTAAAATATTTAAACCAGATGGAAAAGCTACTACCGACTCCTTGTATCTTCAATTCACTCCTAAAAAACTACTTTGGACAAAGGCTCTTTACCTTGCCCTACAGCCGAAATAGGGCTTGCTGAATAAGTAACAAGTAACAAGTAAAAAGTAACAAGTAAGAAGGAATGAAGCATTTATCCTCGTGGGTGAGCACTTCCATTCTCCAAGGTTACTCAGGGATTTCCCATGAAAGTGCA
>JAAHGL010000439.1 GCA_010692635.1 Symploca sp. SIO2C1 | reverse complement strand
GGTTTAAGTCTTCTTGTTTTTGGCTTTTTTGTTGGCGGTTTTTCCTTTTTTGACCACGGGATAACGAGTGCGTTTGTTTCTTTTTTTCCCTTTTAACCATCCGGTTGATTTTCCACGGGGTTTGGGAACTTGTGCGGGAGTTCCAATCTCAACTAAAAGCCCTAACATTGATTGTGCAACTCTTCCAGGCGTTAGATTTGTTTGAGGTTTTTGCCAGGGCAGATGGTGTTGTTGTACAATATCTTTAGCTAACCACAGTTGCCAAGTCATTAATGGCATTAAATGGCTCCACCTTTCACACTGGTGGGGTGTACTTAAAGCTGGTAATGTCCAATGTAATCTTTGTTTAAGGAATCGATACCAATGGTCAACGGCAAACCGCCTCAAATATTTTGACCATATTTTTTCTATTGATGGCATTTTTTTGCCAATAAAGACTAGCCACAATGGTTTTTGTAATAAACCTTTTTTATTGGGGTCAATGCGCTCAACTAAAATCAGGTTCATACTGATAGATGGAGAGTTACGAAAGTGTAATTGTGACCATCTTCGCACTTTTATTTCTCCTAATTTTGGGTCTTGTATCTGAAACATTTCACAAGCTGACCACCAAGTTGATTGCTCGTTCAGCTTAAATTTAGCCCCATGTTTTCTTGGTCTCCCTCGACCACTATATTCTCCTGGCTCTGCCCATAAACAGCAATTTGAGCGAATTCTGATTAAGCAATCTGCTTCAATATCTGCTGTTTTATTCGCCCACGAAGCATTACCATATTCGCTATCTAGTAAGGCGATAACTGGTTTATTTACTCTTTTTGTTACTTGCCTTAATTGCCAAGCTGCCTTACTAATTGGTGTTTCAAAACTGGTTATTCTTTCATGCCTTAATGGTAGTGCCCAACTACCTTTTTCTTCTGGTATCCAAGCTATTGTACTATAACCTTGTCCTATCGTCACTTTTCGGTGGGCTGATGGTTGATGATGATAACCACGATCTTGAAGAGTTGGAGAATGAGGTCTTGGACTAGAAGTATGATCTATTGCTAGTGTAATATATTCAGCCTCATCGCCAGGTATTTGTTGAAGATATAACTTCATTAACTTGTTGAGATTTGGGCGACAATCCTGGAGACATTCATAAACTGAATGCCATTGGCGTCTAAATAAAGGAGAAACAGAGAAATCAGCT
Source organism: Symploca sp. SIO2C1 (assembly GCA_010692635.1). GTDB lineage: Bacteria > Cyanobacteriota > Cyanobacteriia > Cyanobacteriales > Coleofasciculaceae > Caldora. The sequence continues at coordinate 498 of JAAHGL010000439.1, read as the reverse complement.
AAAGAATGGGCATTTCTTGTGGTTAGAATTGCATCCAATAAATCAAAAGTGGCATCCTTGGCAAATCCTAGACAATTGTAAGCATTTATTCTGAATTTTTGAAGTTGACTTATGCTACTATTCATCTGAGGGAGTTACTTAAATTTTGTGATTTTTGAAATTTTCTCCCTTTTTACTATTCTGTTTTTATTAATATTTGTAACGGATAAGACTCTGAGCATCGTGATTCACTCCAGCCTACCACTGGGAAAGATTGGGCGGCGTAGCGGAGGTTGAAGCGCTCCCTACGGCATCTCACCACTTTTTACAGTGTTTGGATGAGGAGCAGCTTCAACCCGCCTAATCTAGCGCAGCGGTTCCCAGTCGCGATAGCGTCGAATGCAGGATTAGCGATCTCACGCACTTTTGGGACACCATCGTTAGATTGATTGATTGATTTTTTATCTTACCGACTGTAAGACTTTTGGGTTTTGCACCGGGAACTAGTCTAAACTCCAG
>JAAHGL010000438.1 GCA_010692635.1 Symploca sp. SIO2C1 | reverse complement strand
ATTACAGCAAAACACCACCTGGACAAATATGCCAATGCCTCGGTGGCTTTTAATGTTTATTTGGTTACTGAATTTGAGCAATATTTTTGTTGATTTAATATTTCCCTTTAATCATCCCTTTACCTATATTGTTCCACCAATTTTCTTCATTTTAGTAGGATACGCTATCTATTTTGTCTGTCGTCATACTCCTAAACAAGTTTGGTTATTAATCCTAACTGTGATTATGGCAAGTATCTTGCCGCTTATGCTGCTAGATTTAATCTTTGGTGGGCAACGCTCAGCTTCTACTCGGTATTTTATCCCTTGTTTCATTGGTATTCAGCTAGCTGTTGCCTATCTGTTTGCTTATCAGCTAACTCATGCTAGTTTCTGGCAACGGCAAATATGGCAAGGAATTATAGCTGTAGTGATTAGCTGTGGAGTTCTATGTTGTGCCATTAGCTCTCAAGCAGACACTTGGTGGAATAAAATATCTAGTTACCACAATCCTCAATCTGCCAGAATCATCAACCAAACATCTCAACCGTTGGTAATTAGCAATCCTTCTGATACTAACACTGGTCAACTTATTTCTCTGAGTTATTTACTCGATGAGAAAGTGAAATTTCAGTTAATCGGTCAACCTAATATTTATCTTCCCCAAATTCCAGCTGGATTTAGTGATATATTCTTGTTCGATCCTTCGGAAAAATTGCAAAAAAAACTGGAGCAAGAATACGGAGCTAAAATTGAGCCAATTGAAAATGTACCTCTGTTCAAATTAACAATGCCCTGACAATGGGGAATGGGGAATAGGGAATAGGGAATGGGGAATGGGGAATGGGGAATGGGGAATGGGGAATGGGGAATAGGGAATGGGGAATGGGGAATGGGGAATGGGAGCTTTACGTCACAGATGCGAAAACTGCTATAGTGCTTCCAAATGATGCATAATAGAGGGGGGCTAGATTAAAATCTTCTCATATGTAACAAGAGGATAAACCCTTAGGAAAATGAGCCATATTAACAAAAGTGACAAACTAAAGCAAATACAACAATCATATCAAAATAGTAATAATTGGATTGCCTATGAATTGTGTAGAGTCTTTGAACAGGTATGGCAAGTCGCCCCAGACGAATCAGCATTAGCCATATCCAATAGGATTATGTCAAAAGACCTCTCTTATTTTATGTTTGTCTTTGATTTGGACACAGAAAAAGATTATCGAGAAAAAATAAAAGAGGTCAGCAATCAATCCTTTAGAAGTAGGAGAGAATGGCGTCAAAAAATCGAAGAATTAGAAGGAAGACAAAAGCAGGAAGCAGAAGAAGAGGAAGTTAAAGAAAATTTATTACACTTGCTAAGCTCTCCAAGTAGTGATACCGACAGTAAGATTAGAGAATCTTTATTGGAGATAGTAAAAGCTTGTATTGGCTAACATAAAATTACTCTTGAGAAACACGCTCAAAGCTAATGGCTAATGGCTAATTGCTAATTGCTAATTGCTAAGAGGCAGGAGGCAAAAGGCAGAAGGATTTAAGGGAAGTTGACTTGTTTCTCATCTTCTTTTTCGATGAGGAATTTTACTGAGATCTTGCATGCAATAGAGAAAATTGACCTGTGAAGGTAGGGAGCAACCCACCCCCATTGGTGTCAACTTAAGCTGAAAAGCGCTTGAAGCTGGGGGAGCTGAGGGAGCTGAGGGAGCTGAGGGAGCTGGGGAAGCA
>JAAHGL010000437.1 GCA_010692635.1 Symploca sp. SIO2C1 | reverse complement strand
GTAAGGATTCAGGTCTGTGTTTAGCTCATCAATAAGCCTGGGTGTACTCGCCGTAAAAAACTAACGCGGCAAAGGGAATTAACGTGCGAACGGCGAGTGCGTCCAGGCTCTTTTCCCCTACATTGGGCTTGTCTGAGACAATGGAAAGGATAATGGGTAGGCTAAAGCGAAGGGCTGCATCGGGTGCAACCTGGTGGAGTTCAATCATGATACATCAACAACTGAGGAGTCAAGGGATAGGTTCAGGTAACAATGACAGAGATTGCCCCGATGAGGTTTGAGTCATTAAGGCGGCTTGAAAAAACTCTATCACTGACCTTCCCTGTCGCCGACAAGTCTGCACTACACTAAGTAAGTCGGCAGTTTGAGCAAATCGCTTCATAGAACGAGAGCCACCACTAACCTTACGCTTGGTCACAGCTAAACGCAGGTTTCTCTCCGCCAAGTTGTTATCCGGTGGAACTTCTGGATGGTCAAGAAAGTACCACCACTGCTCAGCTTTGTCCCGCAAAGACTTGAGTAACTTGCCTGCTTCGTATCCAGCCCGACCTATCCACCGTTTTAGGGTAAGAGTAACTCGCAATTTAAACTCGATTGCCCAAGTGTGATAGATACTATCATTGTGAGTTTGCCGCCATTGTTGATGTTGGGCAAAGGCTTCATCAATCAAATCTAAAAAGGCTTGCCCTATTGCCTGATTATTGGCTCGTTTCAACTTGAGCAATTTTTTAAAGTGACGCCTTAGATGTGCCAGACATTTCTGTTGTGCTTTGACCGAGTAACCGTTATAGACACTGTAATCATCCGTACTGAGCACACCGTCAAAACTTTCCCCCAACTGGGCAATCAATTCAGCGCGTGAACGGGTATCACCTGGATGAAACACACAGAAATTTTGACCCGTTGTCACCCATAGCCATTCCTTGAGACCTAGTACTGGCCAAGGAGATTCATCGACATGCACCCTCGGCTGTCCTTTAACCCATTCCCGCAATCGATCAACGCTACCTTTTACTGCTTGTGCCATTCTGGCATTGGTAGCGACCAAAGTTCCCACTCCTACTTCAATTCCACCGAGTTCCCGTAGTAGTTCTTGCTGCTTTTCATAGGAAAGATGTCCGTAGTTCCCTAGCCATACCAATAAAGATTGTAATCCCACACCCAAGTCTTGTCCTGGCACGATTTCATCAGGCCAATCTGCTGTGTGAGTGTGACCACAGTGAACACATTTGCAGCTCTGGCGCTGGTATTCCACCACTTCAATGGGATGTGCCACCAATTGGGCTACTTGTTTACGCTCTACTGCCACTGGGGCTTCAATAAATTCCACCGAGCCACACTTAGGACATTCTTGAGGAAGGAGTTGTTCGTGTCTGTCAACTCGCCCAAAACCAAAACGTGTCTTGCCCTGATGACCGGGCTGCCCTCCTGGCTTTCGTTTGGGAACTTTTGTCTGTTCTTTATCAGCAGGCGGTTTTTCCGGTTTAAGAAGCAAGTCAGTCGAGGGTGGTTTTGAGGTGGTTTTAGAGTTTTGTTGAAGAGAGAGTTTGAGGCGTTCTACCTCTTGCTGTAATTCTTCTATCACCTGCTGCTGTTGCATAATTAGATTCAACAGTTGCTCGCTGGGTAACTGTTGAATCTGATTGATGTTAAACTCCAGGTGCTTTTTCCGTTTCCTCATTTAGCTAGACTACAACATTATTGGGAGCAACTCCACTACCGCCAGTCAGCAAATTTTATTGAGCCGAGGGGAAAAGCCTTCGCGATGGGAGCCAAACGGTCTTCACTCCTCA
>JAAHGL010000436.1 GCA_010692635.1 Symploca sp. SIO2C1 | reverse complement strand
GTTGTAAAATGCTTCCTCAAAGGAAGCATTTTACAACGAAGCGACTCAATTTCCTTCTAATTTTGACCCCACCGAGCGCGGACAGTGGTTAAAGAAATACTACTGAAACTGGCACTGGCTCCTGTGCCGGGAGCAGTAAAGGTAACGGTTACTCCTGGCACTACATTGCCGAATTCATCGGTAACTTGGATTTGCAAGCTATTAGCAAAAGCACTGTTGACATCGGCACTCTGGTTATTGCCGGTTAAGATATTTAAGATAGCCGCAGCACCATGATTGTTGGTCAGGTCGAAGTTAACAGTATTAAGTCCGGTAACATTAGCTCCTACTTGGTATTCTCCGGCTACGGTATTAGCGGTAGCTGTAGTAGTAGCAATGCCTTCAGCGTCGGTGGTTAAGGTGGTACTACCTAAACTAGAACTAGCTCCTGTGCTAGGAGTAGTGAAGGTTAAAGTGACATTGGGCACTGCATTACCAAATTCATCAGTAACTTGAACTTGCAAGCTATCAGTAAAAGCCGTGTTGACAGTGGTGTTCTGGTTATTGCCGGTTAAGATATTTAAGAGCACCGCAGCACCAGGATCGTTGGTGAGGTTGAAGTTAACAGTAGTAACTCCAGTGGCAGTTGCTGCTACTTGATAGTTTCCGGCTACAGTGTTAGCCGTGGCTGTAGTAGTAGCTAAACCATTGGTATCGGTGGTTAGGGTGGTACTATCTGGGTTAGTACTAGCTCCTGTACCCGGTGCTGCCAATTCTACGATGATTCCAGGTAGGGATATAGGGTTATCGAATTCATCAATAACTTGAACTTGCAAGTCATCAGCAAAAGCGGTATTGACAGTGGTATTCTGGTTATTGCCTCCTGAAATACTCAATAGTAGTTGGAGTTCAAACGCACCAATATCGACTGTAGTACCACTAATCCTGGTTTCACCCCGTTGCTCTGTGGTGAAACCCATTGGTACTAGGGCGTTACTTCCGGCATTGAAAGCGGGACTATCTGGTAGAAGAGCATGGGTTTGAGTAGGGCCACCGTAGTCTGCTAATGGTGCTAGTCGAGGGTCGATGGGGTTTATGGTATCCCCCACAAGGGTGCTGGTGGTAAATACCCCTAGGGAGTCAATACCAATCAGGTTGTTGCCACTATCGGTGAAGGTGGCAAAATTAATATTGTTTCTGCCGACATCGGGGTTTGTGGGAGCAGTATTGTCAGCAATGATGCTGTTGCCAACTGTTAAAGTGGCTGCATTATTCACTGTAAATCCCTGGTTTAAAATGCCGCCGCCGAAGCCGTCTGCACTATTACCAGAAACCGTGCTATTGTTCAGGGTTAAAGTGGCTGCATTATTCACCGTAAATCCCCGGTTTAAAATGCCGCCGCCGTTACCGACCACCGTATTACCAGAAACGGTGCTATTGTTCAGGGTGAGTGTGACTGCATTCGCCGCAGCTCCCCTGTTGAAAATGCCGCCGCCTTCGATTGCCTCATTATCAGAAATCGTGCTATTGCTCAGGGTTATTGTGACTGCATTCGCCGCATCTCCATAGTTGAAAATGCCGCCGCCGTCATCGTCTGCTGTATTGCCAGAAACCGTACTCTTGTTTAAGATAACAGTGGCTGCATTCGCCGCATCTCCATAGTTGAAAATGCCGCCACCGCTGCCTGCCGTATTACCAGAAACGGTGCTATTGTTCAGAGTCAGGGTTCCCAGATTGAAAATCCCCCCACCATTGCTACCATTATTTCCTCCAGCATCAGCCACCCCACCGGAAAGGGTAGTATTATTCACCTCCAACTCAG
>JAAHGL010000435.1 GCA_010692635.1 Symploca sp. SIO2C1 | reverse complement strand
TTAGGTAAGTATTGGGAGAGGAGTGGTCAGAGTCATGATTAGACTAGAGTGCGATCAGCTACGCTGGTGTCGAAGGCAATCGCAAAACCACAGATGCGATCATAAAACCGCAGATGTGATCGTAAAACCGCAGATGTGATCGTAAAACCGCAAATGCGATCGTAAAACCGCAAATGCGATCGCTTCAAATAATTCTACTCAAGCTATCGCCACTGGGAACCGCTTCGCTACATTGGGCGGGTTGAAGCCGCTCCCCCCCAAACACTGTACTGGCGTGGCGAGATGCCGTAGGGAGCGCTTCAACCTCCGCTGCGCCGCCCAATCTTTCCCAGTTGTAGTATCAAAAATTATAAGAGCTCCTCTCCATCAACCTGAAAAATCCTCTTCGTACTGTGTGGACAAGGAAGCTAAGATGATGAGAGTATCACAGGAAAAAGTCAATTAGCCGATATTGAAAAACCTATGTTGGATTGGATCAGCCAGGAAATAAACCCAAAATTTTTCAGGACATACGCCATGCCAAAAGATTGAGAAAGACCCTGTTGCTCCTAAGCGAACATCCAGGAGAAACAGTACCGAAAGCGAGTGGTAATGCGAACAAAAGCCAAAGTATCTACAGATTTTGGTCAAATAAGAAAGTGAAAAAAACACAAATATTGGCGACCCATAGGGAAGGTGTAGTCAGGAGGTGTGTAGAAGCAGGAGTAGTACTGGCTATACAGGATACGACAGACTTGGAGTATACAACACATGAAGCAACGAAAGGTTTGGGATATCTAAATCAAACCCTTCAACAAGGAATTAAAGTTCACAGTTGTATAGCAGTAAGTGCGACTGGAGAACCATTGGGACTATTACACCAACAGACTTGGACAAGAAAGGATAGGAGTGGAAAGAAAAAAGAACGTAAGAAAAAACCGATTCAAGAAAAAGAAAGCTATCGATGGTTACAGACTCTTATTGGAGCTGAGGAAGGATTAGCCCAAAAAGCCAAGGTCATACATGTTGCAGATCGTGAAGCTGACATCTTTGAATTGTTCGCCCAAAAGCGCTGTAGCAACAGCGAATTACTGATTCGAGGAGAGTATAACCGCAGGGTCAAAGAGGAGATGAAATACCTGTTACCAATGATTGAACAAGGGTCAATCTTAGGTACAATGACTATCAACTTAGAGCGTAATCCTAAGCGTTCAGCTCGTCAAGCAACATTGCAAATCCGAGGGATGAAAGTCACTCTGGAAGTGCCTCAAAATCATCCTAAACCTCACAATCTTCAGCCAGTAGAAATTAACGTATTACTGGTAGAAGAGACTGAAAAACCGGCTGATGGCAGTCAACCGATACGTTGGTTGTTACTCACCACTTTACCCATTGACGACTTTCAACAAGCTTGGCAATGCGTGCAGTGGTATACCTATCGATGGCTCATCGAACGTTTTCACTTTACCTTAAAAAGTGGCTGTGGTGTGGAAAAACTGCAACTTCAAGCCAGAGAGCGCTTAGAAAAAGCATTGGCTACTTATAACATTCTTGCTTGGCGGCTAATGTGGTTGACTTATCAAGCTCGACTTAATCCAGATGCTTCTTGCCAAGTGGTTTTCTCTCCACAAGAATGGAAGCTCTTACGGCGTAAATTTCAACCCAAAAACCGCTCGAAAAAACCTCCTACTCTTCGTCAAGCTTTGATTTGGATTGCCAGCTTGGGTGGATTTTTGGCTCGTAGTGGAGATGGGGAACCTGGCTTGAAAACCCTCTGGCGAGGGCTTTCTACCTTCTACTATTTGTTGGAAGGTTCACAACTTGTTTCTACATCGTAGTCTCTATCACCGTTTCGACTACTTTTGCCTAATGGATAGCT
>JAAHGL010000434.1 GCA_010692635.1 Symploca sp. SIO2C1 | reverse complement strand
TTATTAGAGAAATATAGTATGAACCTGGTTACTCTCCAGAGCCAATTGGATAATAGTTCATTTTTTGTCCTGTTGGTGACAATGTTGCTCTACTGGCTAGGAGCAGCTTTTCCTGCTATTCCCTACCTATCAGCTTTATCAACGGCGGGCATGGCGATCGCCAATCTTTCCATTGCCACTTTACTCGGTGCCCGGTGGTTAGAAGCAGGCTACTTCCCCTTAAGTAATCTGTATGAATCCCTATTTTTCCTAGCTTGGGGAATTACTACCATTCACCTAATTGCTGAAAACATGAGCCGCAGCCGATTAGTGGGGGTGGCTACAGCACCAGTGGCGATGAGCATCACAGCCTTTGCTGCACTTAAACTACCATCCCAAATGCAGTTTTCGGAACCTTTGGTGCCTGCCCTGAAATCTAATTGGTTGATGATGCACGTTAGTGTGATGATGCTCAGTTACTCGGCGTTGATGGTAGGTGCAGTGCTAGCGATCGCTTTTTTAGTAGTTACTAATGGTCAAAACATAGAACTACGGGGCAGTTCCCTAGGTATCGGAGGATATCGCCGAAAGGATGACTTGAGAAATGATCTTCATTACAATTTGCAAAGAAATAACGAGGAAATAACGCCTCAGCTAAAGTTTACCTCTGCTAATTCTTCAACAACAACCTTGCTTGAACCAAGCAATAGCTCAGCTAACAGAGCAGTTTTAGACTTGGTTACCACTCCAGCATCATCCGTACAATCTTTGTCTACTCCACCAATTCTTTCGCCACAGCGCTTGAGTCTTGCCGAAACTCTCGATAATATTAGCTATCGCATCATCGGACTAGGATTTCCCTTGCTCACAATCGGGATTATTGCTGGTGCCGTTTGGGCGAATGAGGCTTGGGGTTCCTACTGGAGTTGGGACCCCAAGGAGACCTGGGCATTAATTACTTGGCTGGTTTTTGCAGCCTATCTTCATGCCCGCATTACTCGTGGCTGGCAAGGACGCCGACCAGCAATTTTGGCAGCAACGGGATTTATCGTAGTCTGGATTTGCTATCTTGGGGTGAATCTACTGGGCAAAGGATTACATTCCTACGGCTGGTTTTTCTAGAGGTTCAAGATTGTGGAAGCGAATCTTTCCAAATACTGTTTAAAGAAGCCAGCTGTTGACCCAAACTGACTAAATGATTAAAAGGAAAATTACAAAGTTAATCGGGGAAAATCAGCGTGGATAAGCAGTTTGAGCCACTCTCTTCCGGTGAAGTTCTCTCAGTTGATACATCTAATCAACTGTTCATTGGACATCCCACATTCAGAGTTGGTGAATTAGCAGAAGCCATAAGGGTGCAGTTAGAGAATGGTTTAGGTGAATGGAGCAAAGAAAAGAATGCCTGGTTTAGCGAGGATGGTGTCCCTTGTGAAGTCCTGAAATTTACTGCTAAGGGATGGCAAAAAGGTAAGGTGAGAATCCATCTGGAATTTTGCCCCCAAGACTATGAAGATGAAGCTGAAGACACCTCTGCTAGTTTTGAGGAAGAGTCAACTCCAATAGCACAAGTAGCCAGTGAAGAGGAACTAGAGCTAGAAGTTCCTACAGATAGTGAAGAGGAATTAGAGCTAGAAATACCTACAGCTAGTAAAGAGAAATTAGAGCTAGAATCACTAGCCAGTGAAGAGGAACTAGAACTAGAAGTACCTACAGCTAGTGAAGAGGAATTAGAGCTAGAATCACTAGCTGGTGAAGAGGAACTAGAACTAGAAATACCTACAGCTAGTGAAGAAGAATTAGAAATAGAAGCACTAGCTGTTGAAGAGGAACTAGAACTAGAAATACCTACAGCCAGTGAAGAGGAGCTAATACTTCTAGTTCTAGCTCCTA
>JAAHGL010000433.1 GCA_010692635.1 Symploca sp. SIO2C1 | reverse complement strand
GCAGCAGCCATCACCAGTGGTGATTTTACCATTGCTCCCCTCCAATCTTTCCCCTTCACTCAGATACAGGGCAATATTCAGATTATTAGTATCCATCCATCTATTAATCCCTCGATTCCCTTGAGTGACATTCCAGTTAATAATCCCTCAATCCCTCTGAGTGACATTCTAGATACTCTTGTCAATCCCGCTACTCCAGTTAGTAATATCAATATTTCCCCCATTAATCCGATTGATCTGATCGAACCATACCAACCTGTTACCCCCTTAGTATCTGAAGAAATACCCTTAGTAGCAGTGGATATTGGTGTAGAGGATCTCGAAGCCAGCTTTACTGCCGAATTTGAAAACCACCTAGGTATCAGCAATACTCCTACTGCTACCCTAGAAGATGTCCGCAATAAACTTAAAGAAATACAAGAAGCTACTGGTACTAAACCCGCTGTAATTTACGTCTTCTTTGCTTCTAGCGGCTTATCTGCTCACCAAGAGGAATCCTCCCAAAGACTGCAACCTCAACCCACCGACGAGTTAGAACTAATACTAGTCACTAGCGAAGGTAAACCCATTCGACACCGAGTACAAGGAGCCAACCGCAAGCAAGTCTCCAAAACTGTCCAATCTTTCCGCCGCGCTGTCACTGATATCAACATTTCTCCTCCCTACAAGCAACAAGCAAAACAACTGTACGAGTGGCTAATTGCACCCTTGGAAGCCGGCTTACAAGCTCAAGAGATTAATAATCTCGTCTTCATCATGGATAGCGGTTTACGTTCCCTACCAATTTCTGTTCTCCATGATGGTAATGGCTTCATTATCGAAAAATATAGCATCGGCTTAATGCCGACACTCTCTCTAACTGATACTCGCTATGTAGATGTTAGGAATACCAAAATGTTAGCCATGGGAGCAGCAGAATTTACTGATCAAAATCCCTTACCAGCAGTACCAATTGAATTATCCACCCTCACAGGTCAACTGTGGCAAGGTCAATCATTTCTTAACGAAGAATTTACCCTTAGCAAGCTCAAATCAGCTCGTAAGACTCAACCCTTTGGTATTGTCCACTTAGCCACCCACGGGGAATTTAAACCAGGGAAACTGAGCAATTCCTACCTCCAACTGTGGGATACTAAACTGAAATTAGATCAAGTGCCGGAATTAGGATTCCATAACCCACCAGTAGAATTGTTAGTCTTAAGCGCCTGTCGCACAGCACTAGGAGATCCGGAAGCCGAGTTAGGATTTGCCGGATTAGCAGTCTTAGCAGGAGTTAAGTCAGCCTTAGGTAGCCTCTGGTACGTCAGCGATGAAGGTACACTAGGATTGATGAGCAACTTTTACCAGCAGTTGCAGGAAGCACCCATCAAAGCCGAAGCCTTGCGCCAAACTCAATTAGCAATGTTGCGAGGTGAAGTGCGTCTAGAAAATGGGAAACTAGTAAGTAGCGATCGCATTATTCCCTTACCCCCAGAGTTACAAAAGTTAGGAGATAAAGACTTAAGCCATCCTTACTATTGGAGTGCGTTTACCTTAATTGGAAGTCCCTGGTAGATTTAGGTGGTAGGTGTTCAAGTAACGAGTAACAAGTAACAAGTAACAAGTAACAAGTAACGAGTAACGAGTAACGAGTAACGAGTAACGACTAACAAGTAACGAGTAACAAGTAACAAGTAACGAGTAACGAGTAACGAGTAACAAGTAACAAGTAACGAGTAACAAGTAACAAGTAACGAGTAACAAGTAACGAGTAACGAGTAACGAGTAACAAGTAAAAAGTAACGAGTAACAAGTAAAAAGTAACGAGTAACGAGTAACAAGTAACGAGTAACAACTCACGGTTTGCTCATTTTATCTAGTGGTTAGCAATTTTTGCTAACCACTAG
>JAAHGL010000432.1 GCA_010692635.1 Symploca sp. SIO2C1 | reverse complement strand
TCATTAAGCATTAAGAATGCTTAATGCTTAATTCTTAATTACGCGCAGCGGTACTTATTTGCCTTCCTTGCTAAAACTAACTGATTGAGTGTTGCCAAAAATGAACCCAAGGGTAATCTTTAGCAACTCTTTAAATATATAATTTGGCATAATACTTATACTTGTAAATAATAATTAAATCTAAAATAAATGTGAACTAACGCTAGCTGGATGTTTAGTCACTAAAGGTTGAGGAATTACTGAAAACAATTAATGTAATTTAAAACAACTCAGAAAAACTTCAACAAAAGAACATATTGTAAAGCGAAAACTCCTTGGATTCATAATTAAAATTTATGATATGTTACAAATCAGTCGTTGGTTGAACTTTACACAACCTTGATAATTGAAATTTGTTAAATTGAGAATGATATATTTAATCATTTAAATACTTGACTACTGAAAGATTAAATGCTACCAACGGAATTGCTAATTAATCGACTAAATGGGGAGGAGATTATTCCCAAGCGATTGCCAATTAACTCTATAATGTGTGCGATCGCAACTGAATTAATCACCTGTTTCCAGCAGGCTGTTGGTGGTACTCAAGGAGAACTCGATTCCAAGTTACAAGAACTCGAAGGGGACAGTCCCGACTACCGCCTCAAAAGGGGTTTAGCTCATATCCTTAAAAGTAACTTTAGTACCTTTGAAATTGTCAGTCCCTTAGAACCCAAGGAACTGCGGCGGAGGGTTTTTACCCTTGCTTCCCAATCGGTTCCCAGTCGTCAGGCATCGGAAGCAACCTTAGAAACTCTCAGCAGTGCTCTGACTCAGGAGTTAAATCAGGAAGTTCTACCTCACCAAATTCGCACGGGACTCTATGCCGATTTACAAGAAAATCGCATTCTTACCCAGTATGAAGACCCAGCAGCAGAAGCACTACTACACCGCTACAATTTATCTCAAGTCCAGGGCATCTTTTACCGGGCTTCTCATATGATCATCAATGCTCACCGGAATGTACCCGGTCAGTATAAACTATTATTCCGCTATCTAAAGCTGTTTCAGTTGATGACCTACATTGAGGGAGATGCAGATCATGGCTTTACCATTACTATTGATGGACCTACTAGTTTATTTAAGCCTAGTACCAGATATGGATTAGCGATCGCCAAAATGCTTCCCGCCTTACTCCATGTCACTAAATGGAGTCTCAAAGCAACCTTACAAAAACGAGACCCTTACAGTGGTACTTTGAAAACTGGACATTTTGCTCTTGATGACAAATGTGGTTTAGTTACTCACTATCCTGCTGGTAAGACCTATGACAGTATGGTGGAAGAATCCTTTGCTAAGCGCTGGGATTCTCAAAAAACCGACTGGATTTTAGAGCGAGAAGTGGAGCTCATCCCCATCCCTGGTAGTGTGATGATTCCCGACTTTCGCCTAGTTCATCCTGATGGACGAGACTTTTTGTTAGAAATAGTCGGCTTCTGGCGTCCGGATTACTTGAAAAAGAAATTTTACCAGGTACGTCGGTCGGAATGCGATAATTTAATTCTCGCCATTTCTGAGCGCCTCAATTTGGATAAGGCAGGTATTAAGGTGCAGGATGTACCAGCTAAGATTATTTGGTTTAAGGATAAGCTTTCCCCGAAAGCTGTGCTGAAAGTTTTAGAATGATTGGAGAAAAAACTGTAGGGGCGTATTCAATACCATTGGTGTCAACTTAAGCCTAGACATAGCTAGAACACCGATTCACTAACCCGAATTATATGTAGGGTTTGCTGAATAAGTAACAAGTAACAAGTAAAAAGTAACAAGTAAGAAGGAATGAAGCATTTATCCTCGTGGGTGAGCACTTGTATTCCCCAAGGTTACCCAGGGATTTCCCATGAAAGTGC
>JAAHGL010000431.1 GCA_010692635.1 Symploca sp. SIO2C1 | reverse complement strand
GGTATGACCCCCTATTCAACTACTTATCGCCACTGGGAACCGCTTCGCTAGATTGAGCGGGTTGAAGCTGCTCCCCAGCAAACACTGTAGAAAGTGGCGAGATACCGTAGGGAGCACTTCAACCTCCGCTGCGCCGCCCAATCTTTCCCAGTTGTAAATCTTATATTTCTTTACTACTTCAGATTTAGGCTAAATCATTCAAAGTTCAATGTAGCCAAGGAATTGGTGCGAGTTTGTGCTTTGGGACGATGATGGGAGAAGGCAAAAAAACGACTTAAATTGATGGCACAAGCGGTAGCAACATTTTGTAAATGGGTTTTTGCCAGCCCCCAATACCGTGTTCTTCGTAAGTCAAATCGACGCACAGCTTGGGAAATCGTACCCTCAATTCCGGCTCTCGAGGCATACTGGAGTTGAAATTCTGGAGAAAGTTGTTCGATGCGACGTGCGGCAAGGGCTTCGTATTCAGCCTTTGGTCTGAGTTTTAATGTTCTGGCTGCTCGAGTTGATGAAGTACAATTATTCCTAACACTACAAGCCCCACAAGTATGGCGGTCAAACACAACCTTAATTAAGGGATTTCCATTGCTGTCACGAGCATCTCGCCATAATCTATTTAGATGTCCTTGAGGACACCGAACAACTTGCTGCTCCCAGTCAATAGCAAAGGTAGAAACATCAAAGCCTGTAGTTGACTTAGCTTGCCAGCTGGTATCAACTGCTACTGGACCAATGAGGGACACTTGATAAAGCTGTTTACTTTCAACTAACTCATAGGAATCGACATAGGCGGCATCAACTAAATGCTCCTTGGGGAGCAGGTTTTTATCAGCGAGCAAGTGATGAATAGTTGCTGTTACTTCCCCATCGGGAGTGGTAGCAGGTGTTGTTTCTACATGAGTAATCAAATTCGGGGTGTTTGCGTCACAAGTTTCGCTAAAATGGACTTTATATCCTGTCCAATTCATGCCCCTTTTACTACTATTTCTTGCTTCAATATCATAGGGAGACTCAATACAAATTGAATTGGGTGGCAAACCGGTATCTTTGGGCGTTCGCCACACCAATTTTCCATCTATGAATGTATACTGTTGTATCCACACACGCCTCAGAACCTCCACACTCAAAAGATTTGACAATTCTAATTCTTCATCATTGCTCTCCCAAACTTCCTTTAATAAATGATGCCCATCTAGTCCTATTTTATGCGCCATTTGTTCTCGCTCGTTTTTCTTTTTCGGCAAGCGGTAATCGTCAACACGCCAACGATAACGCTTACACCAATCCTCATTGATTCTTTTTTGCAGCCATTCTGGGGCAACTAAGGCTATTTCGTTGAGGGCTGCTCTTAAGGTTTCTCCTACCAACTCCAGACGATTTACTTGCCTTACTGCCGCTATCATTTGCGTCGAGTCTGTACGCTGCTTTCCTCTATTTTTTATCAGTTTTTTTTCAGAGAATCGCAACAGCATTAAATCTAAGAGTTTGTTTGTTGAACCAATCTCACATAATCGACTCCGAAACTCACTCAACACACTTGAATCAAATCCTGAATTTGTTAATTCTAGACCTAGCAAGTATTTCCAATCAATTCTACTGCGCACTGCATCTGCGGCTTGAGTATCACTTAGTCCCTCGGCAAATTGCATGATGGTAATTAAGGCTAGTTTGGCTGGTGATAGAGCTGATTTTCCACACCTAGCTGGGAATAACTCCTTAAAATCGCTATCCTTATAGATTGTTCCTAGTTCATCATACATTTTCAGATAAACATTGCCTTTCCGAAAGGATGCATGGGCAATTCGTGCCGTTTCTTGGGGAACTTCCCAGTGTTCTTGTGGATGCAGTGTCATACCTTGAAGATTTCGATTACTCTACTCAAAAGTATCTTCAAGGTTGTGTACGGCATTTGTTATGGGGGGTCATACCCCCCATTCGCCAGCAGTATCCT
>JAAHGL010000430.1 GCA_010692635.1 Symploca sp. SIO2C1 | reverse complement strand
TGTGAGTATTTATAACTAAAATATAACTAGATATTCAAGTATTTGTTAGTTTAACAAAGTATCTGAAACATCCTTTAGCTATTGACTTGGTCAAATTTACGTATATCTCAACATTCTGAAAACTGCTCAAGACTATAGCAGTTAATTATCCGTGAAAAATGCAAAGTTATTGTGAAGTGTGACACTATTTGAACTGGCATTCAAAACTATTATTTGACCATAAATATAGCTGCAACTAATTTAATAAATCCTCATAAAAATCTCCGGATCATATAGATAATCTCAGAAATATTGATTAGCTAGCCAGGAATTCTATCATTGAAACTGTACGGCATCAAAATTACTACTTTAAGTTTCAGATGAATAGATAAAAGGGACATTGTTTAAATCTCAATAGCCAGACTAGCAACCTATAAGTTCATCAGCTTAAGTGTACAGAGACTACCAATGCTTCTATGGTTAAAGTTAATCGGATTTCATCAATCAATCAGCTAAATCAGCAACCTTTATCTTTGCGTAACGTTGCTGTATTTCTACTCGTTTGCGATATTATTGGACTGTTTTGGTGCTTTCATCTAGCTTTCTGGCTACGTTTGGAGCAATTAATTGACTGGTCTTCTCCCGTGCTATACGGGCTAATTTTGGTTTACTTACTAGGACTTTATCTAGCAGATACTTATCAGCTAAAAATTCAAATTAATGGTTTGTGGGCTCCTGCTCGTGTCATCCTCAGCATTATTGCTACTAGTGGAGCAACTGCCATTGTTATTTATCTTACTGGTCTGTGGGAACACGAACCATTAGTGAGTCGAGGCGTACTCCTTATTACTTCAGGTTTATTTACGATCTGGGCAGTAATTTGGCGATTTGCGATCGCTAAGTGGATGTGGCTCAAAGTTGCTCAGAGCCGATGGTTAGTGTTAGGAAGTAAGGAAAGTGCAGTGGAATTTGGACAAGAATGCCGCTCTGCTAATCAACAGACTGAGTTGGTGCTGCTAACCGAAAACCAGGATGATACGAAGCCACACTTAGGAGGTAATATTTTATCCTGTGTCGGTAGTTTGGATGACTTTGATACTTGGAGTAAACAACCTTGGTCAGGGGTGTTGATTGAAAATCAACTTGGACTACCAGATATAGTAGTCAAAAAATTGATGGAGATGCGGCTTAGGGGTATTGTTATTGACAGTTTAGCGAATTTTTACGAACAGTTTTGGCGAAAAGTACCACCATCATGTTTAAGAGATGATTGGTTTGCTTTTACTTCTGGATTTAGCCTCATCCATAATCGTATCAACCTCAAGCTCAAGCGTCTGTTTGATATTTTGCTAACAGGATTCTTGTTGCTTGTTTCCTCACCCCTCATGATCCTGACAGCAGTCGCAATTAAGCTCGATAGCCCTGGACCTATATTCTATAAACAGATAAGGACGGGACGGAAAAAGCAAGAATTCAAGGTCTATAAGTTTCGCAGTATGTACCAGAATGCAGAACAACAAGGGGTACAGTGGGCTAAAGCTGAAGACCCTCGCATCACTAGGGTAGGACGGTGGTTACGCCTGATGAGGATTGATGAGTTGCCTCAACTTTGGAATGTCCTCAAGGGAGAAATGAGTTTGATTGGCCCACGTCCGGAGCGTCCTGTATTTGATGCTCAATTAGCCGAAAAAATTCCTTACTATGATGTTCGTTATTTGGTTAAACCAGGAATTACTGGCTGGGCTCAGGTGATGTATCCTTATGGTGCATCAGTTGAGGATGCTTACCACAAACTTTCTTACGACCTATACTACATCCGAAACTACTCATTACTCTTAGATTTCGCGATCGCGCTCAAAACAATGCGAGTTGTTTTACTAGGCAAGGGACGATAAATTCCCATTAACTGAATGTAGGGGAGATTTGGACTTTGGACAAAAAAAGAAAGGTTTGCGTAATATTTACGCAAACCTTTTGACAGTTTAGTTTTTCCCCTTTAGTCTCAGGTCTGAGGGGAAGGTGTTACTCTTCTTTTAATCCCTTAGTCT
>JAAHGL010000043.1 GCA_010692635.1 Symploca sp. SIO2C1 | reverse complement strand
TGTGACAAATTAAAAGCGAAAACCCTGTAGAGACGTTGCATGCAACGTCTCTACTCAGGATGACGTAATTCCGTTAGGGTGCGTAAGTCCTAAAGCATTCTTAATTCTTAATTCTTAATTCTTAATTCCGCGCAGCGGTCTAGTATCATCCAGTTGGCAGCTTTCGTAAATTCTTTTCCTAGTTCTCTCCGTTTCCATCTTAAGAAAGTCCTTAATTGCAGATAGCAGGATATTTTTTCATACCAACTCAGTTTTGTTCGCTTGATAGCAAGTAAATGTTCCAATAGCAATCTCGACATTGGTAGCTGAAGCTTACCTCTATTTGCCGGATCATACCAAACAGCTAGTTCCTCCTCTGTGGGATTAGCTCGCCGTGACATTTGTGGATGATCTCTGCGGAAAAAAAGATATTCTGGGATTTCGTGAAACTCACCCAACATAGCTAGTTCTGCAAACAAAATTATATCTGAACCTTCATAATTACCCATCAACCTAGTCATCGCCAAGGCAGAACTCCGAAGAACTCCGAATTGTGGATTGCACTTGTATTTATACAAAAAACGCCGATGATATTGTCGATAACGTTGATGAGGTTGAGGAGAATCAAGGTGTAAGTCTTCGGTGTAGTTTTTCAGGCAATTACCCTCTTGATCAATAAAAGTTGTATTGGCGTAACATAAAACCACCGAAGGATTGGATTCCAGTATCTTAATGCACTGCTCTATATATTCAGGAGCGCATAAATCATCATGACAGGCCCACTTGAAGTATTTACCAACAGACAACTCAAAAGAACGATTATAATTCCAAGCAGCGCCGTGATTTTGCTCACTGCGGTAGTAACGAATGCGTTGATCTTGAGCCGCGTATCTTCGACAAATCTCCTCGGTTCTATCAGTTGAAGCATTATCTGAGATAATTAACTCAAAATCTTCAAAAGTTTGATTGAGAAGAGAATTTAGTGACTGTTCTAGGAATTGTTCCCCATTATATACGGGTACACCAATACTAAGGCAAGATATGTTTGCTGTCACTTGAGTTATTTCACCTCTTTTATCAATTACAGCATTTCTCAGTCTAGTGAGGTACAGATCCTATTCCCTATTCCCCATTCCCCATTCCCAAAAACCAGGCTCTTTGTACCTCATATAAATGAAAAACGCTCTATCAATTATCAATTATCAATTAATCTTATCTTCAGTTCTGCCTGATTTGAGCGAAATAACCGGTTGATTATACAAGCCACTTTTCTGATTGAGCAAAGAATTTTGAAAACAATCAATTCCTTGACGATGTTTTTGCTGAGATAGCCAATCAAAATATCTTTTTTTCCACAAAAAGCAAGGACTCATTAAGCTACTTAACAATAATTGGCGTTTGCAAGCAACAGCCACATCACTACCACTTGCTCCTCGTGTTTTCAACCAGTGTTGTACTAGTTTTCTCAGATCATTGAGTAGATGAAGTAGAGTCACCAATGGTCTTTGCCAACTTGAGAGTCTCAGCATACGCAAGTGATGCCGACTTAACCCAATACAACGCATCAAAGAAATCAGGTAATCTTTTTCACATCGCCAAGCTGGAATCTTATGGTATATCTGCATTTGCGGATTGTACCAGATTTCCCAACCAGCTTGCTGGATATACAAAACTACTTCCAAATCTTCACTAGCTAATCCCGCATCTCGTCCCTTGTGATTCAAAAATAGACGCCTGGGTACTGCCTGTTGCCAAGCTTGTTTGCGCACAACTAATCCTGCTCCCGGTGGTAAAAGCTTTTGTCGAGGTTCATATTTGTGTGGCAGTGGTCCTCGGTCGACAATTGCTAAAAAACAGGCGATACTTTTTAGGTATTCTGGCGGACTAGCTTCAAAATCACCCTGAACTCGGCTACCGTAAGCTCCTGCTTGGGGATGAATTTCACCAAAAGCATAGGCAGAAGCTACCCAGTCTGGTGTTGGTAGGTTATCATCATCAAGAAAACCGATGAATTTTCCTCGAGCTTTGTCCACGGCTTTTTGTCGAGCAAAAGCAGCTCCCTGTTCACTCTCAAAATAATATTTAAGAGGACAATCTGCCCTCCAATTAGCTTGATAGTTTTTGACAACTTGAGCCGTATTATCCGTACTGTTGTTGTCAACAACAATAACTTCCCAGGAGAAGTTTTCCTTCTTCAAGGGCAATTTGTTTGACAGCACTAACTTCGCTTCACGCAATCGTTCTAGAACCTCTGGTAAACGAGTTTCTCCATTATATGTAGGGATAGCGACAGTGAAGTCAACCATAATCAGGTGTCAATGACAAAAGAGATTTTTAGGGTTTTTAAAAGTGCTCGCTCCTAACAGTTTCAGAAAAACTAAACTTTGATAGCTGGGATTGCCTTGGGCACCCTCAAAGGGAATCTCGTTATTCTTTACACTGTAGCGCTGGAGGTTACTTGTAATTCATAATAATCTGAACATAGAGGAAGAAATGCCTAGTGAGAGAAGGCAGAAGGCAGAAGGCAGGAGGCAGGAGGCAGGAGGAAAGAAGGTTTGTACAGTAAGCTTTTTCACCTTTTTTTACTGGTTGGTTATTTCCGCCGCGCTGCACTAGGAGCGTGGGGTAAAGGTTAAATGGTAAAGGGTAAAGGAAAAACAATAAACCTTTTCCCTTTCCCAATTCTATGTTCAGCCACTACAAGTTATAATCAATAGCCTTAGCATCAGGGTGCAACTAACGACCTCAACTAACTGTATCCATAACAGTAGAATGCCCAATTTTGCTTGCCAATCAATCTTCGAGAGTCTCTTTATTTAATTTGAAGTGTTAATTTTGCTTCAAAAAAACTTGACAAACAACCCCTACTTACAACTGTGATTGAAGTTTTTCCGCTACTGTGGTTGAATCTCCTCCTAGCGTTAGGAGGAATATTAGGGCTCGCTTACATTGCTGCTTGTCTATTTCTGCTATTGTGGCAAAACCGCTTCATTTTTCGGCCCTCAAAAACAATCAGAGCTACACCAGCAGCATATAACCTCGACTATCAGGAAATGTGGTTATCCATTGCTACGGCTTCAGGCAAGAAGAATCAGATTCACTGCTGGTGGATTCCCTCTACTGAACCAGAGGCAATGATCTGGCTGTATCTACATGGTAATGCCTGCAATATGGGAGAAAATCTCAAGCGAGCTTTGAAGTTTCATCAGCTAGGATTTTCTTGCTTAATGCTCGACTATCGAGGGTATGGTCAAAGCCAAGGCAAATTTCCTACAGAGTTCAATGTCTATGAAGATGCAGAAGTCGCCTGGAACTATCTAACTCAAGTTAGGCAAATCCCACCAAAGCAGATTTTGCTTTATGGTCATTCCTTAGGGGGAGCAATTGCCATCGAATTAGCAACCAGGCATCCAGAAATTTCTGGCTTGGTGGTAGAAAGTTCCTTCACCTCCATACTCTCAATGGTTGATTATACTGAGCAGTTCCGGCTCTTTCCAGTACAATATCTCTTGCACCAACGCTTTGATTCCCTGAGCAAAGTACATCTCCTGCGAATGCCTCTTCTTTTGGTTCACGGCAATGCTGATCAAACTGTTCCTGCTTATATGAGCCAAACTCTATTCGATGCTGCACCAGAGCCCAAAAAACTACTTGTCGTGCCAGAAGCAGGGCATTCCGATGTAGTTGAAGTCGGTGATGCAGAATATTTACATGCGCTTCAATGGTTAATAGAACAATCTCAAATTAGACCTCTGGAATTAGCACAGCATTGATTGCCAAAAAACACGCTACAGTACTGAAAATTAAGTTAGACCAGGAGTAGCGACTACAAATAGTTTTTATTCTTTCAAGCTTTTAGTACTTATGTTCTATGAAATCTAGCTATGTATGTCTAACAAGCCTGTAAACTAACAATGAAATTTCCTTTTGTTCGCCGTCCGCAGTCTACCGTTGAAGTCACATCCACAGAAAGCTCAGGTTTAGGAACATTTGGTGGAGTGTACACGCCATCGATTCTCACGATTTTGGGCGTGATCATGTATCTGCGCTTTGGCTGGGTAGTTGGTAATGTTGGCTTGCTGGGTACATTAGCAATTGTTACCCTCTCAACTTCAATTACCTTTCTGACTTCTTTGTCTATTTCCGCGATCGCAACTGACCGGGTAGTTCGAGCTGGGGGAGCTTACTATATGATTAGCCGCTCCTTGGGAATTGAAACTGGTGGTGCGGTGGGGATTCCTCTCTACTTTGCCCAAGCTCTATCAGTAGCACTCTACACTATTGGTTTTGCTGAAAGTGTTGTTCAGACATTTAGTCACCTGAACCAGGTTTATGTGGCTCTGATTACTACAATTTTTGTGGCAGTAGTGGCAATCACCTCCGCTAGCGTTGCCATCCGTGCCCAATACATCATCATGGCCGCGATCGCACTTTCTCTAGTTTCTTTTGCCTTTGGAGACCCTGGCAACATCACGAATATTGAATTGGTTGGCTCAGAAAAAGAACCATTCTGGAGCGTTTTTGCTGTCTTCTTCCCAGCTGTAACGGGTATTATGGCTGGAGTGAATATGTCCGGGGATTTGCGTGACCCCGTCCGCTCAATCCCCACTGGCACGCTAGCAGCAGTGGGTACAGGTTATGTTATTTACATGATTCTGCCCCTTCTCCTTGCTATGCGGGCAGACGCCACTACCTTGATAGAAGAACCCCTGATTATGCAGCAGATGGCTCTTTGGGGACCAGCAATCCTTCTAGGAGTTTGGGGGGCAACTCTTAGCAGTGCCTTGGGCAGTATTCTGGGGGCTCCCCGGGTGCTGCAAGCACTGGCAAGGGATGGTGTGTTGCCCCATTGGCTGAGCTTTTTAGGCACTGGCAGTGGACGAGACGATGAACCACGGATTGGTACTGCTGTCACTTTGGGAGTAGCAACTGCGGCTGTCTGTCTTGGTGATTTGGATGTCATTGCACCGGTGCTGAGTATGTTCTTCCTCACCACCTATTTGGTTTTAAATATCTCAGCAGGTATTGAAGCCTTCCTACAAAGTCCTTCTTTCCGTCCAGAGTTTCGCGTCCACTGGTCTTTTTCCTTGCTTGGGGCCATTGGCTGCCTTGCGGTGATGTTCTTAATTGATGCTCGTGCTACGGTAGTAGCTGCCATCATCGTCTTGGTCATTTACTTTTGGTTACAACAACGAGAACTCCGAACTACTTGGGGTGATGTCCGCCGAGGTATTTGGATGGCGCTGTTGCGTACTGGTATTTTTCAGGTCGGTCATACAGACGATGCCAAGAACTGGCGTCCCCACATCCTGGTGCTTTCTGGAGCACCGACTAAACGTTGGTCTTTAATTGAATTAGCAGATGCCCTCATTCACAACCGGGGTTTGATGACAGTTTCCAGTGTCCTACCCAGTGGTTCCCGTGACGTAGCTCAGCAATCAGAACTCGAAGCAACAATTCGGGAGTATCTGGAACGGCGCAGTGTGCAAGCTCTTGTACGCTTGGTTACAGCCCCTGACCCCTTTGCCGGTGGTCAGAAATTAGTGGAAACTTACGGCTTAGGTCCTTTGGTTCCCAACACAGTGTTATTGGGTGATACTGAGCAAGAAACTCATCGCGATCGCTACTGTCAGATGGTCACCCAAATCCACCAAGCAAAGCGTAGCATAGTTATTCTTAGGGAAAACCACGAGCGAGGTTTCGGCAAACGCCGAAGGATTGATGTTTGGTGGGGTGGTTTGCAAGCCAATGGTGGTTTAATGTTACTACTTGCCTATCTGTTGCGTTCTGACATCAATTGGACTAAAGCAGAAATTTATCTCAAACTGGTAGTACCTGATGAGGCAGCAGCTCAAGCTGCTCGGACTAACCTCGAGAGTCTGGTAAAACAAGTACGCATTAAAGCTGTCTCCCAAGTTTTAGTAGCTCAGGAGCGTCCCTTCCCTCAAATTCTCCGTGAGACATCTAAAAATGCGGATATTATCTTTCTTGGTATGAGGAAACCGGAAGATGGAGATGATTTCACCGAATACTACAAAAACTTGCAGACTCTAGCTGCTGGTCTTCCTACCACAATCTTTGTGCTCGCTGCCCCGGAATTTGCCTTTGAGGAAGTCCTTACTGAGAGTTAGTACCAGAAGTTTCAAGAGTATTGAGGGAGGACTTAACAATCCTTTACTGGAAATCTTACGAAATTCCGTAGTCATCCTGACTTCTTTTACATCCCTGCATAGAATTTCATTGCTCCTAAAGTAGGAGAGGGGCAAAACCCTGTGTACTTTATTTAACAGGCAGCGTCTTTTGCACTACTTTAGGTCGCTAATGTTCCAAAAACAAGTTTGTAATGGAAGCTATTCAACCGATCATTCAAAACGCCGGCAGCATGATTGTGGGTGCTGGTCTTCAAATTATCAGTGCAATTATCCTTTGGATTGTGGGGAAGAAACTCATCAAGTTTGCGATGGGTCTAATTGTTGGTAACCTCAAGCGCACCAGCTTTGATGCAACTTTATTAGTTTACGTCAAGTCCACAGTTAGTGTTTTGCTCAACATCATCTTAGTTGTAGCAATACTCGGTTTCTTTGGTATTGAAACTACCTCATTTGCTGCGCTATTAGCGGCTGCGGGGATTGCCATTGGTGCAGCATGGAGCGGCCTACTCGCTCACTTTGCAGCTGGAGTTTTCTTGGTGTTGTTCAGACCATTTAGCGTGGGTGACTTTGTGACAGCGGGTGGCGTCACAGGAACCGTGGAAGAAATTGGTTTGTTTGTGACTAAGATCAATACTCTGGATAATGTTCATACCATTATCGCTAACAACACCATTTTCTCAGATACAATTCAGAACTTTTCCACTAATCCTTACCGGAGAGTTGATCTAGTAGCACAACTCAATCATGGTGTTGAGCCTCAAGATGCGATCGCACGTCTGCGAGAAAGTCTGGCTCAAATTCCGAATGTCATGAGCGAGCCTGCACCAGATGTGGAAATTCTTGAATTCAACCTTGCTGGACCAGTCTTAGCAGTACGTCCGTATTGCAACAATGACCACTATTGGCAAGTTTACTTTGATACCAATCGCATTATTAGGGAAACCTTTGGAGCAGCGAATTATGCTGTACCTTCTGAGCACTTCACTCTTCACCAATCTGTAAACTAAGACTAACGGAGTTTGATATCCAGGAGCGCACTAAACTATTTACTTGTTCTGGCATCTCATCATGGGGACAATGTCCAGCTTGGAGATAGTGTTCCGTCAGCTGAGGATAATATTGACGGAATTTCTCTCCCCGTTTTCTGGCTTTGATCCAAGGATCACCTTCTCCCCATAACATTAATAGTGGGCATTTCATCTGTGCCAACAGTACATCGATTTTTTCTCCTTGGGGCGACTTGAATACTGAAGCAAACACTTTATGAGCACCAGGATCGCAGGAAGGACGATAAATTTCTTCTACTAGCTGCTCGGTGACTGCACTTTGGTCAAGATAGACTTGGGAGAGGGTTTTGCGAATCTTTGAAGGTTGCCGCATGTACTGGAACAAGAGAAAACTTGCCCAAGGTTGCAGCAAAATTGCTTTAGTAAGTCCACCCAGGAATTTTTTTAGGGGATTCTTGGGTGTCGGTGACTGAGCTTCACTAAAAGGACCAGCACTATTGAGTAATACTAGACCAACAGCAGATGTGGGACGCTGGGCAGCTACACAGAGGCAGGAATAACCACCCAAAGAGTTTCCCAGCAATACCACTGGCTGATTAATCACCTCGGTAATGAAATCATGCAGCTGGTCTCGCCATAAATTACCACTATAAGACCAATCCGGTTTCGCAGAGCGTCCAAACCCCAGCAAGTCAATTGCCCAAACCTCAAAATCTTTACTCAATTCGGCAATATTTTTGCGCCAGTGGTCTGTAGAAGCCCCAAAACCGTGTACTAAGAGTAATGGTGGGCGTTCTGATTGCTTGGTTCCAGTTTGCACGTAGTAAATAGATTGCCCTCGCCACTGCCAGTAACTTCCGGGAATTGGATTGGTAGAGGTTGCAGGTGATACCTGTGTAGTCACGTTAAAATATTAAGTAATGTTAACTTATTTATTCTACCCTGGAAATTAGCTGCGATCAGCTTTGCTGGTGTTGTAGGCAATCGCTACCCTTTTTATTATCGACGCCGCCGAAAACCTTGTCTCTTTACCTTGTCTCTTTAGAACAACCCCACGGGCGGCGCACCGCCCGCTACGAATGGAACAAACAAGAGTCTAATCCTCTTCCCTGCTCCCTGCTCCCTACTCCCTGCTCCCTTGTTTCTTAAAAGCAGGGACTGTCAAATATCGTAATATAGTAGAAAGTTATATAACGAGAAAGCTACAATACTACTCGATATTATCCCAAGCTATAGTAAACACTTGAATTAAAGAGAGTAGAACCTTGTCTGTCGAGACTATTGAGAAGCGTTCAACAGCCCGTAAACATGCCCCTCGCTATCGCGTTTTGCTCCATAACGATGACTTCAACTCAATGGAGTATGTGGTGCAAGTATTGATTAGCACAGTGGCGAGTCTCACCCAACCGGAAGCTGTCAATATTATGATGGAAGCCCATATATCCGGTATCGCTTTGGTAATTACCTGTGCTCAAGAACATGCTGAGTTCTACTGCGAAACATTGAAGAATAACGGCTTAACTAGCACAATGGAACCTGACGAATAAGAGGATTTTTGAAAATGATTGTACCCACAACGTGGTGTGTTACGCTGCGCTAACACACCCTACGATAGGTACATTTTTTCGGAGGAAATCACCTAAGCAGATTAGGAGCTGGTAATTATACCAATAAGCCCAGAATTGTTGCAACCAAACTTTAGTAAATTAGCTAAATACCCAGCACCTGTAAGGCTGATAGCCTTTCTAGTAACCTTAGCGCTGTTTTGGTTACCAGTAGCGATACCAATTTACTGCTTAGGACGCGACCCCAACCTAGTTACTATCCTCACAATGGGACTATTGTTTGGAGGTTTTTTACTGTTAACCCCTTGGTGGGGCAAGCAAGTTTATCAACAACCACAATTACTGCAAAGTTATGGTTTGGTAGGAACGCGGCAAAATGGTATAGATCTATTGAAGGGACTAGCTATTGGTTTGTTGATGACCCTCAGTTTATTTGCTTTGCAGGGGTGGCTAGGTTGGTTGCAATTCCAGACGCCTTCATTAGTAATGTGGCGGGTGATTTTGGAAGGATTAGCCAGCGCCTTAGGGATTGGCTTAGCTGAGGAGTTGGTATTTCGGGGTTGGCTGTTAGAGGAGTTGGAGCGAGATTATAGTCTAAGAGTATCACTGTGGACTAGTGCAATTATCTTTGCACTGCTGCACTTTATCAAGCCCCTCTCCGTGATGATTCGCATGTTACCAGCGTTTCCCGCTTTATTGCTCCTAGGGTTGACTTTGGTTTGGGCAAAGTGGTCAAGTAAGGGACGTCTGGGTTTATCCATTGGTCTTCACGCTGGACTGGTCTGGGGCTACTACATTATTAATGTAGGGCAACTGGTGCAATATTCTGGTCGAGTTTCTCCGTGGATTACTGGCGTTGATAGTAACCCGTTAGCTGGAGGCATGGGGTTGCTGTTTATGGGTTTTCTTGCTTTTTGGATGGGGAAGCGATCATTTCTTTGGCGTAAGTTTTGACATCATAGCGCTCCCTGATGAGGATTTGGGTTCTCAGATTAACATCAAACGTCAGAAGCCCCGCTCCTAATCAATTTCAGATTAAACTTAAGGCATAAACACAGATAAATCTCACAAGAGCTACCTTGAATGGCAGAACTACTTGCAAGAATTACAGTTAATCCTAAGCAGTGTGGTGGTCGTCCTTGCATCCGAGGGATGAGAATCCGGGTATCAGATGTACTGGATCTATTTGCAGCAGGTCTAAGTGCAAGAGAAATTCTAGAGGAAATGCCTGATCTCGAAGCAGATGACCTCAAGGCATCTCTTTTATATGCATCGCGGAAACTTAATCACCCAGTCCTAGTAGCATGACAATTTGGGTAGATGCACACCTGTCTCCTGCAATTGCAAACTGGATTACAAATACATTTGGTGTGGAAGCAGTAGCATAAGTGATATCATGTCCTGATGATTGCCCATAATTGCAATCCTGTAAAAACAAGGGTTTGAGGCGTTTTTATTATGGTTGTGCTACCGGACATGATATGATATAGCAAATTATACGCCATCGGCGACAAATTCAGAATCAATACTCAGATGCAATTTGCTCTATCAAGAAAAGTATTTGAGTGCAGTTTTTTCTCTCACTTTCTCCTAATAATCCCCCTATATAATGTCTATTGTCTGCCGGAAATTGATCAGGGAACGATGAATAACTAAGTGTGAATTCTCTTCCGTAACTCGATCAAGGTAGACAGATGAGTAGGACAAAAACTTTAACAACTGTGAGTACACCCTACCTCGCTTCACTGCTAGGTTTGTTTCTGTGCAGTTTGCCAATGCAGGCACTAGGACAACAGGTTAATTCACCAGCTCTAAAACCAAGCAGACTGACAAACCAGAGTGTAGAGTTAACTTCTCCTACCTTACAAGTACAAGTACCAAAACCCAGGATTCAACGGCGAGCAGGCAGAAGGAAACCTGCTAGTGCTAGGGGGCCATGCTCTCCCAGTGAAAAATCCATCACTGCCTTAATCCCCACAACCAACTTAGGGCTGACTACTGCCGCCTATCCTACATTCTTTTTCTATATTCCCCAAACTCCTGCAACAGCAATGGAGTTTGTACTCATTGATGAGGAAAATCAGCGTCAGATTTATACAACCACTATTACTCTTACTGGCAACCCCGGTATTACTAGTCTCAGTCTCCCTAATTCTGAAAACTTGCCTCCCTTAGAGATTGACAAAGAGTATCATTGGTACGCTTCAATGATTTGCGATCAACAACAACGCTCTGGAGATATTTATGTAGATGGGTGGATTAAACGAATTGCACCTGATTCCATCCTGATGAGTAAGTTGGAGAATACTTCCCTAACAGAGCAAATTACTATTTATCAAGAATCTGGGCTTTGGTATGATGCCCTCCAAGCGATCGCTGAAGCTCGCCGCTTGCATCCTCATAATTCAACCCTAGTGGCAAAATGGACAACTCTGTTGAAGTCGGTAGGATTAGAGGAAATTGCTCATGAGCCTCCAGTTTGAAACAAGGCAGGAGGCAGAGGGGAAAACGAATGGCAATCTTTAGAGACAGTTGTGCCTCGGACAGCAAAAATCAAGTAATTACAGAAAACCCTGAGCATGGCACTACTTCGGGGAAGTCCGTTAATAATAATTCCCGACTTTACGATGATGAACGGCAGTGAGGGCATCTGATTTAGAAATCCGCCCTGTATCAACACTGGCGTATACTACCCAATGATCACTGCACTCCATACGACTGACAACTTGGCATTCCAGGTAAGCTAAAGCATCTGTCAAAATAGGAGAACCGTTAGTAGCAGATTGAGTCTTCACCCCAGCAAAGCGATCATCGCCTGGTTTAAAGCGCTTGAGGAAGTGTTTCATTAGTCCCTGATAATTCCCTTCTTCGAGAATATTCAGAACGAAGCGATCGCTTACTTGCATTAATGATTCTATTGCTCTGTCTTTGGCAACCGCAATCGTTAAACCGAGGGGTTGGAAGCTGGCTTGAGTCACCCAAGAAGCTAACATTGCACTCTTGATATCACCTTTCTGAGCAGTGATAATATACAAACCAGTGCTAATCCGACCTAGTGCTTTATCAAGGTCACTATCTAAAGACTTCCTTTGCTTAATGCCGCGATCGCGAGTTAGTAGTTGTCCCATATCAGTACCAGCTTCTTCACAAAGTTGGTAAGTAGCTTCTGAAGGAGTTTCCTTAATCCGAATTGAAGGAAATGCTTCTTTGAGTCCCAAATTGCGGAATTGATTCAATAACGGATCAATGGGTTCGTCATCTTCTCCATAAGACTCAAATACACCGATAGTTTGCTTGGACTTAGCAGCAGCTAGTACTGTACTCACTGCCGCAGTAGCAGTCTTATTGGCAGAAGGAGGCATTCCCATAACAATTCCCGCAGCACGATTGACTGTTTCCTGTACTTCTTGGGGTTCAGCGGATTTGAGATCCATCATTTCCACCCCAACTCCAGCTTTAGTTATACCTCTGGCAATAGCTTGAGAGAGGCGATCGCTATAGCCATAATCTGAGGAGTACAATACTACTACTAATTTCTCTGCCTTACTTTGAGCTTGACTCCAACGACGGTAGCGCTCAATGAGTTCATCAACATTATGCTTGAGCAGAGGACCGTGACCATTAGCAACCATTGTCACTTCTGATAATTTGTCCATCCGCTTGAGTGCAGAGAGGACAGAACGGGCATTGGGAGCCATCAAGCAGTCGTAGTAGAATCTATAGTCAGGTTCAATTGCCCCTAAATCTTCATCAAAGGTAGCTTCAGAGCAGTAGTGCATACCAAAGGCATCGCAAGTAAACATCACCTGAGTTCCAGCATCGTAACTGAAAATTGTGTCCGGCCAATGGAGGTTAGGAGCATTCACAAATTCCAGGACATGCCCTTTACCCAAATCCAGCTGGCTCCCATTTTTGACAATTTGCCGTTCAAAGGGCTCATGTACCAAGTCTTCGAGAAACTGGATTGCTACTTTTGCTCCCACCACGGTTATTTGGGGTGCTAATTGGAGCATATCTTTGACTAAACCACTGTGGTCTGGTTCAGTATGGCTAATAATTAAGTAATCAATTTCTTTGGGGTCGATCAGTCCCTGGAGGGTGTCCAGGTATAACTGACGGAACTTTTCATGAGAGGTATCGACTAAGGCAATTTTCTCTCCCCGAATCAAATAAGAGTTGTAGGTAGTACCATTTTGTAGTCCAAACTCAATATCAAAGCGATCGCGATCCCAGTCCAAAGAACGAATCGTTGTCGTGTCTGCGGCAATCTCAGCAGTCTGGATTGATAGCCGCTTTTGGATTTTTTCAGTGAAAATTACCATATCTTGACTCCTTAATCAGCTAATGTTACATTATTTTACTTTTTCTTATTGTTACACGATTCATTCGTGAAGTTTAATTAATAAATTTGATAATGACCAGCAGCAAAATTAACCATAAGGGATAGCGTCTTCCTCTAGGAGCGCGAAAATCTGGAAGTCGGGCTAAGGCTTCGAGGAGATTGTTTTTCATGCCTAGAGAGTCAGAAAGCTCCACATATTCGTTCACCGAAAGCGGCGGGAAGCCCATTCCTTAAGGGATAGGAGGGATAGCCGCCCGCCGCTTGGTTGTTTGTTTTTTGTTTTTTGTTTTTTGACAAACAAGTAACAACCAACAACAAATAACACGAAATCCCCCGTGCTGTCTTCCGGGGGATGAGTTAATCGATTATGCCCATCGTCAACCGAAACTGGGGAAGTTGAGAGGGAGAAATCTGCTATTTTGAAGTGAAGCTTAAGCTGAAATGCCTCCGAACAACCAGTACATCGAGTTCATTAATTAATAAGTTCACCATAATTGTTAAGGATTAGCCATGCAACACCAGATTGAAGAAATTGACGGAATTAGCCTAAACTATATTAATAAGTTAGAGAAATTAGGTATCACTACTGTTGAAACACTGCTCGATAAGGGTTCATCTGCTCGAGGTAGAGATGAGCTAGCAACAGCTATTGGTGTAGCTAAAAGTACCATACTTAGATGGATCAATCTCGCAGATTTGTTCCAAATTCAAGGAGTAGGTCAAGGATATTCCAAATTATTAGAAGCAGCTGAAATAGATACAGTTGATAAATTATCAAATAGCTCCTCTGAAGTTCTCTATATCAAGTTAGTAAAAATCAACGAAGAAAGAGAATTGTTACAAAAACTACCTTCTCTTGCACAGTTAGAAGATTGGATTATTCAGGCAAAAAATCGTCCAGCAATCGTGCAAGAAAAGCAACTAATAAATCATCAAAATTATAGTGATTGGTCTATAGAGTGGTGTGATTAATTACAGCCGTTTTCATCTAAGTGAAGTACATAATTTGTCGCTTGAAGGCAGGAGGCAGAAGGCAGAAGGCAGTCTCTATGAAAAATTTTTCACCACCATGCATGAAAGTAGGGGCGAATGGCCATTCGCCCCTACCGCTCCCTACTTTCTGCAAAGTGCTGTAATTGCTCTGTTGACAAAATACTAGAGCCAAGATGCAAATCCTGTTAGTTGATGACGAAGTTGAGTTGACTGAACCTTTAACTCGAGTACTCAGCCGTGAAGGTTTTGAGGTTGATGTTGCCTACGATGGGATTTCAGGGAGTGAGTTGGCGTTGAAAGGGGTTTATGATCTGCTAATTTTAGATTGGATGCTACCGCAACGCTCCGGACTCGAAATTTGCCAGAAGTTGCGATCGCAAGGCAAAACTACACCTGTTCTTTTCTTAACTGCGAAGGATACTCTAGATGACCGGGTATTGGGATTAGATGCTGGTGCTGACGACTATCTAGTTAAACCTTTTGAACTGCGGGAGTTACTTGCCAGAGTCCGTGCGTTACTTAGACGTTCAGGGGTAACTAGTTCCCATCAGCGGTTGCGAGTAGGTACTCTGGAACTTGATGTAGAAAATCAGTTGGTTTATCGCAATGGACGCTTGATTGAGCTATCAGAAAAAGAAAGTAAGCTACTGCAATATTTTATGCAGCACCCTGAGCAACTGTTGACCCACGAGCAAATTTATGACCATCTTTGGAGTGAGGATACACCACCGAGTAGTAATGTCCTAGCAGCTTTGATTCGCTTACTGCGCCGCAAAATTGAAGGAAAGGGTGATATACCAATAATTCATACTGTTTATGGTAAAGGTTATCGGTTTGGAGAGAGAGGGTGATGAGAAAATAAGTAGGACTTACCCATCGTACATAAGTACTATTTTTAATCAACAAGAGTAGAATATGGCGAGTTTCGGACTCCAAAATTGCCAAGCTCGCTAATGGAAGAATGAAGGTTTAAGCCTTTTCTTTAAAAAGTGTCCGGACTATTACGCCTAACATCTGATAAGGGTAATTAGACAGAAATTCTCGTATGCATAAACGAGCATGAACAGAAAACTTGGTTATTCTTATCTGCTCCATGCAAGTGCCCTATCTGATAACCACAAGGGAGCAATTTTTGGATTGCAAATTCCCTTTATTCCTGACTTTCTCTGTGATCACACTCTGTTAGGCAAAGAACCTTCAGAGCGCATTCGAGAATACTCTCGTCGCTGGACACAGTTTGTCTCTGAGTTATGGCGTCATACTGAGGATGTTACTTATGCCTTAAGATTTGATCTTGATCAAGCAAGTAGAGGTATTAATGTATTTCTTTTAGGGAGATTGCAAACTCCAGACAATGAAAATACAATTGCACAAGCTAGAATTCTGCTCAGTGATTTGGAAAGATTGCTCAAATCTTTCGGCTTTGAGCCTGACTTGATGACCGTCGAACAACTTCAACTCATTATTCAGAAATTAGATTATTCTTATTGTTTTGAAGTTTGCCAAGAAGAAGTTGGAACACCGATTAGAACAGATACGCCAATTATTGGTATTAAATCTCGATCGCCTCAAGACGATGGCTTTTCTATCCCCTCGGAATTTATTTACCCTCAGCAAAATAGACAATTTATTGAGTTTTATGGAATCCGCTATTGGTGGGGAGCAGGAGGAACTTTTTTGCTCCCTTTTAATGCTTTAGCATCTCAAAGTAACCCAGCCAGTGTTTCAATTCTGCTGCGCCCCACATCACTGACTTATCATGAACAACATTTAATGGCGGAAGTTGCTAGACAAACAGAAAGTTTAGCTCAACGGCAAACTTCAGAAAACTGGGGTAATTTGCCGTCTCAAAATAAAACAGATCCAAATCTACGTTGGGAGTCAAGGCTATATGCAGCTAATTTAAGACGACTCAATCATCCATTTTTAGTGACTGTACTTTGCTTTTCTAATCAGGTAAGTGCTGCTCAACAAGTTGCATCTGCGATCGCTTCTACGATTCGAGAAGAACAAGCATACGAACCTCCTTTAGGGGAAGCAGGGATGATTTCATCGGGGGCAAAAATTCATTATTTGGGAAATAAATCTTATGTGCAGAAAGCAGCCCAATATTTGACTTTTGAGCCCCTGTTAATCCATGATTTCCATAATCAGGAAGCACCTCATCGAACCCTGACCCGACTGCGATATTTAATGGATGGACGGGGAGCCACCTCTGCTTTTCGCTTCCCTATTTCAGTACAAGGCGGTGTTCCAGGTATTTCAGTTAAGCAACGTCCACCGGATTTTCACCCTGGGGCAAGAAATGAGGTTACGCCAGATAAGGCCATTGATCTGGGACGATTTCATGTGGGAGGTCGAGCGTTTGTTGCCTTAAAAGACTTCACCAAACATGCTTTAATTACGGGGTTTACAGGAAGCGGAAAAACCAATACGGTCTTATATTTGTTATATCAGTTCTGGGAAAAAGGCATTCCTTTTTTAGTGATTGAGTCTGCTAAAAAAGAATATCGTGGTTTACGATATGTGGAAAAATTCAAGTATCATCTACGGATTTATACGTTAGGGAACGAAACTGTTTTCTCATTGAGGTTTAACCCGTTTCAACTGATTCCAGGAGTTAGAGTAGAAGCCCATATTGCCAAATTACAAACCTGCTTTGATGCCGCCTTACCTCCGGCAGGCCCCCTGCCATCTATTATTATTGAAGCCTTAGATCAGCTCTATCGCCAAAAAGGATGGAAATTAACGGATACGGCAAAAATCAATGAGTCTCGTTCTTTTCCAAGGATGCAAGATTTTTATCAAATTATTGAAAAAGTTGTCGCTGATCGTCAATATTCTGGTGAGATTAAAAATAATGTAGAAGCAGCCGTGAAAGGTCGAATCAAGCCTTTAACCTTTGGTAGTAAGGGATTAATGTTTTCTCAAGAGATTTCTAATCCTAGTGCAGAGCTCTTATTTTCCAATCCGGTGATTTTGGAATTGAATGATCTCAATGAGATGGACAAATCTTTAGTGATGATGTTTTTCTTGACACTCTTGCGGGAGTATCGAGAACTACACACAGCAAACCGTTTGCTACACGTCACCGTCGTTGAGGAAGCTCATAATGTAGTGGGAAATGTTGCTTCTAATACCAATGAAAATGCGTCTGATATTCAAGCAAAAGCAGTACAAGCTTTTTGTAATATGTTGGCAGAGGTGAGAGCTTATGGAGAAGGTCTAATCATTGCTGATCAAAGTCCTGAGAAGTTAGCCAGGGATGCAATGCGTAATACTAATGTGCAGATTGCCCATCAACTCAGAGACTCTCATGATCGAGAAGCTATTGCCAATGCGATGATTATGAGTGATGAGCAACGGGACTTTTTAGGAAAGTGCCAAACAGGAAGGGCAGCGGTATTCTACACAGGACTGGAAAAAGCCACATTTATCGATGTTCCAGTGTATAAAGATAGATTACCAGACTCGTCATCAAAGATCGAAAATCGGTGGTGTGGTTTTCAGGATAATGCTACTCCCCTGGAGTCTGATCGAGAAGTTGCCCAATATATGGGAACTTTTAAAGCATTTGATTGTTCTCTTTGTCAAAAAAGCCATCTCTGCCAACACTATAGTTGGATTGACCAATATATTCAACAAATTAATCCTTACATTCCTAAATATATTAAAACTCAACGAGCTAAAGGTATCTCTGCTATAGATGCACTGATTCAACTGTTGATTTATCAGTTAAAACTTACTAAAGATATGCCTGAAGAAAGACTAGACTCAATTTGTTGTTTGATTATGTCAGTGACTAGGATCAGGTCTGATTTATCGAATGTGCCTCAACCATCACAACTAATTGAAAGAATCAAAATTCATCTTGTTTAACTGATTATCGGAGGTACAACTGTGAATCCTGAATTTCAAGAAACTAGAATCCAAGAAGATATCGAGAGCAAGTCTCTTTCTACTGCCATTAATTCCGATGGAAACGATGACAATGGTGAAAATAATTTTGACTTGTCAAGGGAAGATTTTTCTAGTGATCTCAGAGAAATAGCAAATGAGTATTTAGAACGAGGTGATGAACCGGCAAATGAGTTAGAGCAATTAGAAGACGAATTAAATAACTTGGAGTCAGATTCAGATGATGGTTTACCGGACACAATAGAATATCAGGATATACCTTCTCCTCCTCCTTTTCCCTGGGATGCACCACCTTCTCCTCCCCCTGAACCTTGGGATTCCCATACATCAGTTATTCAGGAAGAGTCATCGGACGCGAATAGAGAGCAAGATATTTCCTCAGATGCTAGTCCTGAGGAGGATGAGACTTTAGAAGATGAGGAAATACTAAAGGACAATGATGATCTCGATGATCCTTTGAAAAAGCGTTAAATGATCTGAGGGAATAAAGCCAAATGAAACATGAGATTGTTCCAAAGCATTATAATAACTTTTTTAGTTATGTTTTTTCTACATTTCATAATATTATGAATTTATTAATCAGTCCCTTAGTTGTTCTAAGCGGTTTTGGCTTAGCGTTAGCTTGTATATTGGCTGCTTTAATAATTGGACCAGTTTATAATAATTATGTTTTGATAATTTTATTCGTTCCATCGCTTTTACTTTTACTTAATGTATTTTGGTATTTTACTTGTTGGGAAATCGTGATTCAAGTAAATTGGAAGAACTATGTAAGCTGTATTTCAGATGCATACTGTTGGAGTATTAGAGAATCTTTAACGACAGAACGTCCTGAAGGTATTATTTATATTCTGCAAAATATTCTGAAAGAACTTAAAAAATTTAATTTAAATAATAGGCAGCCTTATAAGACTAATAATGGCACTATATGGGGCTTCCCTAATCAAACTAATCTCAAAGAAGCGATTTATATGGCTCAAGATTTATCCCAGCATTGGATAAGTCTTGATGCAACACAACGCTCTCGATCAATGGGGGAAATTCGAGCCAAAATTCAATCAGAGGAATTGTTCTTGAGTTGGCGATACATGCACAAAAATGACATTCCTCATAATAAGAAAATTTATTGGTATTCCTACACAGACGAAGATCATAGAAATTTAAGCTTACAAGAAAGCAGGCTTGCTAATCCTACCGTCATTCCTACAAAACCAGCGATATCCAGAGGAGCCCAGCACCAGTCTCCTCAACAACATGAAGAAATTCTGGGTTATGAAGAATGGCTGGATGAAAATTATCAAGCTCTGCAATTTGTCCCGAAGGAGTCAAGACGACAAGCCTATGCAAACTATCGAAAATCGCTAGAAGCTCAAACGGATTATGATGAGGAATATTGTTATGGTTCCTTGAACTTTGAAGAATGGTTGGCGAGTAAACCACATCCTGGCATTGAGTTTCTTGATCCTGCCGAACAACAGCAACTTTATCAAAAATATTTATGGCTTGCTGAATAAGTCTCCAAAAAACAACCGACATGATATCTGCCTAAACATTATTAGGTATTTTTGTAAGGAGTGCAAGATGTAACCCTTCAAAACCCGCCCTGCTCTACAAAATTTTTGTCAAACTTGCCTTCACAAAATTGATTGCTACTTCTGGACTAATTGTCAGAAAGACTTGCTGTGGTGACAGACTAGTGAAAAACTTTTGACTATCTTGATTATCTGTTAATAAAACTACCTGTTTGCCGTTTTTTAAGGCGAGGGCAATTTCTGAAGCGGTTCCAATACCCATACCACAAGCAATTACTACATCACTAGAGAGGACGTTGATATTGTTGCGAGCATTACCCATATCTGTGACAATCGCAATATCTACACCCTCGGATATTTTACTAGTGTTATCCCTCGGCAAAATACCAATAGTTAAACCACCTGCTGCTTTTGCTCCTTGACTGGCAGCATCCATGACTCCAGCTTTCCTACCACCAGTCAGTAGTACCCATCCCTCCTGAGCAATGTATTGACCTAATTCATAAGCTCGGTCTAGATCTATCTTACTAGCATTATCCCCAGGTCCCATTACCCCAATAACAATTTTTCTCACTCGAAGTTACCTTTTCCCTTTCTCTTTAACCTTATGATAATGAGAGTCTCTCCACTGATTTTAGAAGAATATGGATCAAATACAGATAGAAATTGAGGCGATTCGCTCTCAAATAAAAGCACTGCGCACCGAACGTAATGCTCTGACACTCACAGAGATTGTGCTAGAGAATGAGTCACCAGAAAATATTGCTCAGGCTTACCGCCGTCAAGCAAGGGAAGCAGCACAGGTGTCAGCAGAAGTAAAGGGAATTGATAATGCGATCGCGGCTTTAGAAGCTCAGTTAAAACAAAAACAGCGCCAGTTAAAGTCTTTACAACAAAGTAGTCAATCTCTTACTTTAGAGCAGCAGATAGAAGATGCCACCGAAAAGGCTTATGAGCACGCAGAGCGGATTAATGAATTAGCGGCAGAATTAGCAGAGGAACTACGAGCCTTAAAAGCGATCGCTTACGACTTAAGTCCCAGTTATTGGCAGGTGCATCACAAACCCTTTATTACTGGATTTAGGGGGATTTCAGTTCCCTATCTCCGTTCTGATAAAGAGGTTTTAATGATCGCCAAATTAATAATTTAGTTCTTCAAGTTCTCTAACAACTTATCAAGCTAGTGCAGCGCGGCAGAAGTAACTAACCAGTTTGAGAGCGATAGAATCCTGACTCTATAAGCATTCTTAATTCTTAATTCCGCTATGAGCTATCGGGAATTTACTTGGTCAAAAGCCAAGCAAGATTTTAACCTAAAAACCGTTGAGGGAGAGCGCTTTTTGCCTGAGATTCGGGCCGTTCAACCTAGCGCTTTATTGCAGGAAACTCTCAAACGAGGTGTTCCCTGGGCGATCGCAGTTGGCAATGAAAAAGCTCGCTCCGAGGCAATTATCAACCCCATTCTCTTAGAAGTCAAGCAAATCTTAGAGGGGAAAATCAGCGTTTTTTCAGGGGAAGAGTTTAACATAGAACCCGAAGTTGGACTCAATGGCATCTGTGACTTTTTGGTAAGTCAATCACCAGAGCAAATTGCAGTGGAAGCTCCAGTTTTGGTGGTGGTAGAAGCGAAAAAAGAAGACCTCAAGCGAGGGATGGGACAATGTTTAGCAGAGATGGTGGCAGCCCAGCGTTTTAACCAGGCTAATCAACAAGCAATTCCCACAATTTATGGCAGTGTTAGTATGGGAACAGCTTGGCGGTTTCTGAAGTTAGAGGGAAGTACTGTTACCGTAGATTTAACAGATTACCCAGTTCCTCCGGTCGAACAGGTACTCAGTATTCTAGTGTGGATAGCTGGTGACACTCCATCAGAAAACAAATA
Organism: Symploca sp. SIO2C1; assembly: GCA_010692635.1. Lineage (GTDB taxonomy): Bacteria > Cyanobacteriota > Cyanobacteriia > Cyanobacteriales > Coleofasciculaceae > Caldora. Next base: position 23,335 of record JAAHGL010000043.1, on the reverse strand, counting down.
ATTTATCTGGGAGATCCTTCGCTACCGCTCAAGATGACATAATTCCGTGACGGTGCATAAGTCCTACTTACTACAAAATCCGATCACACTGTTTGATTGGTTATAATTTCAGAACAATGGCTTGTTCTATATGGAGATTTAAAATGAGTTCTTCTCCAGAATATTCTCCTGAGAACTCTAATTTTCAGTCTAGAGAAATATCTAAAATACAAAAGGAATTACCTGAAGATTGTGCCCAAGAATTTGATGTGCAAGACCTACTGGATAGCCATGAAATAGCAGTGCAACGAGCTATTGACGCAAGGATCGATAACTTTTATGGCAGAACTGCTCTTAGAAATGGTCGAATTTACAGTCTCTACAGTAGAATTTACAGTCTATTAGGGCGAGTATTTCTCAAGCAGGGGAAATATTTGAGGGCACGAGACTTTAATGAAAATGCTCTCAAATTGAATCATCAAGATCGGATTGCCAGAGAGAATTTTCGTCTGTTGTTGGAAACATTTCCTTCATTGCCTTTTAAGGAAAGGGAAATCCATGTTCCCCTGGCTGGAGCTCTCCCAGTTCTCCCTCAAAGTTTAGAAAGCTACCTGCGTAGGACCCAAGGATATATGGCGAAGAAAAACTATGCTCGTGCGATTTTAGAGTTACGAGATGGACTGAAATTAAACTCGAAGAACAGCGAGCTTCACAGCTTGTTAGCATTAGCTTATCAAAAACAAAAACAAATGACGATGGCTAAAGTCCACGTCAACAAGGCTCTTCAGTTAAATCCTAAAAACTCAACTGCTCTGGATGTTCAAAAAATCTTAGAAGCTTCAATGAATAATGAATAATGAATAATTATTCATTGATAAACCTAGTAAGGAACTCCCAAAACTATCGAAGATGGCAGAACCAATAGAAACTGTATCTCCCCTATGCCCTAGTTCTCAAGCCAATATTAGTGGTAGCGTCGTGTTTGGCGTGGTAGGCGGCACTGTCGAAACTCCAAAAGTGGCATATCTTCAGGAACCTCAGCCAGTGACAGATGAGTTGCTAGCTTTAGCTAAACCTGTAGAGCCAACTGAAGTATATCGAATCGCGGCTTCTTGTCTTGAGAATGGTTGCCAGCATTTCAATGGACATCAATGCCGCCTTGCTCAGAGGATTGTGGAGGGATTACCTACAGTAGTAAAAGGTTTACCACCCTGTCGCATCCGTCAGGATTGCCGATGGTGGCAACAGGAAGGGAAAGCTGCCTGTCTTCGTTGTCCTCAAATTGTCCGAATCAATTACTCTTTGTCTGAACAAGTTAAGAAAGTGATTGAACCAGAACGCGATTGCTAGTTGTGTTTTTTTTGCAACTCACCTGCCTTGTGACTAAACAGCTTAAAATATATCCCCACCCAAAATTCCTTGATTGGAAAAGCGACAAAGGTTAAAGGATTAATCGTCACAATAATATTGCGCACATCCCTAACTGCCAAATTCACAATTTGCTTGGCAACCCAATCAGCAGACATTACTCCAATGGGATTAAGATTACTCTTAAATGGCCCCAAAATAAGTTTCCGCACCACACAAGGAGCATCTAAACGCCGCAGAGTTACCAAGTCTCCCAATGCTCGTTTCGTTAACTCATACAGGGGACTAAATGCTGGACTAACTTCCGCTTCTGAAGTATTCACCCAAACTTCCTTACAAGCAATATCTTTATTAGTCCGAACAGTAGTTAAAAATAATTCCAATAACCGCCAACTAGAAAAGGTATTGACTTCATAGGATTTAGCGATCGCTTCTTGACTCCTCTCTCCATGCACATTAATCCCATGGTTGAGAACCAGTATATCTATTTTCTCCAACTGTGCTGCCAAGTCGGACTCTTTCCCCACTTCCCAGATAATCGTTTTTACTGGCACACTTTCCCCATTCAGAGTCAAACTAACTGCTTGCTCCTGAGAAGTCAAAGCAATCAGTTTTGCTCCCCGCTGGTGAAGATGTTGCAGGAGTGCTTTACCTAAGGTTCCCGATGCTCCAGTGACTGCGATGGTTTTACCTTTCAGGGAGACAGCAGTACCCATGAGTTTATCTACAAAAGTGAATGTGCCACAATAGTAAGCCTTTTGGTTATCAAAGTGATGTCGCCAGTGGTAGGGGCGATTTACCATCCACCTCGAAGGTGGAGTGAGAAAGGAGCCAGGGAGATGGGTTAAATCGGTTAATTCATCAGCCCCTTTGATACCACTACCACGAGCGATCGCACCGATTAAGAAGATTAAAGTATAGAGAGAACCTGCCAAAGCTGGGAGTTGCTGTTCTGGTGCCCAAAGATAGGCAAACCACCAGATAAACAAGCCTAAGAGGAACATAACTACAGCTTCAGGGACATCATTACGCCAATGAGCCTGTCGATAAATTTGCTCACTGACGGGGGTTAAATCAGGACGGAATACCCGATGATGCCATGCATGTAATCGATACAGGGGTGACCAATGATGGGACAAAACGTGGTATAAATCTCGCACCAGTTCCACCCACAGAATAGAACCTACTCCCCAAATTGCTGTGGCTAGCCAATAACTCACCATATATTTTGGTACACCTCTAAAAATTAATCTTTAGAATGATAAATGTACCAATTGTAGGATGTCTTAGCAAAGCTTAATACGTAGTGAGTTCAGTACTTTCATTTTCTCGAATCGCCTAAAGCTTTGAGAGCAAACTGAGGTAAAGCCATCATCCTTCGCCAGCGCCAGGGTTCTTGATAGAGTCGGTAAAGCCATTCTAGATGCATCTTTTGCATCCAGACTGGCGCACGAGTTTTGACCCCTGCCCAAATATCAAAACTACCACCCACACCAATCCAAGTTGCTTGAGGACATAGGTGGCGGTTTTGGGCAATCCATAACTCTTGACGAGGGACACCTAAGCCCACCAAAATTAGTTTTGGTTGTTGTTCTTTAAGAGTGGCTTTTAATTGGGCTTCAGCCTCTGGTGAGAGGTAACCATCCCAAATACCTGCGATCGCTAATTTGGGCAGTTTTTCTTGCCATACCTTAGCAGCTGTTTGTACCACATCAGGAGCGCCTCCATAGAAAAATACGGCACAAGATTCTCCCCATTCTCCAGCCTGTTGCAGTAAGGAAGCAGCCAGCTCAATTCCGGGACAACGTTGCTGTCGTTTACCCTGGAGCCCCAAGTAGAACACAATACCAGCACCATCAGGAATTACCAGTTCTGCTTGCTGGAAAACCTTGGCTAGAGCTTCATTTTCTTCTGCCTGCATCGCCATTTCTGCATTCAGAGTCACTACTTGAGTTCCCTTTCCTTGTTGTAGACGAGATACCAACCAAGGAGTGTAGTCATCTAATAAGTGAACTGGTAGTCCCAACACCCTAAATTGTTCAATTGCCATTTTTGTCTTAATTCTTAATTATTAATGCCTGACTTTTCATCAACCGCTGCACACTCACCAACGCTCGATTTAACTCATAACCTCGCTGTTGGGGAGTATGGAAATAAGCTTGTTGCTCTTCTTCCATCATCTTCACATCCTGACGGACTAAACCATCTAATAACTTTTGTGCCGAACCAAACAAACTGTTTTTCACGAATCTGCGGAACCACAGTGGTAATTTATGCAAGCGCCAAAAGGCATTGAGGGAGGTGAAATGAATCAAATAGGCACGAGTTACCGTCTCACTGACTGGACAAAGTAGACAGTAAATCTTGAAGTCTTCTCCCAAAGTTGAAACCCAGTGAGGGTAAATATAACTCACATCTAATGGTTCTGGATGGAGGCGTCGTAAGCCAGGAAAAAATAGTTGAGAAATTGACCAAATCTTGTCTATTTTGTAATAGCTTTGAGCTTGATAATGGGCATCTACTTGATTGGCATTTTCTTGTAAATCTTTCAGTTCGGCTGATGCCCAGGCTTGATATTTTTCATGCAAATGCCCATGATGCATGTCCATTAAATTCTCAATGAGAAAAGAATAATGAGCTTGACACTCAATAGTTGAAACAGTGGCAATGTAGTTAAGATGTTCCCACTCCGGAACCCCTAAAGGAGATAGTAATTCTGCCTGGGCAGTATCTCCAGGAAATAGCCAGATAAAACCATCTTTTTCCTTGACTGCATACTGTCGAATTTGACAGGTGGGTAGTTTTTGATTATCAGCTAAATAAGGAACCCCAACACATTCACCAGTGGGGGCAAATTGCCAGCCGTGGTAAGCACATTCTACATAATCAACGTTGATGCGACCATGACTAAGTTTAACCTGTCGATGGGGACAGCGGTCTTCTAGGGCATGTACTACCCCAGAATTATCTCGATACAGAACAATGGGGTGATTCCAAAGGGTAACCCCTAGAGGTGAGGATTGTACCTCACTACTGCGAGCAACTACATACCAATGATTCGGATTAATACCTAGCTGACGAATATCAAGTTGTTGGGTGAGTGTGGACATGGAAGAATTAAGAATTGGGAATTGGGAATTGGGAATTGGGAATTGGGAATTGGGAATTGAACAATTAGCCATTAGCCATTAGCCATTAGCCATTAGCCATTAACCAATGAGTTAAATCTTTAGAATTCCTTCTGGGTTAACTGAGAGTAATTGACGCCTTTGTAACCCTTCTCGGTGGAGTATTTCATTTGCTGCTAGTAAGCCACTGCTAATTGCTCGTTCCATTAAGCCGCAGGGGAAAGGCATTTTTACCCAGTCACCAGCAAAGATCAGATTCGATGCACAGGTACAAGTTTCTGGTCGCTCGGCATAGCTACCGGGGGGATAGCCAGAGAAGTTTTTCTGGTTTACTAGTTCCCGATGCAGCATATTTGCTTCCTTGAGTTCTGGTACAATTTCATAGAGTTCCTGTTCAAAAGTTGTCAGTAGTGCTTGCTGATTAGGAAATTCTTTTTCTTTGTAACAGTAGGCATGTAGTTCCACTACACTACCTCCAGTTTTTTGATGCCAACTGATGAATTGATCTTGAATGCGGTGGTAGAGAGTAATGCTGTCGGTGAGTTGATACCCAGATAAAGAGGTGAAGTCACTATGTTGCCACTCAAAATCTTGATCAAACCAGAAGCGGGCAACAGCAAACGGATCAGCGATCGCTAATTTCTTTACTTGATTGTACACCTGCTGATTTACCTCTCCCTGACCGAGGCTAAATAGCTGTTGTACTCCAGGTACATCGGTGGCAAAGACGTAATAATCTGCCTGGATTGTCTGTTGAACTTTGGGTGCTTCTGCTAATACACCCACCAGCTGCACCTCATCTTCTGCACGCTGAATAATTTGGAAGCGGGGTAAATCCCGTTTGGCTGGCCCTGCAATTACTCTTCCCTGATTATCGTAAACTGCACCGTGGCAAGGGCAAAGATATTTGCCATCGGTTTGACGCTGTACTGTACAACCTTGGTGAGTACAGGTAAGGGAGATAGCGGCAGTTGCTCCTGATACTGCGGCAAAAACGCGATCGCCTGCTCCATAATATTCGATCTGAGGGTCGATCATCAAAGAATTGCGCTTTACCCAAAAGGGAACATCGCTCTGAGCATTTCCTTGCTGGTAACTGAGGGATTCAATCTGCTCCTGTTGCCAGTTAATCTTGCTGACTGTGGCTTCGGTAACAATCTTGCTACTTCGATGCTCAATCGCCTTAGCTATGGGCTTTACTAAACTAGTACCCATATCTTGGCGAGTACCGTTGAATGCTAGTCCCTCTGGATTACCGAAGAAGTAGAAATGGAAGAACTGCATTAGTTCTCCCACACTTAGCTCATCTGGAGCATTTAGGCTAGATTTAGCAAAGGGTAAAAAGTATAAGTCATAAAGTCCTTGAGGGAAATCTGACTCTACCCAATCAGCTACCGATAAGTTATCCAGCCGCTGGAAACTTTCAGGAATCTGGAAACCACCGATTTCCCGGAAGACTTGCCAATGAGCTGTTTTGGTTAAATTGATCCCCCAACGTAAGCAATTGGGAGAAGCGAGTGTTAAGTCTACAATATTCCAGGGAAAGGCTGAATGGTTCGGTCGAAATACCTCTGGTTTGTATTTGCCATTACGGAAAACCACAGAGTAAAACTCCAAGGAGCGAAAGTTATCCCTGATATTGAGTTCTTCTACTAGACTTTTGAGATTGTAATACTGGGGGAAAAAGCCATGAAAACCATGCTCCATCATAAAGGTTTCCTGACCCACTTGAATCGACCAACTAGCAATCTTACCTCCTAGTTGAGGCGATCGCTCTAATAGTGTTACTGTAAAACCTCGTTGACTGAGTTCATAGGCACAGGCTAAGCCAGCTAATCCAGCTCCTACTACCACAACCTTTTTCGGTACTTGGAGTTGCTGTGGTAAATCCAGACTGTCTTGCTGAAAAATCGTCGGTTTAGGCTTACAGAAACGGGAGTATCCCAACCCTGCACCAACAGCACCAACACCCAGGAGTTTCAGAGCAGTGCGGCGAGAAATAGGTGGCAATCCCGGCAAATTGGATGATTGACTCATTAGACTGACAGAAAATCCTCACACGATGAAATATTGGCGCGAAACCATTGCTGTAGCACAGCGAATTTTAATTGAACTATGGCGACGACGCCGTAGCCTAATTTTTTTGGGGAAATTTCCCAATTTCTGTATTGTTACTCAAAGGCTATATTTTGGCAGAACGAGCTAATTGAAAAGTATGCAGGGTGTGGGGTGTAGGGGAAAATTACCGTAGCATGAGGATTGTACGGATACAAATCAACCTTGATCACGGAATGAAAATTCGTCTTGCGCTTCGATAGTCTTCAATATCAACAACAATATCAACCAAGCGATTAACACAACGATTCCGATATTCTGGTTGTGCCAGTAACCGATCTATATTTCCTATAGTGATGACAGGCAGGGATTTTGGAGTATTCTCCTCGCGCATCACTTCTTCCAACGAGTCTTTTCCTTTCATGCTTCGATTAGCAGTTAGCAAAATCATTTCGTTAGCTTGGGCACAACGCCAAACAACACGATCATTGCTATTGACTTCTAATCCAACCTCTTCAAAAAGAACAAAGCGAATCGAAATTAAGTCAAGCCAGCCACTTGTGGTAAGACTACCTGCGAGAACTACAGAATGCCCGCGTAAATTATGATCAACCAAAATGTTCATGCTGGTGATTCCAGCTTTGCTTGTTCTGCTCGAAGCTTTGCCCGAATCGCTTCCGTACCCATTCTTGGAGGTTTTGCAGCAATATAAGCAATGAGATCACGATTTTGCTCGTCGTAATATTGCCGCAGTTCTTCAGTTTCTTTAAGAACAGTTTGGTATTCTGCTTCAACCTCGGCACGATGGGCGTCAATGTAGGATAGTGCAGCGTTTAACTGTTCATCTGTCAGGCTAAGCATGGCACGGATGAACTTTGGTGGGTACTGCTCTGTTACATAATCCATAACATCGTACAAAGTGATGCGGGTTCCTGCAATCGTCAGTCCCCTTTCTGTAAGGATGATAGCCACTTGCCCATTAGAATGCGAAGTCATATACATAACAGAGTTCATCTTTGCAACTAATGTTCACATATCCATTGTGGCACTGGCATCTTGCCAGTGTGATATGTCACGAGGGAAATGCGATCGCACAGCCACTTAGCGCACCTGAAGAAACGCTATAATCTTTCAGCTGATATTCGCTAATGCTAACATGGCTATAGCTTAATGCTTGTGGAGCGTTACTGGTGTTGGGTTTCGTTCCTCAACCCAACCTACGACTAATACACGATTTTAGGTGTACCACGCTACTACAAGAGCATTACATTTTACGGTTAATCTTTAATTGGGGTTGAGCCGTTTGGATATATAGCTAATCAACCCACTCAATAGTGCGCCTGCCATCAGAATACCAATTGCTGGAGTGAATACAGGCTCCCAGAGGCTATACCAAAGATCAAATCCTAGGGAAATGCCAACTGAACGACCGAAAAGTGCGATCGCAAACCAAACAAAGCTCAACAAAACAAAAAAAACATCCACTATTAATAGCTGGTTAAGCCAACCGATTAGTCGTTCTTTCATACAATTATGGGAGAGATATACGTAGTTGTATCATTGTTTAATTAGGAAAAAGCCTATCAAATGTAAGGTAACTTGTGAATGGGAACAATGTAACAGGAATTCTTAGAGGCTGTTTGAAAAGTTGGAACAGGTATAATTTGTCATTCTGAGTGGAGCAAAGCGGAACGAAGAATCTAGGCTTTGAGCGATTACTTAGAGATGCTTCGATGCCTTACAGGGAGAGCGTTTGAGGTATGTGTTTTGGTCAATTTTTGGGCAGATATGTTAGGATTTTTGGAGATGCGTCGATTTGGTGGCTGAAACCCTTACTGGGTAAGGCTCCCTGAACGAACTCTTCCCACTCGCTGGGAAATCAAGTTGAAGACTTAAAAAGGCTGATCTCTAGTGAAAACTAAAAGGTCAGCCTTTTTAGTATTACCGTTCCCTCATTGGAAAACAAATAGCTTGATAAATAAGCTAAAACGTGTATATGGGTGTATATGCGATCGCAGAATCGATAGAATGAAGGGGATGGTGTTGGGTCGGTTTTGAAGGGAATATTCGGGTCGAATAGTCTAGTGGCGCGACACAGCTAAAATGGTGTATTAGTTGTAGGTTGGGTTGAACGATAGTAGGACACATTTTTTTTGAACTGATTAAACCACAAGCGCTTGCAATACATGCAGTTTAATTCTAAATTCTAAATTCTAAATTCTAAATTCTAAATTTCCCCAACATTCCGTGCAGAAGGCATAAGTCCCTAGATTTTAAATCCCTACCAAAGTAGGATGCCAAGTCCTTCTGTTGGCATCCCATCTCAAAGTCTAGGATATACCGTTCAATTGTTTTTCGAGAGCAACCCGTGAGCTGATGTATGATCTGTTGGCTAACTCCTTGGAGATGCAATGCCAGCACCAGGTAGGGTTTACCCTTGCGAATCCGCTGTGGTTCCGTCAAATAGCGGTAGGGACGCAGGAGGTATTGTGGCATATTGGGGTAGATATGGGTTCTTTTGAGAGAAAGTCCTACCCGTGCTGAATCAAAAATCTGGTGCTGTTTAAGTGTAGCTTCCTCTAACACCAAAGGACTATTGCGATCGCAAGCCATTCTATCACCAATAGCCTCATCCAGTGTTGCCACTTGGGATACTTCCGCTTGGGCAAGCAAATGATCTACACACAAAGAAGGACCATCGATTAGGGTTCCATCTGCTGCTTCTAGGCTGCGGATAAGAATACCACCAAATGCTGTGTCTTCTCCGAAAGTTAAATCAAGTCCCTTGAAGCTTCCCCCCCGGTAGTTATCTCCTTGCCGATGAAAGTACCACTGCCCCCATGTAAGTTGCAGTGGATGACGATGGGCGAAGGGGTCTGGATGAGCTTTGTTATAGTAGTAGAACTCGATTTCAACGAGGCGATGAGGTTTGCCACAGATGAGCAGGCGTGTTCTATTCAATAGTTGCGAAGCTATCTGACTAAACCACTCTACTATCTGTTGATCTTTCAATTTTAGGAGCATCCATATTTGAATGAAGAATGAAGAATTTAGAATTTAGAATTACTTACTCTTGAGAAACATGCTCAAAGCTAATGGCTAATGGCTAATAGCTAATGGCTAATGGCTAATGGCTAATATCTGAATAAACACCGAGTCTCCCAGTCAGGCAATAGGTAAGAGACTTTTTTCTCCCATTCAATTGGGGGCGCAAAGCGCTCCTCAGACGCTCATTCTTAATTCTTCATTCATTCTACCTCCAGGGTGTGTCGAGTTAATACTCTACACCTCGATATCGGTTCTTATTCACCGATGGGGTGGACTTTAATTGGTGTGAATTTTTGCGTGAAGTGTCTCGATATTTAATTGTAGGACTCTTTGGAGTGCTCGACTGAGGCAGCTCTTTAAGTAATCCTCTTGAGACAGTTACTTGCTCATTCTTTAACAAAATTTTTAAACTCTCCCAAGTTTCTTCCGGATGCTGATTTAACCATTTTTCTGCTAATACATTTGCTTTGGAAGGCTGAATATTAAAACGCATTAATAATAGGGCAAAAACTTTTTCTTTGTTTGCTTGTATTGACTGGTCCATTTGTATTTGACCCATTTTTACTATTTCAAATAGTTGTCTGTTATCGTCGTTAATTTTGACAGCAATATGTTTATTAGCTTTACCTAATCAATACATTGCTTAATCAGATCACAACGGATGTTTAATCTACTCTTATATTTTGAGTAAATGGTGTGAGTTGCCTTACCAAACTGATTGATCTGCCTCACAGCTAATTGTGTTATACGAAGTTAAGCCTATTTAATCTGTGAAATTACTTAATGTAGTTTTCCGCACTTAAATATAGTATCAGGTTAATCTGTGAAATTACTTAATAAAGTTTTCTTAAATTCAATACAGTATCAGGAAAAACTCAAATCAGTGAAACAAGAAATTGAATAAGCTAAAACCCATTTAAATTCGGTTGTCCTAATCTCCGTGTCCCGATTTGCATGAGTCCCTGTGTCAGTACTAACTCAATATTTAAATGTATAACAGCTTACCCCTAAGTGGTGGTTTGCTGAATAAGTAACAAGTAACAAGTAAAAAGTAAGAAGGAATTAAGCATTTATCCTCGTTTTGAGCACTTGTATTCCCCAAGGTTACCCAGGGATTTCCCATGAAAGTGCAAGGTTTCTTGAGCCCATCGATACAATTTCCTTGCACTTATTTAGTACAAAAATGCTTGAAATCGATGTTTGGCATAGCTTCCACATTTATTCAGCAAACCCTAAGTAGTGGTTTGTGCTCTTGCAAACTGCAAGGATACCTCCAGTGGTTACTAAGGTCACAATTGAAGGTACTAAGGGTAATAAGCAACCAGTTGTTAACAAACAAATCCAACAAAATCCACCATTACTAATGATGCTGACTCCAGCAGCTAGTCCCAAGGGGAAAGGTGACTGGAAACGGTAACTAATTATACCTCCGACTAGAGAAAAAAACCAAAGCCAGAGAATATCACTCCAAAATGGCAAAAACCACAACAGGGGACGCTGATCTTCAACTGCACTAAGTAGCTGACTCACCATTTGAGCATGAAGTTGCAAGCCGCGTATTTCTTGGTTGTAAGGGGTGGTAAAATCGTCTTTTATCGTTGGGTCAGTCATACCAATGAGGATAATTTTATCTTTGATAAAATCAGCTTTGACCCGATCAGTAAAAATATCATTCAGGGTCACTTGTTCAGCAACTTGTTGGGGATATTTGTTGGAGCGATAGTTCAGCATAATTTGCAAGCCAGGAATTCTCAGTTGTCGGTGGTAATACCATCTGTGAGCTGGCAATTGTTTCAAGGGAACTGAGCCAAATTGCCAGTAACTTTCTGAAATACATTCGAGTGAGATATTTTCTGCTTGTAGATAATGGCGTGCTAGCTGCAAGCTCAAGGAGTAGTTGGTCTTACAGTCAGATGCAGCTGGTGCTTCCATTGCCAAGAGATGACGACGGGTAGTACCATCTGGATCAATTAAAACCTCAGCAAAGCCCGGTTGTTGAGCTGGGAGTCCTGGAGGAGGTGCAATGCCGTCATTATGTTCATCAAAAGGATAGACACATACGGGAACTACATGGTCATTTTCCTTGAGGTAGTTAACTAAATCTTCATGACCCTTCCCTTCTGGATGATCTCGATAGATGTCCAAGCCAATAGCTCGCGGCTGATGCTGGTCGAGTTTTTGCAATAGTTGCAGCAGGGTTTTATCCTGTAATGGGTATTCATGCCTCAAGTTTTTAATATCCTTTTGAGTTACTCCCACTAGCAACAAGCGATCATCAACTCCTTCTTCAGGCCGCAATTGCATTAACTGATCAAATGTTTTCAGTTCAGCTAACTGCAAGAAGCCAAGCGATCGCGCTCCTATTACTAAGCTAGTAACAGCTATACTGGTCAGCAGTAATTTTTTTAACTTTATTGTCTGTAACCTTTTCCACCAGGGTAATAGCTCTTCTGGCCACTTCAAAGGCTCTTGTGCTAGATTCTGATAAATCACTGGTAACCAACTAGCACAGGGGAACTTATGCTCCCATCCCTGCAAACGCTCTCTAGCTTCTCGCGCCGCTAGATAGCAAGATTTCCCACTAGCAAAAGCAGTGAGAAAATACTTGAGAAATTCATGAGCTATTTTGTCTGGTATCAACTCCCGCATGACAATCATTTGGGGAATCTGTAAATCACCCAGTTGTTTTGCTAATCCTAAACCATCACAAGAGTTAAAAATTGCTAGCTGTAAACCCTTCTGAACCGCTTTCTTGAAAGCAAATGCCAGCTCATCTAGAGTTAAACTATCGGTTTGATTGAGATAAATGCGACCTTTTTCGCCCTCCGTCTCACTATGTCCAGCAAAAAAGATAATATCCCAGGATTGTTCCCACAACTGGTCATTAATTTGGTGCTGTTGCGGTTCTACTAAAAAGACGATCTCTGCATGGGGCAATTTTTCTAATAACTGTCTATCTTGAGCAATATTAATTCCTTGGCTATGACCAAGAATAGCTAGTATTCTGACTTTTGTTTTAGCATTTACTTTAGTTGGTGATTGACAGATAAATCTGGTACTACTCAGAGCAAATTCTGCTTGGGGATAAAGCTCAAACAACTCCCAAAGATGCCAGGGTAATTTTTGTAGCTTTTGGTCTTTAGTGCGAATCAGCACCCGAATCTTTTCATCTCGGTTTAGTTTTGCTAGTAAGCGCTGGTAAAGGGGACGAAAGTATTGAGAATCAAGCCATGTTCTGAAAAGCTCTTCTAACTCCCTCGCTGATTCTTTACATTCATTAATCGAACCAACAATAGTAATTTTTCTTGGTTCCAGTCGGTAAGGCGCTCCTAAACTGCGATAGGTGTCATGCCAATGATGTTGTAAGTGAGCAGCTAATTCAGGAGCAGGGGGTAAATAGCCAGTCATTTCCACTTCTGGGAGTTTTCCCTCAGAGCCAATCTCCACACTTACCCAGAACCCTCGCTGCAAAAAATCACCATCCAGCTTCAGAATGACTAATTTTCCCATTCCCTAGTTGCAAATTACCAAACAAAAAACAACCATTTTCAAATTATAAATGGCTCAGTAATGCTAACATCACCCAAGGCTACTTTAACGCTAAAATGTTCTCCTACCTCACCACTAAACTCCAATTGAATACTCTTAGTGCTTCTAGCTTGAGCTTGCATCACAGCTTCTCCCTCTTGATCTAGCAGCATCAATTGGAGCTCTCGTGGTAAATAAGTTTGACCTCCAGTAGGATAAACTTCCACAGAAATATCCATTGTAGTTGCTGCTTGTGGCACTAATCCTACCAAGAGAGCTACCTGTTCTCCAGACTTTTCTAAATGCAGTAGCTTCCCTCTTTTAACTCCCACAATTGCGGAATTTTGTGATAAATTAGTAGTAGTGGGAGTGCGATTTATAAAGTGAAGAGCTTGACTACCACTTCTAAAATCAAAAGCTAGCTCTTCTTGAGACAGAGATAACAATGTTTCAATGGCTTCCCAACCTGAACCAAAGGCATTTTGTAACCACTGACTCAGTGGTAGCAGCTCTTGGGGATTGAGCTTTTCTAGCATCTCTTCTAGCGATCGCAATTTACTGATTGAGATTACTTCAGCAGTTACAGTAGGTATAAAGCCCAGCAGTGTAGCTTCTGTTAATTGTTGGTTAAGCTCAACTGCTACATAGCCAATGCGGTTAGAACAAACTTCTGGTGGTAACCGGCAAATCTCTTCTCCAGGTAATACGGAACGGCATTCTAACTTACCGATGTCTTTGATCACTAAATCTGCTGTATTTGCTAGAATCTGCATTATGGGATTCCAGCTGTCACTGGCTTCCAAATCAGTCTCAATTCCCAAACATCTTAAGTAAAAATTTACCGCATATACCGCTAAAGTATTGAGATAAATTTGTTTAGCTTGTTCTAAGTTAGATTGCTGGGAATGAAACCGTTGTGCTCTGTAATGTGCTTCTATGGTTAGAGGCACGCTGAAAGCTAAGCAGTCTTTGGTGGTAATGTTTGTCATTTTTCAGTCTCTCAATGAGGTTTAATCATTCAGACAAGTATTCCTTCAACTTAGAGGCAAACTTAGTTAAACAACGCTGGTAAAAACTGCTTAGGGTTGGTATTTTGATGTCTAACTCGGCGGAAATTTCTTTCCAAGAGTATCCCGATAGGATTTTGAGGGCTAAAAATTGGAAGTTAGCGGCAGGATTCTTAGAGGTATACGTCCCCTTAAAAATTCCCTCAGTATCTGCTTCTATACATTGAATAACTTGTTGAGAAAGGGAAGGAGTCACTTCGGTTGGATTGTTTCTCTCCAAGTCATCTATTGTCAACCTTTTAATTGCTTTGTGTTTGACACATCGAGGAACTGTGGGCATGATATCGCGACTTGCCTCAATAAAAAATCGCCTCCTTAGAAGAAAATTTGCCCATTGCAGCACTTCTCTGCTGGGGTCATAAGTATCAATTTTTTCGCAAATATGGCAGAATAGCCTTTGCTTGGCTTCATCATAAATATCTGCGTGAAAGCCTTTGAATTGACCTTGATAGGGAACACAAAGTTGACCCGATTTTTGAATGGCACTCACTAACCTCGCTAAAGCCCGTTGCCGCTTAAGGCTTTTTGGAGGGTGGTGCTGTGCTTCTACAGCTAGCTGTTTTAAGTGTGCGTCTACTTCATGCATGATGGTTGGGGTTTATACACCTTGAACCTCAAGTAATTTTTGGGTTCATTGCTCACCTCTAAATATCTCTCTGGAATAAAGTAGGGATTTTATGCACAGTAAGCTGATTGTTACAAAAATTAATAAAAATTAGAACCACAAAGACACAAAGAGCACAAAGATTAATTGATGTCCTTCGTGTCCTTTGTGCCTTTGTGGTTCACTTCTCTATTATCCTCCCAATGATTGCAGCGGGGTTTCCTCAACTTGTTTCACCCAACCTCGGTAACGAATAGCACTCACCACCACAAAGATTAGATCTAAAGCAACAAGACTACCCACAATCAGCTCAGAACCTCCTGTACTAAAACCGTAACTGTGGAGTCCCGTCCCTAACACAAAATTCACCCCATACCAAGCCATTAACACCGCATTAAAACTAACAACACTGGTAACAGCTAAACCAAAATCTCCTAGCCAACCAACTAAACGACCGTGGAGGGGAATAACATAGCACATGAGGGCAATTAATGCCCAGGTTTCTTTCGGATCCCAACCCCAAAAGCGTCCCCAGGAGAAGTGCGCCCAAATTCCTCCTAAAATAACTCCGGCACTCAGTAATAAAACGCCTACTTGTAAAATGCCATAATTCCACTTGGCTAAACTACGAATCCGTTCTTTTGCCTGGGGGGTAAATAAATAGTGACTTAAGATAATATGTCCCAAACCCATAGCTAGGGCAAAACTGGCGTAACTCAGGGTAATAGTAGGAACATGGACACTTAACCAGAAATTATCTCGCAACACGGGTACGAGGGGTTTAATACTAGGATCGAGAACTGCGGGGAGACTATCTGCTAGAAGTAGACAAGTTACGGATAAAGGTGCAGCAGCAAGGAGGTAATATTTGGCACGGTAAATACCTTCAAATAGTAGCGCGATCGCGGCAACACCAAAACCGACCCAGATTACTGATTCATACATATTAGTTACTGGGGGGCGTCCAGCAATTTGCATCCTCTCAAAAAAGCCGTATCCCTGGATTAGTAAACCGCTGCTAAAGATACCGATTGCTCCCCAGTAGAAGTCAAAACTGGGAAAGAGGAGGACAATGAGCATTATACAAAAAGCGATCGCATATAAGATCCAAGCTTTACCAAAAGGATGTAATTTGTAGAAGCGCACTTCCCGTTGCAGAGTCTGGAAACTGGGATAAATTTGAGGACTGAGCTGGCGTAATTCGGTTTGTAGCTGTTGACCTACTTCTCCTAAAGTAGAGGCGTTATCGAATTGTTGTTTTAGGGTTTTGTAGTCACTCAAGAGGGTTTGCTCTACTTCCGGTTCGTAGTATTGCTCAGCTTGAGGGATACTCACCCAAGTACCTTTTAGCTCGTTGGGGTGGGGAACTAGAGGTAGACTATTTTGTCCTACTGTATCGAGCATTCGCGCCAAACGTGCTTCCATTGTTAAGGCTTCCCGCTCATCCCGACTCAAATCCAGCTCATTAGCTTGTTTCTCTTTGGCACTGAGGACAACTGAACCTAAATCTGAAGTTATCAGTTCAGCAAAGGTAAAATATTTGCGATCGCTTTCTAAACCAATTCCTTCTTTCAGGGGACGGTAACTGAACAGGATAAAGGGTTCTTCGTTCCAGTCCCGGTTATTAAACCAAAGAGAAACGTAGGTTGACAAGTAGTCTAGCTTTTTCCCATCATTAGTTTGGTAGTTCAGACGACCGTGAATTTGGGCTACAGTTTCTCTGGCTACCGTATCTAAAGGTTTTTTGCGTCCATCCAGTTGTACTGCTAGGGTTTGTAAGGATTCCACTGGAGATGGTTGAAATTGAGTGAAGGGAATCGCCAGGATGAGAATTCCGAGGCAAAGTCCAATGAGAAATTTGAGTGGTTTCATAGTTGGATTGGGAATTGGGAGTTGGGAATTGGGAATAGCCAATCTGTA
This sequence comes from Symploca sp. SIO2C1, assembly GCA_010692635.1. Lineage (GTDB taxonomy): Bacteria > Cyanobacteriota > Cyanobacteriia > Cyanobacteriales > Coleofasciculaceae > Caldora. The sequence continues at coordinate 6,638 of JAAHGL010000043.1, read as the reverse complement.
GGGGCAGGTTTAGCTAGGATTCTTGCTATGTAACGGTATCATTCCTGCAAAACCTGCCCTGCCTTAATCTGGCACAATCAGTATTTTCGTAATTTTCGACAGCAAGGAGTCATCAGAGGGCTATGACCTGCCAAATAATCCAACTCTGGAAGCAGTTCTTTGACGAACTTGTTGTCCAGCCGTTCGGAGACGTTGTGATAATTGTTCTCTGCGTAAATTTCTCATATGTTCTGTCCAGACTGCCTTTACTTGATGTCCCAACCACACCACAAAATTATGATCATTAGAAGCCGATTTCATTCGCTCGACACATGTCTCAACTGGAATACCTTTAAACAACAAGTGATAAAAAGTTACATAGGCAACTGCTGCATCCTCCCAAGAGACTGAGCGGTTGTTACCGACTAAAGCCAGAAAAGGCTGATCTTTACCCTCATGCATTGCCATTCTACAGCCAGAACCACCAAAGCAAGATGACATACAGATTAAAAGTTCACCTTGCATAGCGTTTGTTAAGGGTGCAAGCAATGCCTGCAAATCAGCCCAAGAAATTAAGGTATTGTTAGTTAGTTCAACGCCCTCTTGATTACCATGCATACTGAGGTGAAGTATTGGAGGTTGTTGAAAATGCTCGAATGCTTCTATTAGGCGCGTGTCTAGCGCAGTATTAAATGTCTCCAAAGTTGTAGCCAAACTGTAAAAATAAGGTATTTTAGCAAGATTGAGAATCTCACAAAGGACACGTCCCTCTGTACGCCCATCAAGGAGATCATGAGCCGATGGTGATTCAATAATATGGACAAATCCTGATTGTGGGGTCATAGTTTTTTCTAGTTAATAATAAATCTCAGTTTCAGGCATTTTTTAAATCAGATAATGGTTCTGCTTCGGTGAGGTTAATCATCGCCATACCATAATGGTATAAATAGGATCACAAATGTTGTAGTACCTTGGCAAGGTTAAAACTAGAGGTAAACTTTTTTAGACATATAAGCAGAAAATTTACCCATAATTTTAAGCTTGCCGTGCTAGTAGGGTAGGTAAATTGAAGCTCTTAAAATTACTGGCACTGATGATGGTAAAAATGCTTGCAATCTCTTCTGGCATAGCTTCCACACTTATTCAGCAAACCCTAATTAACTTTCTTTTTGAATTACCCTTTCTAACTGTTCAACCAATGGTGCTAAATTATTCGTCACCGTATCCCAGACAATATCTAAGTCGATTGAAAAATAAGCATGAGTTAAACGATTTCGCATCCCAATCATAACTGCCCAAGGAATTCCAGGATGTCTAGCCCTACATTCCGCTGAAACTCTCCCTGCCGCTTCGCCAATAATTTCTAAATCTTTAACAACTGCCAACACCAACATCCTCTCGTTAGCTAAATCCTCTCTAGTCTTTCCCGAAATAAAACCCAGAGCCTCCCTTGCTGCATCCTGCATATGGTGCAAGCGAGTTAAATCATCAATTGCCGTCATACTGCACCACCGCCTCAGCCATTACTCTGTCTCGAAAATAAATACTTAACTCTTCAGGAGTTCTTAAATCAATCTTTCTCCCTTCAAACAATTCTGCAAGCTCCATTTCCATACTGACTATCTTAAAGAAACCAGGAATTTTACCGGGTTCAAACTCGACTAAAAAATCAATATCACTCTCCGGTGTAAAATCATCCCTTAACACCGAACCGAATAAAGACAGCTTGCGGATATAGTGCCGCTGACAAAATTGCACTAGTTCTTTTGTGGGAATCTCAATCGGTAATTGTTTAGTTTCAGTCATTCCTTTACCTCATGTCTACAGCTTACTAGCAGACAAAAATCATTCAGAGTTTTTATCCAATGAGGTATTTGCCTGTTGGATTTCCCGCGCTAAGTCTTCAAGTTCTAAGGTACTATATTGACTTCAATCAGATTCGTCCCATTTTCAACATTTTTTATAGCTTGAAGTAAACGTTGCCGATTTGCTTCCGACTTCGAGAGATAGGCTGTTTCATCGACATCATAGACGATAATCTCTATTTCTTTATCCTGAAATAGAGTTTTGAGTGACTCTAGAAAATTTTGGTCTAGATCCCTCACATTTAGACGGAATGAACTGTGCATACTCATCAGCTGTGAACAGTTGCGCTTTATTATAGCGCTTCTCAGTTATATGAGGTACACTGTTCAACTCGTCAACTAAATCCCGAGATAAAACCCAGAGCTTCCCTTGCTGCATCCTGCATATGGTGCAAGCGAGTTAAATCATCAATTGCTGTCATACTGCACCACCGCCTCAGCCATTACTCTGTCTCGAAAATAAGGCAATCTTAATTTATCCCAGTTCCCAATCTTCAATTTTTAAGTCCTCCACTCGCTCAAATTCTCTCGTATTATGGGTTACTAAAATAAGATCATTAGCCAATGCAATCGAAGCAATTAATAAATCATGAATTCCGATAGGTGTTCCTACATTAGCTAATTGAGCACGAACTCGTCCAGCAATCAAAGCTGCCAAATCATCAAGAGGCAAAGAAACAAACGCTTCTAAAAACTGTCTTTGTATTGCCCAAGCTGAAGTTGGATCATTACTTCTCATTGCTCCATAAAATAATTCAGCTTTAACAACTGAACAAACTGCGATATCCTGACGGTCAGTTCTTAAAAATCGTTGTCTTAACTGTTCTGATTCCCCATTTAGAAATTTTATGCAAACATTCGTATCTAGCAAATACCTCACGCCACATCTTCCTCGTCATCAAAAATACCTTCAGAATCAATAATTAAAGGGTTATCTTTAAAAGCTCCAAACGTTTCCTCGAAAAAACCAGGACTCCAACCTTTACCTTGGGGTAGTTGCCCTTCTTCCGGAGGTGGTAATGCCTTAAATGTAACCGTGACTTCTAACTCAGCATCCGTGAACCCAACTGGTAAATCTAACCTTAAAATTCCATCCGTGCCAACGTGAGAACGTAATGTAATACTTGCCATACTTATCGCCTCCAATCCTGATTTACTAAGTATAGAATTTATTCTGCTGCCATAGATTCGTTGATACCGTAGGCTAAGATGCCCAAAATTTTATTGACATTGTTCAGAAAATACTCTCCTAAATCGATTTCAACTGTTTGCTTTTCTAATTTTAAAAATTTCCAGATACTGCCTGTTGTCAGCGTCCCGTAAATAGTCTTGATTTTATTACCTTCCCGTTCATTAAAAATTTGAGCGGCTAACATTTCAGCTATACATTGCCCTAAGCCAGCGTTGAGATTTTCTTTTTTTGCCTCAACAATGATAGTAACAGGTGCAGTAACCAGTAACAGTTCTGGGGAACGGCTAATGAGAAAGTCACAATTGCCATTTAACCCTTGAGTAGGTTCGACGTTAAAATCTACACCGGAAAATAAACTGATGCTTTGGTGCAACTGTTTTCTGAGTTCGATTAAGATTGGGGCGATAATCATCTCAGAGCGTGATTTTTCTGTGTTGCTAGCTAGTGCTAAAGGAACATTATAATCTAAAGTTTCTGTTAGGTAATTACTGCATTCGAGTTCAGGTGTCGATGAAAACATTTTGACTTTATCTAAAAGAGTTAAGTCAAAAGCTTTTACTACTTTATCTAGGGTAAACTCACTGTAAGCCATATTATCTTATCTTTTTAGTTTGATTGTTATTTCAAGTTTGCAGTTCGTTGATATCATTGGCTAAGATGCCCAAAATTTTATTGACATTGTTAAGCAAATACTCTCCTAAATCGATTTCAACTGTTTGCTTTTCTAATTTTAAAAATTTCCATCTATCTCCAGTGGTGACAGCTCCATAAATTTTGTTAATTTGGTTTCCTTCCCGTTCGTTAAATAATCTTGCTGCTAACATTTCTGCTACACATTGACCTAAGCCTCCATTAAGATCTTCTTTTTTTGCCTCTACAATTGTAATAACCGGGGCATTGATAAATAGCTGTTCTGGAGAACGGCTGATGAGAAAGTCACAGGTTCCGTTTAATCCTTGGGTGCTATCAACGGTAAAATCTACCCCTGAGAATAAACTAATTGGTTGTGATAAACGTTTTTTTAGCTCAATGAGGATAGGGGCAATAATCATTTCAGAACGGGACTTTTCTGTATTGATTGCCAGGGATAAAGGCAGATTATACCGCAGGATTTCTTGCAGAAATTCTCCGCCATCGAATTCTGGAACATCAGTAAAGACATCAACTTTTTCAGAAAGGGTTAAGTCAAAAGTTTTTACTGCTTTTACTAAGGTAAAGTCACTGTATGCCATATTCTGACATCCTGTTTTTGCAGAGTTAGATATTATTTATAGCACTTCTCACCAAGCGTGAGGTACATCCAATTCCCAAAAAACAATAACGAAAGTACCATCACCCAATGAGAAACGCTATCACAGCATTATTTGTCTAATTTGTTTCAGGACGCGCATGATATCATAAAGTTGATTACGGTGAGGGAGTAGTAGGGAGAAAATATTAGATAAATCGTATTGCGGGTTATCTTGGATTAAGAGTTTAATAAAGGTGATTGTTTTTGATATAGGTTTTGTCTGTACCATTATTTATTCACTAACTATTTTTTCCAGTTCTGCAATCAACGGTACTAAGTCTTCAGTAACCGTTTGCCAAACAAAATCTAAACTAATATCAAAATAGGCATGAGTGAGTCGATTTCTCATCCCAATAATTTGCCTCCAAGGAATGTCTGGTACTTCGGCTTGTTTTTCCTTAGATATTCTAGAAGCCGCTTCGCCGATAATTTCTAAGAGTCTAACCAAAGACAATGCTAACATTCGCTCTGTATCAAGCGACTCTCTAGTTTTACCTTGGATAAACCAAGAAGCCTCTCGTGCTGCATCCAACATATGACGCAAACGAGTTTTATCATCAATCTTTGTCATACTGCACCACTGCTGAGTCTAAAACTTCTTGCCGAAAATAAGGGCTTAACTCAGCGGCTGCTCGTAAATCTGCCTTACGTCCCACAATTTCTGATAATTCGATTTCCATTCCCGCTAACCGAATGAAACCAGGGATATGCTCTGGCTCAAACTCCACTAAAAAATCAATATCACTCTCCGGTGTAAAATCATCCCGTAACACCGAACCGAATAAAGACAGCTTGCAGATATAGTGCCGCTGGCAAAATCGCGCTACTTCTTCTGTGGGAATCTCAATCGGTAATTGTTTAGTTTCACTCATTCCTTTACCTCATTCCTCACGTTTCCTCGAAAAAAAAACGCCCAAAACCCTTAATCATTATCTTCTTGTGCTAAAAGGAGTGCTTGTTTATACAGACGCTCTCCAATCCTGGTTCCATTCGCTATCATTGCATCCAAAATAGTCTTTATACTCTCAATTAATCCTCTTTGCTTAGCTAACAGCAGAATTCCCACTGTGCCAATTACAGGTAACTGGCGTGCTAGAGCAACTCGCCTTGCTGCTCTTTCGTCTATTAATAATTGGGTAGCTTTAAGTTCTTCTGCAAGGATAATTGCAGCAACTTCACCCAAGTCCAGATTAGATTGTAACTGCAAGAGCTTGATTTGCTGGGTATTTCCAACCTCCCGAACTTCTAGCCAATCTAGGCTTGGCACAATTACTTTAGCAGGATGAGGACCTGTTATGAGTTCAGCATAAACCTCTTGTGGGATAACAACTCTTCCAAACAAATCGGGAAGTAGGTTAAGATATCCTACTTTCGTTAGCTCACTGATTGGAGTTGTATCTGAGACAACAATCATTCAGAGTTCTTATCCAATGAGGTGTTTGCCTGTTGGATTTCCCGCGCCAAGTCTTCAATTTCTAAGGAGTCATCAAACACAGAAATACCCCATTGTCCCATGCACTCGATCACCTGAGTGCGAGGAATGCCTAGTAAACTTGCTGCCTTACCACTACTGATTTCGCCAGCTTCCAACAGAGCCATCACGTAAGCTTCTTTAGCTCTAGCTAGAGCAATTTCTTGTACTGACTGAGGAATGTTATGAACAGCAAGTGTAAATTGAATCTGTAAAGGTGCTATATGGTTCCGATTTTGAAAGCTAGTAGCCATGAGCAACCTCCTTAAGCTCCATTTTCATACTGACTATCTTATTTATCTAGGGTAAACTCACTGTATGCTATATCTTTGCATCCTGTTTTTACAGAGAATGATTAAGGTATCGATACATCCTCTGAGTAATTCATCAATCCGTTAACCCGACTGGTAAATCTAAGCGTAAAATCCCATCCGTCCCAACGTGAGAGCGTAATCTAATACTTGCCATACTCATCCCCTTTAATTCCAACCGGAAACTTTACCTTAATGTCGGCAGAAGGCTCCCGCTATAACCGAGGCGGATTTATCGAGGCGTAGCCGAGTACCGCCAATGGTTTAACGGTGAGATGAATACCGACCAGCTAACAATTGAGCGGTAGGGAATCGTTATAATTCTACCTGTATTAGTAGTGGGTAAAATATGGTATACTTGGTGTCATGCTAGTAATTGAAGCCAAGCTCAAAGGAACGAAGGCACAGTACAGCAAGTTGGATCAAGCAATCCGAACAGGGCAGTTCATCCGCAACACCTGTTTGCGCTATTGGGAAGATAACAAAGGGGTCACTCGTAACGACCTCCAAAAGCTTTGCGCACTACTAG
>JAAHGL010000429.1 GCA_010692635.1 Symploca sp. SIO2C1 | reverse complement strand
CAGGAGTCAGGAGTCAGGAGAATAGGAGTTTAGGAGTTTAGAATAGTCTTTAAAGGGGATTATGGGTTAAGAAGATGCAAGGAAATTGCATTGATGAGCTCAATTTTCTTGCACTTTTCAAGGAAAACAAAAGCTTGAAAGCTATACCAGACAGCGCTTTCAGACTCTTGCAGCAAGCCCTAATTACACGAGTCAGGCAGAAATCCCACCCTTGTTCATGGAAAGACGAACAGCTAAAAACATGGCTAATTAACCAAAAAAGTAGCAGCCATGATCCTTGGCAAGTATGCTGTGGTCATGATTTGGTGGAAATTTTATCTGTCAGTTTACGCAAGACGTTTGGCTCTAACAAAGCAGCCGAGGTTGAACCAAATAGGCTTGAGCGTAATTTGAGGCTTGCTTACGAAAAAGCTTATTTTCTTAAAACACACCTCTACTTGAAGATTCGCACTTGGGAAGCAAACAATCAACCATTTCAGGTTTTGCGGGATTAGACATAGCTTTCATCTGGTATTCAAGCTGAGATGATATTAGTCGTGTCACACCACTATAAAATTTGCGATCGCATTAAATCATCATTAATCTCAGTAAATGTTACTCTAGAGAAGTATAATTGTAATTCAAATATACTACTTGTAGCTCCATGAACAGAGTCGTTGTTGGTCTGTCTGGTGGGGTTGACAGTTCTGTTGCTGCCGCCACCCTTTATCATCAGGGATACGAAGTCGTTGGTCTGACCCTTTGGTTAATGAAAGGGAAAGGTCAATGCTGCTCTGAGGGGATGGTTGATGCAGCATTCATTTGTGAACAATTGGGAATTCCCCATCATATTGTCGATAGTCGCGAAGTATTTCAGAGCAATATTGTTGATTACCTAGTTTCGGGTTACGAAGCTGGAATTACTCCTTTACCCTGCTCTCAGTGCAACAAGGCAGTGAAATTTGGTCCGATGCTCACCTATGCCCGTGAGCAGTTAGGCATTGATAAAATTGCCACAGGTCACTACGCCCGCATTAGTTATGATGCCACAAGCGATCGCTATCAGTTGCGCAGAGCAGTGGACTTGACAAAAGACCAATCTTACTTTCTCTATGACTTGACTCAAGATTTACTAGCAGGATCAATATTTCCTTTAGGAGAACTAAAAAAAACGGAAACTCGACGCCTAGCAGCTGAGTATGAGCTCAAGACAGCTGATAAGCCAGAAAGCCAAGACTTATGCCTCGTTGAGTCCCACGGTTCAATGCAGACATTTCTGGATAAGTATATTACCCCAACTACTGGTGAGATTGTAGACTTGGACGGCAAAGTTGTCGGTCAACATCAAGGCATTCACCATTACACGATTGGACAGCGCAAAGGACTAGGAATTGCCGCAGCTCAACCGTTATATGTAATTGCCCTAGATGCAGCAAGGAACAGAGTAATTGTAGGCGATCGCACTCGTGCCACTCAAGCAGAATGTACAGTAGGTAGGATGAATTGGGTTTCCATTTCCCAACCTACCAGTCCTATTCGTAGCACAGTGCAAGTCCGCTATCGTTCCCAGGCAGTTGCAGTTAATATAATCCCGTTAGAAGATAATCGAGTCAAGCTAGTTTTCGATGAGGCGCAGTTTAGTATTACTCCGGGACAAGCTGCCGTTTTATATGATGGAGACATATTGTTGGGGGGCGGCATAATTGAGCGGAAAAATTAAGCTCATCTTGACTGATATCAAAGTGAACTCATCCCCCGGAAGACAGCATGGGGGATGCAAGTATTAGCAAGTTGTTGGTTGTTTGTAAAAAAACAAATAACCAACAACTAACAACCAAGCGGCGGGCAGCTATCCCTACCATTCCTTTAGGGATGGGCTTCCCGCCGCTTTCCGTGATGGAAGTGATGAGGGTTAGTTAGGGCTTGCTGAATAAGTAACAAGTAACAAGTAAAAAGTAACAAGTAAGAAGGAATGAAGCATTTATCCTCGTGGGTGAGCACTTCCATTCCCCAAGGTTACTCAGGGATTTCCCATCAAAGTGCAAGGAAAATAAGCTTCTATAGACCATTTCCTTGCA
>JAAHGL010000428.1 GCA_010692635.1 Symploca sp. SIO2C1 | reverse complement strand
TTCTACTTGAGTAACTGTTGTAAGTTGTACTCAAATTCAAAGATTTATATGGCTAGGGTGTGCATCAATAAAGAAAATAAACATCTTACCGGGGACATCATAGGTGGCTATGCTTCACATATCGAAGTACCAAATTCTCAGGATCATGAATACTCAAATTTCTCTCCAACAATTTAAGTTCAATTCAGTGAATCCAAGAATTTGATGATAATTATTGAATGATTTTGTTGTTTTATCGCTTCAATGAAAATTTAGGATTCCTAGATTTTTTAGATATATTGTCACATCAATAGTTTGTAGCTCAGTTTTCATCGCTTAACTTCAATCAATCCTCTTCTCAAGGGATATTGATAAAATTGAAGCCAAAATTTTTAGGGGAAATTTACGTGGGTTTGCTTTAGGGATATAGTATTTTACCACGTAAAAAATTATGTTCAAAAATGTAAGGAGAATTCCAAGTCATGGTTGCTTTCATCAGTAAATCACAAAGTTTTTGGCGAAAATTATCGGAATATTCTCAGAAAAACTTTAATTGCTTGAAGCGAGATCCTAGATTGTTTTTGATGCGCAAGATGGCTCGTATTGAAGTAGTGCGCAATTTAATGGTTAATTTAACCAAACCACCGTCTCAATCCTATGCAGTGAGTCTAGATAATCCCTCAATCTTTAAGGATATTAATGTAGATAAAGCTGTTTCGGCTCTCAAAAATGATGGTTGTTACTTGGGTCTTAATTTACCACAGGATATAATTCAAGAATTTAGGCAATTTTATCAATCTAGAGATTGGCATGTAAACCAAGATAAAAACTTAGTTTTTTCTTATAGTGATCTAGAGAAAATTTCAGATAAGAATGCTAAAAAATTTCGCTTTGCTAATCCTTATCATCCTGGAATTTGTCCTCCTCTAGAAAAACTTAAAACCGATCCAGTATTATTAGCAATTGCTGCCAAATATTTAGGTACTACTCCTAAATGCGTAGGTAGTTCCTTGAGGTGGAGTTTTCCCGTTTCAGCAACCTTGTTTGAACAGCTCAAATCTGCTCAAGTTTTTCACTGTGATCTTGATGACTATCGAGCCATTAAATTTTTCTTCTACTTAACTGATGTCGATTTATCCAGTGGTCCTCATGCCTGTATTCGAGGAACTCACAAAAACAAAAAATTGTTACATCAATTTCTAGGTGAACGCTGTGCCAGTATTGAGGATCAAAAACTGATTGATGATTATGGTATGCACAATGTGATGAGTATCTGTGGAGCAGAAGGCTTTGGGTTTGTGGAGGATGTTTTGTGTTTTCATAAAGGTACTCTGCCAACTGCAAAAGAACGTTGGTTTTTACAGATAGAATTTGCCATCAACGAGTATCGAGGTCTTAGAAATTGTTAATAGTAAGCGTTAGAAGACAGGAGGCAGGAGGAACAAGAGTTTTCCCTACCTAAAAAATTCAGCAAGTCCTATCTAAATCTTGAGCACGATGCAAAAAGCTCAGAGGCATCGTGCTTAGAATTTTTTGACAATTACCCCTTAATTGTCAATCTCCTTGGATTTGCTGACTAGGTTCTGGAACAAATCGGCTGAGTAAACCAGATACTAAAGAAGATACTAAAGATAGTACTATCGCACCGAAAAAGGGAGCCCAGAAACCATGTACTGTAAAGGCTACAGGACTTAGATATCCCACTAAGGAAAAGCAGATAGCATTTACTACCAACAGAAACAGTCCCAGGGATAGTATGCTCAAAGGCAAAGTTAAAATCTGTAAAATCGGCTTGACTGTTGCATTGACTAGCCCCAAGACAACTGCTGCAATTAAGGCATCAGAAAAACTGCCAAGCTCAATGCCTGGGATAAATTTGGCTGTAATCACTAGTGAGATGGCAGTAACAAACCAAGTTAATAAGAAATTCAACATCTTTTTGTAAGGAAAATCATTTCTGGAGTTTAGACTAGTTCCCGGTGCAAAACCCAAAAGTCTTACAGTCGGTAAGATAAAAAATCAATCAATCAATCTAACGATGGTGTCCCAAAAGTGCGTGAGATCGCTAATCCTGCATTCGACGC
>JAAHGL010000427.1 GCA_010692635.1 Symploca sp. SIO2C1 | reverse complement strand
TTATCAGGGTCAGTGACTAAAACTACTACAGTTCAGCACAAGGTTGCTGCTTTTAAGCAAGCCAGAGTACCAGTTGCCCAGAGTCCTTCGGAGATTCCCAAATTAGTAAAAAAGGCACTGAAAGGGAATTAAGCTTCTTCCACTTAATGCAAGTTGTAGTATTTGATACCTTTTGTCAAGTGTCCTTTGTCAATTTATTTAAACCAATGAGTCAGATAAAAAAACCTTTGTAAATAAACACTTTCATAAGGTTGACAGTCTGAGAAAATTAGAGACAATTTCGGAGCTCACTACTCAACACCCATCCTTGAATAGAGCTTTTGTGATTCACTACAAGGGAGAAAACTAAGTATGAAATTGGCTTACTGGATGTATGCAGGTCCTGCTCACATTGGTACTCTCCGCATTGCCAGTTCTTTTAAAAATGTTCATGCCATCATGCACGCACCGCTAGGCGATGACTACTTCAACGTCATGCGCTCGATGCTAGAACGGGAACGGAACTACACTCCAGTGACTGCCAGTATCGTTGATCGGAACGTTCTGGCACGGGGTTCCCAAGAAAAAGTGGTGGATAACATAGTCCGCAAGGATCAAGAGGAAACTCCTGACTTGATTGTGTTGACGCCTACCTGCACCTCTAGTATTTTGCAGGAAGACTTGGAAAACTTTGTCGATCGCGCCCAAATGGAATCTAAGGGTGATGTGATGCTGGCAGATGTGAACCACTACCGCGTCAATGAACTGCAAGCGGCAGACAGCACTCTGAATCAAATTGTTCAGTTTTACATCAAAAAAGCTCAGAAAAAGGGTCAATTACCGGAAGGCAAAACGGAAAAACCGTCTGTCAATATTATTGGTATTTCCACCCTTGGCTTCCACAATCAGCATGATTGTAGGGAATTGAAGCGGCTGATGGCTGATTTGGGGATTGAGGTTAATGAGGCAATACCAGAAGGAGCCTCTGTCCAAAATCTCAAGAATTTGCCTCGTGCTTGGTTTAACCTAGTGCCTTATCGGGAAGTTGGCATGATGGCGGCTCGTTACCTGGAAGAAGAGTTAGGGATGCCTTACATCGATATCACCCCGATGGGTGTAGTTGAAACGGCTCGTTGTATCCGCAAAATTCAGGAAGTACTCAATGCTCAAGGCGCAGACGTAGATTATGAAGGGTTCATTGAAAATCAAACCCTCTACGTTTCCCAAGCGGCTTGGTTCTCTCGTTCTATTGACTGCCAAAACCTAACTGGTAAGAAAGCGGTTGTCTTTGGTGATAATACCCACGCCGCTGCCATGACTAAAATTTTGGCACGGGAGATGGGAATTCACGTTGTCCTAGCTGGTACTTACTGTAAGTATGATGAAAAGTGGTTCCGGGAGCAGGTAAGTGAATACTGTGATGAAATCCTCATTAGTGATGATAACGGTGCAATTGCCGATGCGATCGCTCGGATTGAACCTGCTGCCATCTTTGGCACTCAAATGGAACGACATGTAGGCAAGCGCTTAGACATCCCCTGTGGCGTGATTGCAGCTCCCATTCACATCCAAGACTTCCCCATTGGTTATAAACCTTTCCTCGGTTACGAAGGTACGAACCAGGTTGCTGATTTGGTGTACAATTCCTTTACCTTGGGCATGGAAGACCACCTGCTAGAAATCTTTGGCGGTCATGATACCAAGGAAGTTATCCACAAAGGTATGTCCGCTGATTCTGACTTAAATTGGAATAAGGAAGCCAAAGCAGAACTCAATAAGATTCCTGGTTTCGTGCGAGGTAAGGTGAAACGCAACACCGAGAAGTTTGCTCGTGAGCGTGACATCAGCGAAATTACCCTTGAGGTGATGTATGCTGCCAAGGAAGCTGTAGGAGCGTAATGACTTTCGCGGTGGAGAACCCAACTCCTGAATAATATCCCACCTTTTCAAGAAACAGGAGGGAGGAGGGATGAGGAAAACTCTTGTTCCTCCTCCCTCCTGACTTGTAAGTAAGCAATAGGCAACAGTAGGGGCGAATGGCCATTCGCCCCTACTTTCATGCATGGTGGTGAAAAAATTTTTTCA
>JAAHGL010000426.1 GCA_010692635.1 Symploca sp. SIO2C1 | reverse complement strand
ATTCCCCAAGGTTACTCAGGGATTTCCCATCAAAGTGCAAGGAAAATAAGCTTCTATAGACCATTTCCTTGCACAAGGCTTGGTCAAAAAATCATTGAAACCACAGTCTGGTATAGCTTCCACACTTGTTCAGCAAGCCCTACATAAGTGTAGGTGTAGATCCCAGACTTCTTAAAGAAGTCTGGGATCTGGGAGTCGTCGGGGATCTTTTTGGGAACTCCTACTTGCTGTCCACAGTCATTATTATTTGTCTTAAACTCAGAAGAGGCATCAACCAATGAACAAGACCTTAAAAAAATTATCCCTTTTCAGTACCTGTCTGGTAGCATTTTCTCTGATATCCTACAGTGGTTTGCCTACAGCAGAGGCAGAAAGTAAAGTACCTCAACAGGCAGCGACAAAAGGTAGATATACAAAATATTCCCAGTCTCTCGAAAACAGATTCTTGACAAAATGCAAAACAGATGCAGTTAATAATGGTTTGTCTCAACAGCAGGCAAACCAGTTATGTCTTTGTGTCCTCAAAGGATCTTCTACTCAGGGAATTACCTCCGCGCAGCTTCAGGCGATACTTGACAACCCTGATGGAGATGTATCGGATAGTTTTGGTGAAGTTGTGACGGCGTGTCTTTAGCTATCAGTTTCTGAAAGAAATACTATTCGTTGGCGTAGCATTCGTCACTATTTTTTGGTATTATTTTTTTATAATAGGAAAGGTGTGCGCCTATATATAAAGAATCATTTCTGAGATTGAGATCGATAGAATCCTTACTCTATAAGCATTCTTAATTCTTAATTCTGCGCAGCGGTACTAGGTTAATCCTTAGTGGTAAAGCTTTGTTTTGGAGGTTATTTTCACCACAAAGGCACAAAGTACACAAAGGATTATATTCCGCACCATCTCTAATGAACCAAGACCCTTACAATCAGCTATTTACGACAATTGAAGAGTTAGTACTGCACCATTCCCCTAGTGGTGTAGAAGGAGAAATTGATCAGTACCTACTCCGTCGATTGCCAGAGTTGGGAGTAGAGACTTGGCAAGATCGAGCAGGAAATGTGATCGCAAAAATTCCTGGGAGACAAGCAGGCGCGATTGCCATTACTGCTCATAAAGATGAAATTGGTGGCATTGTCAAAACTGTAGCTAGTGAGGGACGTTTAGAAGTCCGTAAGTTGGGGGGAGCGTTCCCTTGGGTTTATGGTGAGGGGGTGGTGGATTTATTGGGGGATCAACAGACTATTAGTGGTATTCTTTCCTTTGGCTCGCGCCACGTTTCCCATGAATCTCCCCAAAAAGCTCAGCAGGAAAAGAATCCAGTACTTTGGGAAGATGCCTGGATTGAAACTAAATGTACAGAAGCAGAGTTAGCCGCAGCGGGAGTAAGACCAGGAACCCGTATGGTAATTGGTAAGCATCGCAAACGACCAATACGCTTGAAGGATCACATTGCTAGCTATACTCTCGATAATAAAGCATCTGTAGCAATTCTCTTGGCTCTAGCCGAACAATTAAAGAATCCAGTGGTGGATACTTATTTAGTAGCATCAGCAAAAGAAGAGGTAGGAGCAATTGGAGCTCTTTATTTCACCCAGAATCAACAGTTGGATGCCTTGATTGCTCTGGAAATCTGTCCCCTGTCGTCAGAGTATCCGATTCAAGATGGAGAAGCACCAGTACTCCTATCTCAGGATGGCTATGGACTTTATGATGAAGGGTTAAATGGGGAGGTGCGGCAGGTAGCAGCAGCAACAGATATTCCCTTGCAGTTGGCAGTAATTACTGGTTTTGGCTCTGATGCCTCCATTGCCATGAAATTTGGTCATGTTGCTCGTGCTGCTTGCTTAAGTTTTCCCACCCAAAATACTCACGGTTATGAGATTGCTCATCTAGGAGCGATCGCTAATTGTATTCGTCTTCTGGATGCTTACTGCCAAACTGAGTTTAATATCAAGTTCGGATAATTACTTATAATTCCCTTCTACCTTGCAAACTTCTTTCTTCCCTTCTGCCCTCTGCCTTCTGCCCTCTGCCTTGTTGCAACTAAAGTGTAACTATTCAACCGAACTTGATAT
>JAAHGL010000425.1 GCA_010692635.1 Symploca sp. SIO2C1 | reverse complement strand
ATGCCCTCTACTCCACTTCTCGTGGTTATCTGGATGCAGTGCTAGAACACTGCCAGTGTGAAACACAAGCGTTCCATACTACCCGCGATGTCTTGTTTGGTGGGGGAAGCTGCCCGCCGCTTGGTTGTTAGTTGTTTGTTATTTGTTTTTTGACAAACAACCAACAACTAATAACAAATAACAAATACAACTAAATTCCCACTCAAACATGGGTGGGAATGAGTTAAACCAAGCTTCAAATATTTTCACCTAGTTCCAGAACAATGTACAGCAACACAGACAGTCCTTTACAATCTTCTCAAAATAGTCTTGAACTATTGACAAATCAATTTTTGTACTCACCCGAAGATCTAGATTTAGAAATTTTGAATTCTTTGGCACGAGATTCTTACTTTATTCAGCAAGCACATTCTGCTATTCCAGAGAACAAGCCTGTTAACAATGCTTCGGCATTGTTTAATAAGCAAGTTATCTTAGATGATGAGACTATTCTTGACATCGAGACTCTGAACGTGCCTGGGTTTATTGGTATCACTGACGAACTAGAAATAAAAGATTCAGAAAGTAATTGTACACCAGGTTACCAGGATATTTCTCAATTACTTGAAAAATATGGTATTCTAATCTGTGTCTATCAATGGAACCGAGAACTGTATGGTATTCCTATCGATATCCGCTCTTCTCACCCAACAGATGTAGTCAGTAATTTTTTAGTTGAGCAAACTATCATTAAAAATGATGGTAATCACTCCTTTGGCATTGTACCTGCTCAAGAACTTAGTGCTCATGGTGATTTGATTAAAACTTTTGCAACTATTGATCAACCTGGTGGTATTTGTTATCGCAGTACTTTCTTTGAGGAAGAAAATAATGGTCGTATTGCCGTAGCCCAGCATCTTGTTTTTCCAGACTATATAACTAACAAACAGGCTCGCGGTTACGCTGATACTATTGTTAGTTGGATGGAATTACTTAATTGTTGCGTTGAATCTTCTCCCGTTTTTGATGGTACCGACCCAACCAGAGTTATTGATAGAAAAACCCTCAAAGAGTTTCTCAAAAATGCAGCTCTTGCCAGTCTTGGAGAATCTGATGCAATAGCTTTCTTCAAGCAGCCAGAAAATTTGACCTATTGTTCTGAATTTACCTACATCTGCCTGAATACTCCCCTTTACCCATTTAATCGACAAGGGCTTACCCTTTTACTTGATGGTGATGAAGCTAAGGCAAATCAGTTACTAGAACTGAGAAATAAACATAATAATAAACAAGCAACTCACTTGAGTATTTGGTCTCGAAGTCCCAAGTTTCAGTCTTTTGAGATCTTAATGCCTTTAGTTCCTGAAGATTTGCCCCCCTTAGATGTGCTAGTGGCTCACAAGGAACATCCTGTTGATGGCAATAGCCTCCCTTTCCCACCCTTCAAAGTATCGCATATTCTTCATAGTGCTTTTAGCACACTGCTTCCTCGTCACAAAATCGGAGTCAAACAAGTGCCGAAGGTACTGCAAAAGCTGCTTAAATTTATAGAGCCAATATTAATCAAACAATTGCAGCTCGATAATCTTCCTGATAATGCCAAGGTTTTGATTTTAGGAAAATATATTGACTTAGCACGGCAACAGCTCGACCAAAAATTTGCAAGCTATGAGGAAGTTCAGCAAGTAGTCGATACTCTGATACAACAGATAGATTCATTCTTTCTAGACAAAGCCGATCGGCAATATCTCGTTCCCCCACGTATCTTTGTAGATCTTGGTCAAAATTGTGCCAATAATCATCTACCTCAAGGTTGGGGATTTAAACTCAAGACTATTGGTGCTCTTGTGTATCATTGGACTTTGGACAAAAAAAGAAAGGTTTGCGTAATATTTACGCAAACCTTTTGACAGTTTAGTTGTAAGGATTCAGGTCAGTACTAGACCATTACTAGTCCTATAAGTATTAGGGGGGAAGACTTCGCGCTGGTTCGTGAGGAGTGAAGACCGTTTGGCTCCCATCGCGAAGGCTTTTCCCCTCGGCTCAATAAAATTTGCTGACTGGCGGTAGTGGAGTTGCTCCCAATAATGTTGTAGTCTAGCTAAATGAGGAAACGGAAA
>JAAHGL010000424.1 GCA_010692635.1 Symploca sp. SIO2C1 | reverse complement strand
GTGCGATTTGTTCCTAGTAGGAGCCTCTAGAAACTAGAGGGGTATAACTAGGGTGTGGCAGTCCAAGTGACTATCACATAACTGTGGAAGTGATGTAGGTGAAAGTCCTACCGCTGAGAGGATAGGTTGACTCCCGACCTGGCCCCACTGAGTAGACTCGGAATTCTACAGGGTGAAGCGGGCAACAGGCCGCAATCAGAGCTCAAGCAGATAGGCACACTGGCGGTAACGGGGAGATGATATGGATAAACAGGTTCTACAAAAGTGTCTCACAACCAAGCAACTATCTGGGTCTCTCACCGGAGAGAGAGTTGACTTCACCAGGGTATATGCTTACAGCAATCTCTTAACGTTAGCTGTTATCCTCCAAAGCACCTGGTAGGCAAAGTGAACCGTCCTAACTCATCAAAACAATCGCTACCACGGAACAAAGAAAAACGAATCCTGGGTCTAGGGAGAAGCCGAGACCCTGGTAGACCGGACGAGAGGATTAATCCCCAGGATACGGGTAGGACAAAGCGTAATTGCTTTGAGGCAATCAAATTACACTGCTTTTGAAAGTAAGAAAAGGGTTATGACACAAATCGACAAGAGATTTAGTGAATCCTGGAAGAAATTACCGTGGAAGAAATTCCGCAAGAACTTGTTCGGCTTACAGAAAAGATTGTATGCAGCAGTGGGAAGAGGAGACAAAAAGACAGCTCGGAAACTACAAAAGCTCATCTTGAGAAGTTGGAGTGCAATCTGGCTAGCAATCAGGCAAGTAACTCAACTAAACAGAGGAAAGAAAACAGCAGGTATCGATGGGAAAGCCAAATTAAGTTTTGCTGAGCGGTTCCGGCTCTCGGAGGTACTCAGGAAAGGAGTGTTTCGATGGAAACACGAGTTACTCAGAGAGATAGCCATTCCCAAAAAGGATGGCACTCAAAGGATACTGAAAGTGCCAACTATCAGAGACCGAGCTTGGCAATGTCTAGTTAAATATGCCCTAGAACCGATACACGAAGTAAGTTTTCACCAACATAGTTATGGGTTTAGACCTGGAAGGTCATGTCACGATGCACACAAGAAGATTTTTCATCACCTGAGATCCCAATCGAAAGGTTATGAAAAGCGCATTCTCGAACTAGACATTGAAAAATGTTTTGACCGCATCGACCATCAGTTCCTGCTACAACAAGTAGAACTGCCTCATGCCATTAAACGTGGGTTAAAAACCTGCCTCAAAGCGGGCATCAACCCTCAGTTTCCAGAGCAAGGCACTTGCCAAGGCGGGGTGATTAGTCCCTTATTAGCCAATATAGCACTCAATGGTATAGAAATGATTCACAATTGTGTTCGATATGCCGATGATTTGGTCTTTATTCTTAAACCATCAGACCACGCAGAGGCCATCTTACAAAAAGTGGAGCAATTCTTAGCCAAACGAGGACTCAACATTAAGCAGAGTAAAACTAAGCTGGTAACGGCACAACAAGGATTTGATTTCCTGGGGTGGAACTTTCGGGTTCAATCCAATCAAAAGTTTAGAAGTAGACCCTCACAGGAAAACTTCTTGGCTTTTCGAGCCAAAGTCAAATCTGTGCTTCACAATTCCCATTATGGTGCTTCTGTTAAAGCTCAAAAGCTAGGAGCCATCGTTAGAGGATGGAGAAATTATCACCGCTATTGTTGCATGGATGGTAGCCGATTCTCTCTGTGGCATCTCCGTTCGAGAGCGGCAAAGATTTTCCGTAAAGAACGTAAACAGGATAGAGTTTCCACCCAAAAGCTACTGACTCTTGCCTTTCCCTGCGTTTCTTATCGGGAAAACCAACACATCAACGTCAGGGGTAATAAATCACCCTTCGACGGCGATTTTCTCTACTGGAGTAAACGCAACTCCAAATTCTACGATGGTTTAACTGCTCGGCTTTTAAGAAAGCAAAACCATTCCTGTGCTCGTTGTGGACTCTACTTTGATACTACTGAGAGTGTACAAGTGCATCATGTTGATGGGCAACATCATAATTGGAACCCAGACAACTTGGTAGCCATTCACACTTCGTGTCATCACTTTGTCCACATGTAAGCAGGGGCAAAAGAATTGTCGGGAGCTGGATGCACGGAAACGGGCACGTCCAGATCTAACAGGGAGGGGCGGAGTTTCATCGCTCCCCTCGACCCTAACCGATAGTGAAACCCAACAA
>JAAHGL010000423.1 GCA_010692635.1 Symploca sp. SIO2C1 | reverse complement strand
GTAATGAGTAATGAGTAATGAGTAATGAGTAATGAGTAATGAGTAATGAGTAATGAGTAATGAGTAATGAGTAATGAGTAATGAGTAATGAGTAATGAGTAATGAGTAATGAGTAATGAGTAATGAGGGTCGAAACTTTTGTCAAATCCTCTTGCCTTGGAGCCCTCTGTTCCCCTCCAAGGAGGGGTTAGGGGTGGGTTATGCCCTGGAGCCTTCTGCCTTATTTATTGAAAGCCACTGTAAATTTCGTTCACCCATACCCAACTTAATGGAGAATCAGCCGTGAAGTGGATCTACATTGCAGTAGGAATAGCACTGTACATTAAAATGCTCGTTTTCCCTAATTTAGCGATCGACTCCACTGATCTTGCGATCGTTGAATCGGTTGTGCGAGATAGCGGAGTACCTAATGCCGTTTCGGGTATCATTTTCAGAAATCGACTCTACGACACAATCTTCGAGGTTGTAGTTTTCACGATCGCAATTATGGGAGTACGGTTTCTACTAGCTAATGAAAAACCATCCTGCACCATCTACCAATTTACAGATCACCCTTCAGTGGTTCTAGCGCGATTGGGAGCGATGATTGCTGCCTTAGTTAGTATCGAACTGGCAATTAGGGGACACTTAAGCCCAGGGGGTGGTTTTGCCGCTGGTGTAGCCGGTGGAACTGCGATTGGTTTGGTTGCTATTACCTCATCATCCAAATGGATGGAGACAATTTACCAGCGCTGGCAGGCAGCAACCTGGGAGAAAGTCTCGGTTTTGATTTTTATTGTGCTAGCAGTTCTAACCCTGCTTGGTGTAGAGTTACCCCACGGTGAATCACGTCAACTAATCAGCGGTGGCTGGATTCCCCTCCTCAACATTCTGGTTGCAGTTAAGGTTGCGTTGGGTTCCTGGGCAGCTATTTTAGTCTTTATTCGTTATCGAGGATTGTTGTAACATCAATTCAAGAGGTGACAACATGGAAAGGGTGAGATGACAGATGTTAAGAGTAATACCCAAGCCGATATCTGTATTGTAGGTGGTGCAGGTCATGTAGGTTTACCCCTGGCTTTAGTCTTCACTAGTAAAGGGTTGCGGGTACTTATTTACGATATTAACGAACATACTTTAGAGACTATTAAACAAGGTGTTGTTCCTTTTATGGAGCATGGTGCAGAACCATTGCTCAAGCAAGCCTTAGAAAAAGAACTATTATATTTGTCTTCTAATCCTGCTGATGTAGCTAAGGCTGCTACCACAATCATTACTATTGGTACACCCGTTGACGAATTCCTTAATCCAGTGCTGAAACTGATTAAGGACTGTATGGAAGAGTTATTGCCCTATTTATCCTGTGGTCAACTACTGATTTTACGCTCTACTGTCTATCCTGGTACCACCGAATGGTTAGATAAGTACCTAAGTTCCAATGGTAAGCATATCAAAATTGCCTTTTGTCCAGAGCGGGTTGTGCAAGGACATGCGATTGAAGAGTCCCAGAAATTGCCGCAGATTGTGAGTGGTACTACCCCAGAAGCCGAGCAGGAGGCGGGAGAGCTGTTTAGCTTAATTACCTCTGAAGTTGTCCATCTCTCCCCAATGGAAGCAGAGTTTGCTAAATTGCTGAACAATGCCTACCGCTATATCCAGTTTGCTGTAGCTAATCAGTTTTATATGATTATGAACTCCGCTGGGGTAGACTACCATCGAGTTTTACGAGGCATGAAGCAAAATTATCCACGAGCACGGGACATTCCCATGCCTGGTTTAGCAGCAGGGCCTTGTTTATTCAAAGATACGATGCAGTTAGCTGCCTTCTCTGACAACCAGTTCAGCCTAGGTCATGCAGCAATGCTTGTCAATGAAGGTTTAGTAATGTACTTAGTTGATGAAATTGCGAAGAAATACCGTCTAGAAAGACTGACTGTCGGATTATTAGGTATGGCATTTAAAGCCAACAGTGATGATGTCCGCTCCTCTTTAAGTTATAAGCTTAAGAAGATTTTAGAGTTCCGTGCCAAAGAGGTTCATACTACCGATCCCCACGTTACTACAGATCCCAATTTAATCCCCCTAGAAACGGTAGTGGCTAAAAGTGATTTGTTGATCCTCTGTGTGCCTCACAGTAACTATCGTCACCTGGATACTAAAGGAAAACCTGTAGTAGATATCTGGGGATACTTAGGGCAAGAAGCTTTAGTTA
>JAAHGL010000422.1:1706-2194 GCA_010692635.1 Symploca sp. SIO2C1 | reverse complement strand
TCCAGCCTTCCGCAAATAATCCCAATAAAAACTCTACAGAGAGCCGAGTTCCTTTGACAACAGGTTTGCCAACAAGGATTTTGGGATCACAGTGGATGTATTCTCCCCAATGGGATGTCATGCTTATATACCCTGCTTGATACCCTGCTTGATACCTTCTTCGATACCCTCCAATCTTCCCTCTGAGCGCGAACCTTCGATTATGCTCACTTCATAGCGCCTATTCTCCATATATCTGAGGTAGTTTGCTCTTTCTTCTTCACTCAAGCTATCTACTAGTAAATTTGCCTTTGCTTCCGCTAAGCCTTGAGCTGTAAATTCCTCTTTTATTTGGCTCTTTTTTAGAAAATATATCCATTCGTCTAAGGTATCCTTCGCCACATCGTTAAAGTTGTTCACTTTAATCACATAATATTCGGGAAAAATCTCAGATACTTTTTTGATATTAAACAGCTTCTTCTGATTTATTGATGGCTTTAAAGAGTCTT
>JAAHGL010000422.1:0-1606 GCA_010692635.1 Symploca sp. SIO2C1 | reverse complement strand
TCTAAGGTATCCTTCGCCACATCGTTAAAGTTGTTCACTTTAATCACATAATATTCGGGAAAAATCTCAGATACTTTTTTGATATTAAACAGCTTCTTCTGATTTATTGATGGCTTTAAAGAGTCTTTCAAGTGCAGACCATGAAAATCTACTTTTCCTTGGTAAATATAATCATCTCCCTGTCCCAGAGAAAAGTAGACTATATTCACTGAATAGACTTTTTTTACTTTACCGTAAGGCTCTCCTTTTTCCAGGAAGTCAGTTATTAATTTCGCTGTGCCGTAGAGCATTCGATGAAAATAATCTTGCTCTGTATTGTTTTGCACTTCAATGAGAATCAATTCACCTTGGTCATTTTCTGCCAGAATATCGACTCGATTGAGCTTGTCATCCTCTGCTTGTTGATTGCTTTCACTTTCGAGTATGGATTGTATCTTGATTTGTTTGCCCAATAACTCACTGAGGAAGCCTGCCAAAACTACATAATTAGCTTTGTTTCTGAGTAATTTTTTAATTGCCCAATCAAATCTAATGTGTGTTTGGGGCATAACGGCATCAAGGGGAAGAACTACTTAATCTATTGTGACAGATTTGACCCTAATGATTCAAGGATAAAGTTCAATTACTTATTGAGCATGGAGAAGATTTGTTGATTAGCAACTACTCAAACAAAATTCCCCAGTGTTATTGAAGAGATGGCCAAATTTTTGAGAAACCACAAAGGCACAAAGTTCACAAAGGGACAGCAGAGAGGATATCTAATTGGTGGGTCAAAATAGGTAATTCCTTGTTCAATGGTCAAAGATATAGATTTTGCCCACGCTACCAGAGAAAGCGATCGCAACTCTAATTTAATCAAACCCTCCCTGACTCAATATGAATGAATTCTTGACTCATTACTTCAAAACCCGAATCAATCGACTCGATGAGGCAAGCCCCAGTTATATCATGTCCGGTTGAATACTTATCATTAAGGCTGACGCGGAGACGCGGGGACGCGGAGAAGTTTTTATCGTAAGCGATTAGGCGGACATGATATTAGATGCTAGTCTCATCTAGAAGCACTAGAGTTCCTCAATCTCTTCTCTAGTGAGTCCTGTTGCTTCTGCGATTGTCTCAATATCTATTCCTTTTTGTTTAAATGTTCTGGCTACATTCACCTTTTCCTGCTGTTTACCTTGCTCGATACCCTGTTGTTTACCTTCTTCGATACCCTGCTTGATACCTTCTTCGATACCTTGTTGTTTACCTTGCTCGATACCCTGCTTGATACCTTCTTCGATACCCTCCAATCTTCCCTCTGAGCGCGAACCTTCGATTATGCTGACTTCATAGCGCCTATTCTCCATATATCTGAGGTAGTTTGCTCTTTCTTCTTCACTCAAGCTATCTACTAGTAAATTTGCCTTCGCTTCCGCTAAGCCTTGAGCTGTAAATTCCTCTTTTATTTGGCTCTTTTTTAGGAAATATATCCATTCATCTAAGGTATCCTTCGCCACATCGTTAAAGTTGTTCACTTTAATCACATAATATTCGGGAAAAATCTCAGATACTTTTTTGATATTAAACAGCTTCTTCTGATTTATTGATGGCTTTAAAGAGTCTT
>JAAHGL010000421.1 GCA_010692635.1 Symploca sp. SIO2C1 | reverse complement strand
AGATTTTTAAGAGCTACTTTCACTTCAATTAATTGCCTCAAAGAGTTGTGCAGCAAGCGATAGTACACTCTTTACTTATTACTTATTACTTATTACTTATTACTTCAAAACCAGAAAATTACGACTTTTTCAGCAAACCCTAAATACACCAGCGCGAAGCGCTATAATTTTCCATTGTCTTTACTCCTCAAGAGCATCCCACTGGTGCAATGACACCCGTTGTGGATGAGGTGAAGCACGCTTTTGCTGAAATGCCTCAACCATAAGATTTTCAGGGAGTGTGTCTGAGGAGCCTAACTGGCATCTTGCCAGTTCCACAATCGATATCTTGTTCTCTACTCCCTACTCCTTATTCCTTGTTCCCTTGTTTCTTGAGAGGTGTATTATGTCTGAAGCTCCAGTTCTAGACAAACTTATCAAAAACGTGCGTGTGGTTCGTCCCCATCAGCAGTCAGTTGAACCCTTTGATGTGGGAATCAAAGATGGGAAATTTGCTCAAATTGCGCCTAATATTAGTCCCAACCAGGCAAAAGATGTGATTGATGCCCAGAATTTGCTGGGTTTTCCTGGCGTCGTCGATGCTCATATGCACATCGGTATTTATAAACCCCTCAACCAAGACGCTGTGACGGAAAGTAAGGCTGCAGCGATGGGTGGTGTTACTACTAGTTTAAACTATATTCGCACAGGTCAGTATTATCTTAACAAAGGGGGTCCTTACAAAGGTTTCTTCCCAGAGGTTTTGGCCCTCTCAGAAGGCAATTTTTTTGTTGATTACAGCTACCATATTGCACCAATCAGCAGTAGTCATATCGACGAGATACCAATGCTTTTCAATGAGTACGGTATTGCATCATTCAAAATTTTTATGTTCTATGGTGGCTACGGTTTGCATGGTCTTTCAGATCAGCAAAACCTCTTTTTGATGATTAATAAAGAGGAACGCTACGATTTTGCCCACTTTGAATTTATCATGCGGGGCTTAACTCAGTTGAGAGAAGCTCATCCAGAAGCCAAGGATTACCTCAGCCTCAGTTTGCACTGTGAAATAGCGGAAATCTTGAGCGCTTATACCAAAATGGTAGAGAAAGATAGTAACTTAACTGGTTTAAAAGCTTACAGTGCTGCTCGTCCTCCCCATTCTGAAGGATTAGCTATTTGTATTGCTTCTTATCTTGCTCACGAAACGAACTGTCTCAACATCAATCTACTGCATTTAAGTTCCCGCAAAGCAGTTGAAGCTGCCTTAATGATGCAGACTGTTTTTCCCCATATTAATTTCCGACGAGAAGTGACTATCGGACATCTAGTACTAGATGTGAATACCCCTGCAGCTTCCCGTGCTAAAGTAAACCCACCGATCCGTCCCCGTGAAGATGTGGAATATTTATGGCAAGCACTACTCAACCATCAGATAGATTGGATTGTTAGTGATCATGCCTGCTGTGCAGCGGAAAAGAAGGTAAGCGCGAAATACCCAAATAATATCTGGTTAGCGAAGGCTGGCTTTGGTGGCACAGAATATCTGCTTTCAGGTGTGTTTACTGAAGGCAGTAAGCGGGGAATGTCCTACAATCATATGGCCGAGTTGTTGTGCTGGAATCCAGCTCAGCGCTTTGGTTTACTGGAGAAGGGGGATATTGCTGTTGGTTATGATGCTGACTTGGTGTTGTTAGATCCCAATGAAACTTTTGTAGTTCATGCTACTGAGTCGGAGTCCCAACAGGGATATACTCCCTTTGAAGGTGTGGAGTTAACAGGACGAGTTAAGAGTACCTTTTTACGGGGTAACCTGATTTATGATCAAGGGCAGGTTATTGGTTCCCCTAGTGGGCGCTATTTAAAGCGACCTTATGGACAAATTCAGAAAGCAACGGAAGAGTAGGCGCGATCGCATAATCTTGTAGGATGGGCACTGTCAATAATATAAGATACCCTCAATAGGCTGAGCGAAAAAAAGGGTGGGGAGCTGGGGGAGCTGAGGGAGCTGAGGGAGAAGAGAGAACTTATAATTTTTGGATACTTAGCTAGGAAATCCCACCCAAAATTTCGTTCACCCACCTGGTGCAGAAAACCGCATTTAGATCCGAACACTGATTTAAATAGGGTTTGCTGAATAAGTAGTCAGGAGTCAGGAGTCAGGAGAATAGGAGTTTAGGAGTTTAGAATAGTCTTTAAAGGGGATTATGGGTTAAGAAGATGCAAGGAAATTGCATTGATGAGCTC
>JAAHGL010000420.1 GCA_010692635.1 Symploca sp. SIO2C1 | reverse complement strand
ATTACTCATTACTCATTACTCATTACTCATTACTCATTACTCATTACTCATTACTCATTACTCATTACTCATTACTCATTACTCATTACTCATTACTCATTACTCATTACTCATTACTCATTACTCAAAAAAGCTCTCCCACACCTTTTTCACCTCACCCCTATGTAGCATATCCTCTCAAGAATGCCCTTAAAAGCGCTACCTCGCTTTCATCCTGGCTCTACAGAGACAGGGTTTTCAACTGCATCAATAGTAACTAAATCTGGTTTAATTGGTAAGTAAATCAAATGATCTTCTTGGATGCCAATTAATCCTTGTTGGCGCAGCTTACCCATCAAGCGAGTTATAGTTACTCTAGTAGAACCAATAGCGCTACCAATTTGTGCATGAGTTAAGGGAAATGGTAAGCGGTAACCTTCGCTGGTAGGTTCACCAAATTCTTCAATTAGTAGGGTAATAAATCCCAATAACCTATCAATTGTACGTCGCTGTCCCAAGGTACTCAACCAGAGGAGTTTCCGCTGATGCTGATAACGAAATGCATCTAATACTTCTCGCCGCACATGGGGCCAGTTGTCTAGATCCTGCCAGTACAACCAAATTACAGAAGTTTGATCCATGTGGGAGTAAGCTTCTAGTGTAAATGGCGACTGTGCCACAATTTCAAAAGGTTGACCAGCAGCAACAAAACCTAAAAAAGCTTCTTCTGTGACTTGGTGTGATAATTGAGACACAGAAGTCATTGTGCTAACATTAATTTGAGCAGTACCTACTAAACGGATCACTCCTCGATGTACTAGATATAACAACCCAGCACGGGTAGGAACCCTCTCATCTTTATTAAAAACCCGATAACGGTAGTGTTCTCGCGCCCAGTCGAGAATCCTTTGCCAGGCTAAAAAAGGTCGAGATGCTTCTGATGAGTCGGATGATAAAAGCATAAGTTCCGAGCTGAACGAGTCGCTAGTTTTCTCGATTGTACATGGACTTTAATGTAACAAAAAATACCTCTAAGGATCGGTGATTAAGTATGAGTTGTTGCGTAGATTTTGTTGCTGTCAAAAAAATATTGCAACTACAAATGCTCAATGTAATAAGTATTTTTGCTAAGAGCATCGGAGCTACTGATTTACCTAGAGGCACTCAACTAATACCAGAAATTATTCAGGTGAAGCGCTGTTTCCATGATAGTGACATTCTTTATAGCTGTGCGATCGCCTTCAAACTTGCTCATCTGTGGCAACTACAAGCAATTGACATTGCTAATCAACTAGTGACTACTCTTGGAGAAAAGTTCTACTGCTGTGCACAAGGAATATGCTTGAACTTCAATGTTCAAGTGGTATCCTCAGGCTGGATTTACTTTCGGTTGAAGGAAGAGAGTTTAGCTAATTGGTTACAGCATTTGATTTCTCCAGGAGATGGAGAGATAGGGAGATGGGAGGATGGGGAGATGGGGGGATGGAGAGATGGGGAGATAGGGAGATGGAGAGATGGGGGGATCGGGAGATGGGGAGATGGGGAGATAGGGAGAACAACACCAACCACTGAGAATTTCTTTACCTTGCAATATACCCACGCTCGCTGCTGTTCACTCCTACGCTTAGCTCACAAACAAGGTTTAATCAAAGTTAGTGGTCAACAAACCATTCTCAATTTCCCCAACCCCATTCCTTGGCTCAAGGAGGCTCAAGGGTTAGAGGGAGAGGTGTTACAACTACGATTAGTACATCCAGCAGAAAGACGTTTAATTGCCCAAATTATAGATGTGCAAGATTCCCTTAGCAACCAAACTCAACTTCAGGGAAAAAAATTGGCTAGGGATTTAAGTAAAGCTTTTGAGCAGTTCTACAGCAGCTGCCGTATTTGGGGAGAAGTCAAGTCCCAAACACCGAAACTAGCTCAGGCGAGATTGGGTTTGGTTGCAGTTACTCAAGTATTATTGCGATCGCTTCTACAAGAACATTTGGGTGTAGTCGCACCTCTGGAACTCTGAAGAGCTTCCAAGGAGCGCTTCACGCCCCCAATTGCAATTGAGAAACAATTCTCTTCCATTAGCCATTAGCCAATGGTGACAAGTTAAACTCACATCTTGCACCAGTACATAAATAGGGTTTGCTGAATAAGTAGTCAGGAGTCAGGAGTCAGGAGTCAGGAGTCAGGAGAATAGGAGTTTAGGAGTTTAGAATAGTCTTTAAAGGGGATTATGGGTTAAGAAGATGCAAGGAAAT
>JAAHGL010000042.1 GCA_010692635.1 Symploca sp. SIO2C1 | reverse complement strand
TACTGGAGATAAAAAAGCTAATTAACAGAGAAGGGGTTTTACTTGGAACTAATCAAGCAAGAGCCTATACGGAGGTTTTAGGAGCAACAGAGCAACCTTTATTGATAGGATTGGCTCCTTGGTCAGAGAAAGAATATTGGAGTGGTAAAAATGCTATCAACCTGTCAGCTCATAATGAGGTGGGTATCATTTATCTCAATGAAGATGAGCGTTGGTTTCCATCACCAGTGCCAGCACCAGCAACAGTTCTGAATAACTGTAGTAAAAACGAATACCTTGGCGAGATAAGCAACATAGGCAATCAGTGCAAAGATTTGGGAGGTAAAGTACTAAAATCACTGTTATTAAGTTGCTGGGACTCATTTAACCAAGGCATAACCAAACTGACTTGGAAACAGAAAGCAATCGCTGTTATCACGTTATGCTTTATCTCCTTTCTCTTAAGCTGGAGTCAAGGCTCTAAAGTTTTTAACTCATTTTACGAAAACACAATTGAATCTAACTGTAAATGTCCTTGATTGAGCTTAGAGGAGTAATAATAAAAGTAAAACTAGGAGCTTAAAGAGGCAATGAATGAAGAACAGCTGTATCAATTGATGAGGCTTGACAAATACGAGTACGATTGTTTTATGAATAAACTAGAACACTTGCATAAACTTGGGGTCTCCCAAGTAACATCTCCCATTTTTACTCTACTTGCAAAATTACGCCGTATTTCTCCTAAAACATCTCAATTTATCATGGAAGATTTAGAACGCATTGCAGCTGAAGATGATGCATTTTAATTTGATTCAAAATCCCAACTTCTGCACAGCTCTCCGCTTCACGTCCTCACCCCTCCTATCATATTTAGCAGTAGTCACCGGAGAAGCATGACCCGCTAACTTCTGCACCGTTACAATATCAATGCCAGCATCCAACAAATCTGAGCAGAAGGTTCTCCTGAAATCATGGGGACTAAACGACTCAACCCCAGCTTGCTGTGCTCTCTTCTGCACAATCAACAACACCGCCTGGGGAGTCATCTGCCTCAGTTCTATTTTTCCTGTTTTTCTGATAGGACACAGCAGGGAACCTGGTTCATTGCCTCTAACCTTGAGCCAATCTTCCACCAAGCTGATTGCACCATCTGGTAGGTACACAGTTCTGTCCTTCCCACCTTTACCACCGCGCACTTCTAGAGCACTGGTGTCTGGTTTGAAGTCAGAGAGTTTCAGCTTTACCACCTCGGCTCTTCTCAATCCAGCACCGCGTAGAATGCCAATCAAGGCAGCATCCCTAATACCTTGGGTAGTGGGGTCATCCCGGCAAACCTCAAGGAGTGCAGCAATCTCATCTTGACTTAGAGCCCGACCTCTAAGATTTTTAGTAGATTTGATAGGAGGTAAGTCCACAGCTGCTTCGTAAATCTCGTTTTCAATTAATCGTAGTTTTCGAGCTTCCCTCAGTACTCGCCGTAGGGCACACATCATCTTTTGGGCAGTGGCGGGTTCATACCGTTCAATTAATACTCCCTGCACCGCTACTGTGTGTTCGTATTTTAGTGCTGCCCAGTTCAGTGTGAGATGATCACATTCGCCGTTACTGAGCATACTTGCGATCGCATTTAATGATTGCCGCATAGTAGAGCGAGAGCCTTTCCCCAAGGTCGATAAATAAACTGCTGCTGGATGTCGAGTCAAAGGCACAGCAGTAGTAAGAGCAAGGGAGGTATCAGAAAGGATGTCTTGCATCTTTCCATAATCCCACCTCAATTGCAATATTGATGCGAACACCTGAACCAGTCCCTATTGCATGGTTGCCTAACTTATCAGAAGTATCGTTCTCGAAAGTAACAAGCGAGCTGGGGGCTTACACGCTTCTATCGCTCATAAAGCCACTGTTTGACCAGTTCGGTGACAATCTCACTCATTTCCCTTTCCTCCTCCAAAGCCGCTGCCTTGAGCTGCCGATGGAGAGACTTAGGTAAATAGATAGTCGTTCTTGTGTAGTCGGGATTTTGCCCCTTGGCTACCTTTTTGTCTGGTGGTGGTGTTTGTACTGATTCAGTACGTCTAGCTGCACCAAACAGGTCATTAAACCGGTTACCCTTCTTACTCATGGCAAAATCTCCTTACCAACTTCAGAGTAGCAGCGCCACGCGACACCCGCGTAAGAATCCCTCTTCACTTGGTTAACTGGTACGCCTTCTAATGCTGCTTTTTGAAACACTGTTAATCTTCGGATACCCGTTTTGAATAAGGGTAAACCTGAAGAAGCGATCGCATTTCTGGCCTCTTCTCCCGACCGATTGGGGTAGGGTGGAATTAGCGTCAGTAGAATTTTGTAGTTTGTCTCTAGTTTCTTGAGTGCGTCCACCATTTGTAAGGTTGCCTGAAGAGCTAGAGCGTCAGGACTGGTTGGGAGAACAAGTAAGTCACACCCCTCTGCAATAGTCTTCAGCTCCTCAGGTGCGGGTCTTGCTGGAGTGTCAATTACGATATGCTCGTATAATCTTGCAAACTTGACTGCCTGCTTTTCATCAACAACCTTAAAAGGAAGATTGCCACGGCTTGCCCATTCCAAGGCGCTCCGATTTAAATCGCCATCTACCAAGAGTGCTTCTGAATCGGAATGTAAGTATGCTGCTAGGTGCAGGGCTGTGGTACTTTTGCCCACTCCACCCTTGAAGCTAGCTACGGTAATGATCATTGCTCAAAACATAGGGTGATTGAGCAATTTTACCAAACATCTAAACATTCAAACATCTAAACATTTAGACATTTGGCGACTCTTCATACAGCTTCCTGCCTTTAATCTCGGTCACCCAGCCATTGCTATTAAGGGAGTTACGGAGTTCTTGAACCTGGTAATTTCCATCAAAGGTTCCATAACCACCGATTGCAAAGTTATTCCCCAGTTTGATAAGTCCGTTTCCTTCGATAGTAAACTCTACAAACCTACTGTATGAGTTGGCACGTCTCCATAGCCCTCGTGAGCCTAAAATTGCCTGTGGGTAATTCTCGTATCGGGTAGAGTTTTTGAGTCTGTCAGTGGATACTACAAAATTATCAATCAGAGTGGAAGATTTTTCGATATTATTTTCATCGTAGTAAGAAGTGAAAGACTGATATGTTCCGCTATCAGACTGGGTAAACCTCAGTGGTGGACGGCTCAAGATATTGTCCTTGTCAAAAACCCAAACTGTGTTGGCATTATCTAGAGATTCCCACGACTGGAAGTAAATTCTTCCTTGGTCATCGAACCGAAAAATGTGATCGAAGTCTCTAGCTAAGTCCATTAAGAATTCCAAATCAGACTTATCTTTCTGTTCCCAGCTGGTCAAAGTAATATTCTCCCTGATGCCAGAAATAGAAAGACCATGCTCAGTTGCGATCGCAGATACTATCCCTGTTAAACTCAAGCTACTGAATGTTCGCGTTTTCTTAGTCCTCAGTCCTATGTTCAGAGGACGGTTGATAGCTTGTAGATTAAGTACATCTGGTGGTGATGATAGCTCTACTCTGTCCAAGTAGAAACGTCCAGGTGAGAGCCTTCTATCTGGGGTGTGGTTTTCGTAGAATATCTCAATATCCAAACTATCCCCAATCCCGTTGAACATTGGGTCATTCTGAAACTTCATCTCATCATCCCTGATTTTCAGAGAAACAGATGTGGCGGCGTCTGTCAGTCTTTGAGTAATTGAAATGTCCAGTACAAAACTTCTGATAAAACCTGAAATATCCAGGTTAGAAGTGTTGTAGATAATACTAAGGTAGGGGCGTAAAGGCATATAAATTATGTTGCAACATAATGCTCAACTAACTGCACTCGCACGTCAGCAGCAATAGTAGTAGAACTATTGACCTTGGTATAGGCAATTTCCAGATTTTCAAACACATAATTACCCAGTAACTTAGTGCCAATCTTTAACTCAAACACCCCAGCTTCCATATCGTAGAGGAACTGCAAGCCAGATAGTTGGCTATCAGGAGAAGTAGGAGGGTCTGAGTAATCATCGCGGTGAAACCTTGCCCTAATTTCAGCAGTTTTTAGTCCAAATCCTAAGAGCTGAGAACGGGATTTTCCCCTAATAGTCTTCAACTCTGCTACTTGGCGTGGTTGATTAGTCTCAATGGCTAAGACTTGGGACTCTCGGAAGCCGAAAGTGTTAGCGCCGTCTGATAGTGTTGCCAGGATTGTCATTTCATTACATTTTCGCTATAAGCTTTTCTGGATAACAAATACAGGGGATATCGCTATTATTTCCCAACACCTCCTCAGGCAAACTCCGTTCTAGTACGCCGTCCTGTTACCCGCTCAATTAAGTCCAAAAATTGCTCATCTCTGGACTCTAAAGCGTTAATTATTGATTGGGGTTCAGCACTTGAGGTGATGTTTATTTGTGGTTTGTATTCGATGATTGTATTACCGCTACTACTAGAAGTGCTACTGTTGACAGTCGCGTCAGTATTACTGTTTCGGTTTCGGTCTATCTTTGCATATTCCCTTGTTCCGTTTTTAAAAAGGTCGCGGCTATAGCTATAGTCATCAGGAGAAAACCCAAATCCGTATTTTTTAAACAGAGATTGAGCCTTCTTCATGTCAACTCCGTTATAAATACTCCAGTCACCAACAAGGTTTCGAGTATCACCAAAGTAGTCATGAGGTCTAATACTTTCCAGCCCTGCGTATTTAAGTGGAACGACATATCCCCCCTTATCAGGAACTAAGCCCATTTTAAGTAACTCTTTCTCTAGTAACCTCTCTCTAGATAAACCTTTCATCATTCCGCTTGCGGCTTCACTCATCGCATCAACAGCAATAGGTGCAGCTTGAGTTATCGAACTGGCAATGGTGCTCATCATGCCATGCCCTACTATATCAATATCGCTTAATGCTCCCCATTTAGCAGGAGACGATGGTAATAATCCCCTTATCCGAGAAACCATATCTTGCACTGCTTTGATGGGAGCAGAAGCAGCGGCAATGATACCTTGGGCAAAGTTGGAAGCCAGTGAACGTCCTGCTGCCAGTGCCTGTCCTGGTAATGCCTTCACCGCAGCAATTACCCGATTCGCCATTGACTGCGCCTGGGAAACAACTTCACCAACGTTGGCGCGCACAGACTCTACTATCGAATTCCAGGTAGAGGTAACAAAGGTTTTGACTTGGACAAACCTGAACTTAACCTCAGTTACCCAGCTGGTAATAGTAGCTTTAACTGCTCCAAAGACAGCAGCAGTAGTGTCCTTGAGTGCCTCCCAGTTGTTAATTACCTGATAAACCACTACACCAATACTCACCAGTGCTGCTGCACCTAGAGCTACTGGTGCAGCAATCGCACCTATGGCAGCACCAGCACCAGCTGCCATAGGTGCCAAAGCAGCAAAGGCGGTGATGGCATTACCTACTACTATTGCCAAAGTGCCACCAACTACCAAAAATCCACCTGCTGCACCTACTAATGCAGTAATGGCAGTACCAGCGTAAAGTACGGGTTGGGGAAGTTGAGAAATCGATCGTACTACTGAAGTGACAGCAGCTACTCCTTTTGCCGCTAAATCTAAGATACCAGTATCTGCGATCGCAAGCGCTAAGCCTTCCATTGCAGATCCTAAGTTCTTCATTTCTCCCTGCAATCCACCACGCATGATATCTGCCATTTTTTCAGCAGAACCACCAGCGCTATCTAATTTGTTCTTTAGTTCCTGAATACTGGCACTGCCCTGATCCACCAAGCTAGCTAATCCAGTACCTGCCTCTTCCCCGAAAATGGTAATAATATCAGTGGTGGTAGCACCGGCTCGTTTCAAATCCCCGACAATATCAATCATTGAGCGGATTTTACCGTTGCCTGAACTTACTTCCACCCCTAGTCTGGCTAAAGTTTTCTTTGCATCATTACTGGGCTTAAGGATACTACTGATTGCTCCCCTTAAAGTTGTTCCAGCACTACTACCTTGTATCCCTGCATCAGATAACTTGCCAATGATTGCTGATGTCTCCTCAAAACTCAATCCCGCTGCTTTTGCTATCGGAGCAGCATAGCTGAAGGCATATCCTAGCTGGGAAACATTGGTATTGGCACTGGTAGCAGTTTTAGCTAGTACATCGTTTACCCGCCCCAAATCCTTAGCTTTAAAACCATACCCCGTCATGATATTACTGGCAATGTCAGCAGCACGTCCTAAGTCCAGTTGCCCTGCTGTAGCGAGATTGAGGGTAGATGGGAGAGCTGTAAATATTTCGTTGGTTTCAAGCCCTGCCATTGCCAAGAATCCTTGGGCTTGAGCAGCTTGCTTGGCACTGAATTCTGTAGTACTTCCTAAATCCTTGGCTTGGTTCCTCAATTTCTCAAATTCAGCACTAGTAGCACCGGAAACTGCCTTTACCTGGTTCATTTGGGCTTCAAAATCACCCGCTACTTTGAGTACTGCACCAAAACCCGCCGCTATGGGAGTAGCTATGGCAGCACCTACACCTATAGCTGTTCCACCAATGCTATTCAGCTTTCCAGATAGAGCCTGTGCCTTGTTCTCTATCTGATTGAAGCCAGATAGAGCACCGTTGACATCGGCATTAAATTTGATGGTTTCAGTGATTGCCACGCTTGCTTTGCCGTTGCTCCTCTTTTAACAGCGCTATCCCTTGCTCAGTCCAAAAGCTTACTTCCCTCAGTTTCCCTAATCCCTGTAAATCTCTTAGGCTCCAACCTAAATATTTGAGCAGAAACAACAAATCTAAGGATTTTGGGAAAACATAAAATTTATCCAGTTCGTCAGCGCCACAGCCCCTCCATACCCTATCCCCTCTGGCTCGGTGAAATCCTTCTCCTCTATAGCCTTGCCGTCAATCATAAATAGGTTCTGTATGGCTTCTTTGTAGGCTATTGCACCTTGAGAAGCCTGTTGTACAAATTTAGTGTAATAGTCCCCAGAATTGGGTTTTTCGGTATACCTATGTCCCATTACAGAGAAGTCTGAGGTTTCACTGAAGGGTAAATCATCGTGGCAAGTGACTTCAGCATCAAAGCTTGCGATCGCAGATTGTAACCTCCCCTTTTCTCTGAACTTCAGCTCACCAAATTGCTCATCACTTAATCCGTAGGCTTCATACATCAACCACTCAAGAGCTATAGAAGGACTCTGAGCAGTAATTCTTCTCTGATATTCAAAATAGATGTTAGCAGCTAAAGGTTTTTGTACAAAGACTTTGCTACCTATTTGAACAACCGTTTGTTCTCTTTCTATTGGTTTTTGTTGAACTTCTATCGCTACAACACTACCATTTGATTTCTTTACGCCCATGAATTAACTCCGTTGATTTCCCATTTTTTAGCCTGAGGCTCGAAATAGAATGTATTTGCTCCTAATTCGTGACCGAATCCCCACACGGTCATCTGGAGTTCCATCTCGGCTTTCTCGTTGGGGGTAAGGGAGCTGTGGAAAGCATATTTTTTCACTTCCCCCTTTATGGTGTACTTAATAGTTGCAGTGGTACTACTGTACCTATCCTTAGCCTTTCCTGTAATCTGTACTGTGATGCTATTAGTAGCACCACCAGGAGCCATTGTTTGCTTAATTAATAAGTCTAATTCCTCGCTAATTCCCCCTAAAGTCATAGAGGCTTCCATTGCCTCAAAGCCAAGTAGCCGCTGCTGCTCTCCTGCTTCCCCAATCCTAGAATCAGTGTCCACCGTCCGCATAATCTCAGGCAAGGTTATCTCTTTTGCCATACCCTTAGCGTCAGCCGGGTTTCCCAGGTAATCCATCACCTTAAATTCTGTATCCGACGAGGGCACATATTCATAAACTGCCATTTTTACCCTCCCACATTCTGCATTCTACATTCTGCATTCTGCATTCTCTTCATCCTCCTACTGATACTGAAATTGAGACAGAAGCTGAAATCAGCTCAATTGGTAACCACGGGGCAAACTGTACCGTATAGTCCAGCTTTCCGGTTGAATAGTCGCTTTTATCCTCATTAAAGGTCACACTACCAGTTGGACGTATCGCACCCTTGGCAGCTTCAGTAGCCAAGGAATCTAAGAATGATTCTTTAAGTAGGCTAGCAGTGGCAAAGTTTGATTCTTCTGCTAGGAACTTCACCGCTCGTGCTTCAATCAGCCGGGTAATTTCATCTCTGGCACGGATGGCATTGATATAAGTCAATACATCGGTACTACCTTCTGTGTAGCTACTGTTTCTAGCACCCCAAATCACATATTTCCCATCAGGGTCAAGGTTTACAGTAGTCCCACCTTCATCAGTAATCTGCTCATTATCTGAGGTTTCAGAAGAGTAGCTGAAGGACATAGTTACATCAGTATCGCTGACTTCCCTCAATGGTTGGTTAAGTGGGGATTGACCATAGTTGTCAAGGTTAGCGAGTATGCCTGCTAGGTGTAGGCTGACTTCCTCTAATTTGGTAGGGTCAGTCTCATCCTTCATATGGGGGAAGCACACTGCAATCCTTTGGTCATCAATCCCTGTACCCCCAACAGCTTGCCTAGCCGTAATGGCATCAGCAACAGAAGTAGCAGCTGTGATGTTGATTAAGGCGATCGCCTTAATGTTATCTACCAGTGTCTTGAGAGCCATCGTCACGGCGGCACTATTAAAGCTGGGGGTCAATACTACCTCCGGTCTTACTGCTGCATTAGCCAGTAGTGCAATAGCAGCGGTAACTCCTGCCTCATCTTCTGTCGCTCCCTTTACTACGGTTATGTCCCCACAGCCGTACTTATCCTGCAAAACTGCTACAGCCTTGGGTAAGGTATCTGTTGCTCCCCCATCCCCCAGGATAGTGGCAGCATCATCCTTGGTTCGTATCCGTGTTGGAGTTGATGCTGCCAGCGTACCCGTGGTACAGGTTCCAGCAATTGCTATTGGCAGCTGCTTACTCAGTGGAATCGCTTCTGCTGTAGTTTGGGTAACAATTACCCCGGTATTAGTCGCCATCTATAATTGGTTCCTCCTTCTCAGTTGCCTCACTACGAATGTTCGCAGTGAGAATTTTTTCTGCATAACCGCTTGCGATCGCATTTTTGAAGTACTCGGTTTCCGGTACTATTGCCTCAACTCCTTTCCCTAAGACAATTACCTCATCCTCAAAGGGTATCCTCACAACCACATCAGCAAGCCATCTAATCTCCACGTCTTCTCTTCATCCTCCTCAAAATAAGCCACCATCTTATTCCTCTGGGAAATGCCCTAACGTGGTAACTAACCATGATGATATTGCGGTAGGCTCTACCGATAGGGCATTTTCTGTTGGTGCAGCTAGCCAGGTGATATAGTCTAAAGCTCTCATGGTGAATTAGGTGAAAGGACTAGATCCCATGCATTGGGTTCAGTTACAGCAGTTCTTCCTAGGACTGCATCCCAAGGTTTTGGGAAGTCATCACGTAGCCACGGCATTGGAAGCTGACTATCATCAATCTCAAAAAGAACGATTTTTTCTAGAAAATCAATCTTGTCTTCCCAGTAGGGTTTTATTAAAACCCAGCCACTGTCTACTTTTTTGCGACACCGAACATACCTAACAAGTTGGATTCTCCACAAGTTCCAGAGCCTTTCTCTATGAGAGAAATTCTCAAATTTTAAAACAAAGGGATTGGCTCTATGTTCAATCTCGTGGATTTTTAACCCAAAACCTGTCCACTGCCCTTTGTAAATTGCTTTGAACCGATTCAAAACTTCACAGGTATCTCTCCATGATCTGAGTTCTTGATAGGTTATGTTCATGACACTTCCACTACCTCCATAAGCGTACATTTGCATCTACTTGAGTTACCAACGGCAGTGGCTTCACTTCGTCACTTGGTACAAGTTGGGTGCGGAACTGGAAGTTTATCTCCTTGTACCACTGACCCATACTTGGAGCAAAAAGCCTGCCTGATACCAATCTAAGGGGGGAGAGGGTATCAGGCAGGCGGAAACCAGGCAGGATTAATAGGGTTTGCTGCTCAGCCCATTCTAGGGCAGCCTTGAATATAGCAGGGTCATCGGTGCGACGTTTCTCAAAGTGTAGGCGTACTACCAGAATTACTGATAACTCCTGCACCCCATCGGTGGTATCTGCTCCGATGGCAGAATACTCAGGAAATAACCAATCAATACTCTCGAACTGGTCATTACCAAACTTCCCCGCTTCGTTGGGGAGTGCAGCAACTGGGATATTGTTCAAGCCGTCCCTGATTGGAGCCAGTCGAGTAGCTATCGCTTCGTTCCAGGCATCAAAATCCATTCTCGAATATGAGGATATTTGCCGAATATGAGTATTATATCCTCTCTTCTGGTGACAACAGTCCATCCTCTACCAGTTGTCGGATTACTGCTTTTCTTATGTAATCCGACTTGTTGGGTTGCGATCGCAAAATCTCATCAATATGTGGGGGGAACTTGACCCCAATTGCTCGACCGTTATGCTTTGTGCCCAATCCCTTACTTTGCCTGATTACACGGTTTCTTAATTGTGGTGGGACTTTATCGTACATGGTTTTAAATCAACTAATGCGTTAACTCACAACACAACAATGTACGAGTACTAGCAATCACTATCAGGAAAGTTTCATATTTTAGCAAAATCAACCATTTTTTATCTTATTTCTTCCTGATAGTGGGTTAACTCACTAGAAGATATTAATAGGTAAGGAAAACTAAATACGCCGCCGGGATAAGTAGCCGGAAGCCAAACTGCTAAAGGCGCAGCCACCGGGGATGAACCCGATGCCCACCAAGGCTGAAAACTGGGACACAACCTTACTGTTGTTAACTCTTGCAAGGAGGTTACCTTGAAAAACGAAGAAGAACGGGAAAAGCTGAAAAAGCTTCACCCTGACGAAGCGCAGACACTTGATGATGCCTTCGAGCAAGTCGATAAGTTACAACCAGTAACTAAGCAACGATTTGCCTTCTTGTTAATGGGAGAAATCCGCTCATTTCTGGGCGGACTCCTCCAACCTAACGACGACAGCGACTCTTAATCGCTGACGGCGGGAGCCTCAGGGTGATAGCCTGAGGCTCCTTCTCTCATCGTAACCTCTTCAAGCTTCCGTCCCAAAGCATCTGCATCTGCAATGTAAACATCCATAGCTTTGTGCAGGAATTTGGCTTCTTCAGGGGTCAGGGTTTCAGGGTTATTGAGTTTTGGGCTTAACTCAACTACTCTCTCTACCTCGGTTTCACTCATTCCCTCTACAGAGGCTAAGCGGTACATCAGGGATTGTTCCTCTGTCATGATCTTTTATAGTTAAATTTCTACAAGCTACACCCTGACTTTTTCTCAATTGTAGAAAGATGATAGAAAAATGGACGTGTCTGGGATATCTATAAAAATGTGATTCGTCGCACTATCACCGAGCTTTAATCCACACCCGAATCAGTTTCCTCAACTTCTGCTCCCTCTCCTCATTCATCCCCAGAATGCGACGCTGAGGCATTTTCCGAGTTCCCTGCTGGTGGAAGATAGCATAGGGAACATCGACCCCTATCAGGACACTTCTAGCATCTGCGATCGCAACGACAGAGCGCCTCATTTTTCCGGTTCTGGTTAGGATGCTCTCAGGGTATCCCTTCCTCCGTTTCTCAGCTAAAGTACTGGGTGCGAGCGCGGCCCATCTCACTCCATCAGGATCAGTTTCCGTGGCAAATTGGCGCTCAGTCTCAGTTTCCATGTAGTTCCCCCATCCCCTCAAAGGAGGTTCGAGGTTCCGCACACGGGACTTGTAGTGCTTGAGTAGAGCTTTAGTGGCCCTACCATCAAATTCAATGCTAATCACGCTGATGAACCTCTCCTGATGCGGTAATCCACTTCAATAGTACAATTGTCCCCCAATATTCCCCGCAGTAGTGGAGCCAGAGAGGATTGAGCCACAGACTTGATGGTTGCCTTGCAGGGTCTACCATTAAGTACTCCTGCTCCCACATCCCCTGGCTTGATATCGGTAGGCAGTTGGTAGTTCTCAAAGTCCCCATCCACTGCCACCACTTTGCAACTGTAGACTTCCGACAACTCAGAACCCGCTTCAGTCTGCTGTTGACCCTTCCCTCCTGATTTCTTCACTTTGAAGGTAACAGCAATATCCCGTCCCATACTGATTTGATTGCCAAAACGGTCAATCGTGGTTGTGTCGCCAACAACAGTAAAGGTAAAGGTGGCGTGATTCCAGAGGTTGGGGTCAGCAAATGGTGTAGGCATTATTTATTTTCTACCTTCTTTAATAATGTTTCTGCTGCCGATGGAGATAAAGTCATGCCACTCCAGCCTTCAGTAAATCCTAGTTTTTCGTAGAAAGGGACGGCATCTTGTAGCGGGTTCAGAGTCAGCTTGCCCTTGTAACCAGCTTCCTTGCTGATTTTCACAGCTTCAACAATTGCTTTAGTCCCGGCTCCTCTAGTACTTCTTGAGTCACTACCTGCAATGTTCCACGGAGCAGAGGCAAGGTAGTCAATATGGATATTATCTTTGCTTTTTGAAAAAGAAGCCGCCGCTTGTAAATTACCCTTGGCGTCTGTAATGGCTATTTTAGAATCATTTGCAGCTTTTATTTCATCAAATATCCATCGAGCGCTTCTAGCTCTTTCTACTTTGTCGTCTGGAAGATTCCTGTATTCTTTTGGTACGGGGTTATTTTTATTGAAGTCAGCCAATACTTTCTTGTCTTCATCTAATCGCTTTTTTAAAGAATTGGCAAGCTGACTTCTTTCTTCTATCAATTCTTTCTTACCTTTTTTATATCCTAATTGACGAAGCTCTTCTGGGCTTGATTTTTTGATGAGGTCTAGTTCTTTTTTTGTATTCTTGTACCGAGTTGAACCAGTATCAACCATCCTCTGATACAGGTTTAGTTCGTCGCTATTGGTAATATGTTGATAAGCTTTATTCCACTCTTTAAGTTGGCGTTTGTCCAAATTCCAGGTAACAGAAGGTGTTAGTTCTGGGTTTTCTTTGCTACGTTTTGGTTTTTTGGGCGTAGTTTTTTTAGGTTTTCGTCGTAGTGATGATACTTTGGTTGGCTTGAGTAACCCTTTTTCTCTTAAATCCTGACCACGACGCTTAGCTTTAATAGCTGCGGTTAGTACAGATTTTCTTGATTTATGGGAGAGAGTGTTAACATCAATCCCTTCTTTTCTGGCAATGTCCTGAAGTTCGGAAACTTTTTTAGCTGCTAATCCCCTTTTACCACCGCGTCTACCACCTCCACGCCTACCACCGCCTCCACCTTTCCATCTTCCCCTAGCATCACGGGGTTGATTAGGGTTGTAATCTTCTCTGACGATTACCGAAGATGGGTGCTTGGAGAGGAAATCTGCGATCGCAATTTCGGGGTCAGAACTTCTATTAATCCATAGCAATTTGCCATCACATCTGAAATGATGGGAACCTGTAGCAGATTGATGAAGGGTTGCTAGCATTTACTACAAATTGAGTTTTTTCTTGACCGCATCTGGTAACGACTCATACCACTCACGATATTCCTTCTCTTCTGGAGTTTCTGTTACTTGCTTCTTCTTCAAAGGTGGTTTCTCTCGCGATACCTCAATTCCCTGTTCTTCAAGTTGTTTAAGTTCTTCTAAATAGTCCATCATCTATACTCCACTGTACATTTGCAGTTCGTTCGGCACTCACACCGCTGTGTGGGTAGAATCAGCTCAGATAGAGAAACCCATCCCAAAGCTGCATATTTTGGGCAATGACGGCAATGTTCAGCATCACCAAGGATTCTCCGAGCCTCCTTGATTCCATTATCTGAGGCGATCGCAGATTTAGTCTCCCAGTAAGTCACCTTGCCCGACTCCCCAAACATTCTGAGGCGGTTGGTGAGCTGGGCTGGAGATACTTTGCCATCTGCAATATCAGTAGCTAAATGCTTGATACCGAATCGCTTACCCGTCAAGGGGTCTTTTCCTGAGTGGTACTGTTGCTTGAGACTACGAGCAACTCCAAGGAATTTGGCAGGGGTTAAGTCCGCCTGCCTATCCAATGCCTGAATCATTTGGGCAATGTGGATGTGCTTAATGCGCTTGGCGGCTTGTTGTTGTAGTTCTTTGAGGTCTATCCTCCCTTCGCTGTAATCGCTCCCTAATTTGACTAGAGCTTGCTTTTCCTTCTCCAAATAACGTTCAGCTTGAGTTCGTACCGCCTCCATTGAAGCGAACTGGCGTGAATCACGGTATCTCCACCGACGCGCTTGCACATCGAAGGTGATTTCTGGCAGAGCATCAACTCTCTCCGGTAGCAAGAGATTCTTCATATTTCACAATCAATGGAATGGCATCCCTCCACCCTGTGCTAGGCTTGGCTATCCCGTACTCTGTGGCTATCTTGCTGATGGCTGTATAACCCTGAGATTCGTACAGTTGCTCAAGTTCCACAGTCCTCCCGTAGGAAGTCTCTGGTTCATCCCTGAAGATGATTGCTCCTTTATCTAAGTAATATTGCAAGCCATCAAACTGTTTGAGTTTTTGAACCTGAGTTTCTGACAGCTCATTTAGCCCCTTCTTCAGTTCAATTCGCCAAAACTCTTCATCTAGATAGCCACTAATATAGTGTCTCTCTGATGCTTCTCCAATCTTTTTTGGGTCAAATTCTACTATCATGCTTTCACGGGAATATCAATGTATCGGCAATCGGTCGGATAATCAAAAATTGCTGGAGTAATGCAAGAAAACATTGGATAGATTCTTCTTAATCCATCGGTTCTGATGTACTCTTCTGGAGCTAGCTGCGCTACTTGTTCTTCAATGTGGCGATTAAGAATATCAGGCTCTTTAGGATAAAGCATGATGCGGTCTTTTCCAGCGCCTGGTCTGGTTATACCAGAACTATCTATAAGAGCCGCTTCCAGTTCTTTAGTTTTAGTAATCATTAAGTCGGGGTAAAGCTGCTCTAATCGCTCCATCAAATTGACAGTTCCAAGACCGTTTTCAAGGCTCACCATACGATGATGAACGTCCTTGGGAACCAGCATATCTGTGGGATAATCCGTAACAAAGTTATCGGTGAGGCTTTCAATAATATCAACGAAGAAATCTAGACACTGTTGATAAGTGGATGTGTAAAGGTTGAATGCCGAGTTATCCGTTGATACCAAGGAATTAGTCAAAAAGCCTGGGAAATTGATATTAGGTACTGACAGAGCCGTAAACTGATTTGTTCTCTGAGCAATAGCCTTACGAGCCACTGCCATGCGCCGCTCAAAACGGTTGAGGCTGGAGGCGTGGTAATGGTTGGCGTTGTAGGCTCTTTCTTCTTGCAGGCTCAAAGGGAAGCCAGCTGCAACCATGTAAATGGGGTATCTATCTTCGTCTAGGGAGATATCTACTACTGGGATATTGGTAGCAGCATCAGAGACTAAATCCGCATCCCCAAACTCGTTAATCTTGTCGTAGGCAATCTCTTTCATGCCTGGGTCTAAATCAACCATAGTGGGAATTAAATCCCCATTCTCAAAGTGCATGGTTCTATAGCGTGGCTCTAGAATCTTTTCCATGCGTTGAGTCAAATCTTCGTACAAAAAGCTGGGCATTATTCCTCCTAGACAGTGGCGTTAATCATTCGTAGTTCAACTATGCCGATTGCCATTTCTCCAGCAGTAGGCGCGGCTACGGATTTTAGGAAAGTAGCATTATTGATTGCGATCGCATTTGCTGTGTCTGCATCCTTCCGAAAACAGCCAGCAATCCCCGTCGTTCCAGGTGTAGCAGTGTGGCGTAAGTAAACGGGGTCACCGCGACTTACATCAGAATCAATAAACACAGCTATCACACCACGACGTACTATTGAAACCTCCCTATCCTTGGGATAACCAACTCTTCCAGTGGCATCATCAAGGGTGTAGCCGCTGCGCTTTTCAAAAGTGTCAGTGGCGTAAACGATGCCCTCAAACTTACCGTTAGCATCAGCAGGAATGATTACTTTCCCCGTAGCACCTTCCCCAGTACCTGCCACTACCCCGATACCAAAGGGGAGAATAGCATCAGTCCCATTAGTAAAAGTCCAAATCTGAGCATCATCGAGGGTAACAAGTTCCCCTGGCTCATAGGACTTTTCAATAATTAAGTCATAGTTAGTTATTGGCATTGCGTCTGCTCCTCTTATATGCTCCCTCGTAGTTGGCGACTACGACAGAGCGCTTGCCGCCGTTGCTGTCAATTCTGGGAGTTGTCTGTAGGAATCGATCAGTTTTCCGCTGTCCTTTATCCTTAATCCCCTCCCAAAGCCCCTCAATATACCCTTCACTTTTCCCGTCGAGGTTAAGCTTGGGGTTGATTAGTTTGATGGCAGCTGCCTTTATCTGTGATGGGGTCAGTTTGCTGTCAATCTCAAGTTTGCCAGAACCAACCACGGGTATAACTTCGTTCCAAGCATCGAATCGCGCCTGGACAGCCGTCTCTATATCCTCAGAGCTATCAGTTTCGTCAGCTGCATCAAGCCTTCCTTGCAAGGTGTCCTTTTCGGTTTGCAGCTCCTCTATCCTCTCCTCTGTCCCCTCAAGGTCAGTCAAAAGAGTATCAATTCGAGTTTGGAGGGCCGCGATCGCATCCTTCACATCATCAGCCACATCCTTCAAGATGCGCTGGTCTTTCTCATCAATCCTTACTATTAGGTCACTCACATTCCGTTTCTCCT
The DNA here is from genome assembly GCA_010692635.1 of Symploca sp. SIO2C1. GTDB lineage: Bacteria > Cyanobacteriota > Cyanobacteriia > Cyanobacteriales > Coleofasciculaceae > Caldora. The sequence continues at coordinate 29,886 of JAAHGL010000042.1, read as the reverse complement.
CTTTACTATCAGTATCAAACAACCAGTACAGGGGTTCTACTACGGCATCCCCTGTGTCAAATCTGAGAGTTAAGTTTTGTCCTCCTCTACCCTGTCCCGGTAGTAACGGCGCTGCTACATGGTCGTATTCCCCCCTGATTTGCTCAAAAGTACCATCCTCACGTTCCCGTAGCTCAGACAAAAGATACCCACTACTAGCCTCTGGGGTTTTCCCTTCCGCTAACAAGCGGTCAATAATTTCCACGGCTCGGAAATCATCAATGATGGCTTCAGCTATGAGCTTGCCATCTTCCCTGCCAATTGTTCCCAGCAAGTGCCCAACCTTTAACCCATCGCGGTTGAGATCATAGCGGCGGCTCTTGGGGTGGGTAAGGAGAATCGGTAGACCAGCGACAGACTTAACAGAATCGTTAAACAATCCTTCCTCTGTGACGACCTCTACCCGTTTTTGGGTAATTCCTCTCTTATCCGGGAAAAGATAGGTAAGAGGAATACCCTTTTCTCCTAAGGTAATATAAGTCCAATACCTGCCGTCGGGCTTCTTTTCCCACGGCAGCGGACTGTATTTGTCTAAGCGCAGTAAATCCATCCCTTTAAGCTATCACAGCTCCATCGCTACTTCCAGAAAATCTGCTGCTGTCACCGTCGCTAATTCTTCCCATTCATCGTCGGTAAGCAGCTCGTCTGAATCAGTCCTAATTTCAGAGCGCATGATCTCACGTATACCCCCAAAAAACTCAGCAGGCATCACCTGCTTATAAATCAGAATTGCTTCCTCCTTTGAATCAACACCGATAAAAAGTTTTTCCTCATCAAACTTCCCATCAATGTGCTGCGAGATCGCAAAAATCTTTGGTGAGTTCAGTTTGGTTCCCACATACACATCCAGTGCCATACCATCAGCACCCTTAGTCTTCTGGATATGTCCATAGCCAACAGGCAGCATTTTGCCGTGGCGTAGCTGGAAGGGGAGGTATTGAAGCCCTATCTTTAACCCGTTCCATTCAATCACCCGCTGTACCGGACTAGCATCATCTGTCCTTTCCATCTCTCCGTCTCCCCGTCTCCCCGTCTCTTTTGTCTCCCCCTCTCCGCGTCCCCGCGTTCCCTCGTCCGGTGCGTCCCGTTTAGACAACACATAATCAGGAGAAAACTGACTACCCATATACCCGGAGCGCACCTCTTCAGGAGCAATTGCCCCAATCTCAGTCAAAATCTTACTTCTGTCAGCTGCCAGCTTCTCGTATTCCATGCGCTCACTATCTGTTAGCTGCAAGTCGAAGGGAACCTCAATATTCCAGGATTCGGGAATTTTTCCCTTTGATGGGGAATCTTTGGCAAAAAAAGCATAGGTGAGTAGCTGCCGCAGATTGCTCACCCAATTATGAGCATAATCTTGCACCAATATTGCCCACTCAGAACGCATCGCCAATCCTTGGTTATTGGTTAACCCCTGGCTCCCTATCTCCCCAAATAACTTAAACTTGGGGATGCCTGATGCTGCTGCCCAGCGATTTTCCAAAGATTCCATGATATCTTTTGCACCACCGTAGGAACGAGTTACACTCCCTGGCTCCTCATTCTCCAAATCGTAGTAGATGCCCCTAACCACGGATTTACCCATATCCAGAGCAAGTGAGCGTTTAATAATCTGCTGTTGCCCTTCATTAGTTCCACTCTGCTGATCCTTTAGGAGTCTCTGTCCTAACCCCTTCATGCCAAGAGTGAACACGTCGTAATCCGCCAGCATCGCAGAACCTGCTTTAATGCCCTGGAGCCAATCTACATAAGCATCGTACATACTTTGGATAACGCTCACACCGTCGTCATTCAATCCAGTTTTCAGGTAATTGCGGCGGCTGTAGAGTCGATTTCCCCAAAAAGGCAGGATTCTAGACTTATGAATCTTTGCTCCATATTGTTGGTCTGACGCATGGGAATAGAGACGGTAGAATAATGGTTGTCTAGTCCTATTACTCCCCCAATCTGGATACAACTCCCAGCAGTCATAAACCTGTAACCACCTAATAGATTTAATACTATTTTTATCAACTGGTTCACTAAATTCTTTCCCGTCATCTATACCCATGAGAATATAAGCCTTGCCAAACTGACGAGCTAGGATAGCTGCCATTGGAAAAGCATCATTAGCACCATAAATATCCGCTTCATCTTCTTCTTGAGTTTTATCTTCCTTATTTGCTAATTGAGCGATGTATTCCATCATTAAATCAGGAAGATTATTACCAGATTTATTGTTAGCTATCGCTAAGTGAAACCAGGCTTTAGCAGCGCATTCAGGATACAAGCACACAGCCTTTCTGAGTAACTCATCCCGGTAGGGGAGAACTTCTAAAGCATTTCGATTGAGGTGATACCTTCCTGTGTTTACTTGGGCATTCTCTGTTTTACTTCTAGATGTTCCAATTCCGGTATAAGGATTGCCCAGAGCAGCAAAAGCTCCGAATAATGCTTCAGAATCAGTGCGAAATTCACTCATGGGAAAAATTTAGAATTTAGAATTTAGAATTTAGAATTGTTTTTTCTTCTCTTGCGTCGGCTACGCCAACATTCTTCATTCATATCACACCTGCTCCTAAAAATCCTGTCACGATATTACCAGTTTCCGCCTCACACCCACATTGTAAGCGTTGTCTGAGTGCATTTGTTTGCCAACATTCATCAATTTTTAACCCACAATCAGCTGATTCTTGTAGGGTAAGTAGTGAGGTGATTAGTGGTGCAAAGTCCGTAGGTTTTAGCCACTTTGCCCCATCCCCTTCAATAAGTTGAGAACGAGAAACAGCACCCCAAAGTGGTAGGAAGTAAGCCGCTACCAAATAAGGGCGATACTTAGTAGTCCCGGTGCTATCTTTGCCCGCTGAAGCATTTAGTATAGCTGTTATTTCAGTATCTTTTGAGGTGTCAGTTACACCAAGGTTAGATTTTGCGATCGCAAGGGCAGTGTTGAGATCTGTAAACATATTCATTAAGTGAGCAATAGTGGATTTATAGGAGGTTCTGCATGATACCCATAAACAGCAGCATCCCCACAATTGGGGCTTCTCCCTAATCGCTGCCTAGTTTTAGCCTTATCCTCAATTTTAATCTGTCCCCTGGCTGTTTCCTCATAGAAAGTATTAGCCCAATCCTCCATGAGTTCTTCCTCATAATCACCCAATGGTGCGATCGCAAGTTCCCTTTTTTCTAAAGCTTCCCGTACCTCCCAGAACTGCTCAGCCTTAAGGTTGGCAAAACGTTCTTTATCTTCAGCTGATACTCCCCAGCGGATACCTCTGGCTAAAATATTAGAGCGCTTGATAATATCGAGTGAGCCAGCACCAACCCCAACATTGTCAACCCCAACAGCACCATCACCATGCTGTTTCATATCAGCTAACACCATACCAGCCGCTCTCCCTGTATCAAGTTCATCACCTAATGTTGGTTGAGCACGCACTTCCCAAAGTACAGATCCTTGCCACCGAGATAGGGCATGAGCATCACCACCATCACCCACATCCAAGCCATATCGAGGTGTGTGACGTTTCAGCTTCTGGTTCCATTCCGATGGTGTGAACTGGTCAAACTTGACACGAGCCATCAAGAAATAGCGGCGGGGAATGATGGATTGTCCAGAATCTAAGGGGAACCTTGCCTCTACCCGTGACTCCCAAAAGGCTGAACCTTCCCCATACTTAATCCTGGCATTTTCAATCCACTCTACTGAGATAGCCCCCTTAATCTCAATGGCTTTTACTTCTTCTAGGTACTCTGCCATACAGTAAAGTGCTGGCTTCCCCCAATTTTCTCGGTCTAGCACTTTGCCATTCTCATCAAACAGATGCTCTTTCAACTCTGGCTTAATCCGGTGGATACCATCCGATTCCTTCTGGTATGCCCATGCCACGTTGGGATGAGTCCAGGCGGGAATTCTAATATGAGAACGCTTACAGGCTTGAGCAAAAGGTGTCCCGTCAGCTAATGGGTTGCCAATTCTGAGCATTCGGTTATTGCTTCCCACCAAACAGGAATCAGCCCCCTCATCAATCTCTGGAGAAATACCGCAGGCTTCATCCTCTATCAGCAGCAGCTTATCCTTGTGGATGCCCTGGAAACCATTGGAATCAGTACTTCTGGAAGTAAAGCCGAATGCTCTAGCATCCTCATTGAGGTTAATAAACAGTTCCCCAGCTCTACCACCAAACTTATGCTTGTTGAGTCCGTAGCTTTTCCGAGCCTCACTCCACAAGATTTGCTTTACCTGTCTCTCTGTCGGTGCTGTGGTGATACAGAGTCCCTTTACTGCAAACACCCACCATATCGTCAACACAGAACCTGAGATAAAAGATTTTCCTATACCATGTGACGCTTGTACATTAGTTACTTTGTTGTGACGTACACTTTCTAGGATAGCAATTGTGTCTGGTGTGAGGTAGGGTATACCCAAAACCTCATGAGCAAACTCAACGGGTCTACCCTCATAGTGGGAGAAATCCGAGGCATTATTCGACAGTGCCAGGGAGTTCTTTAGTACCCTTGTGACCGTTTTGCGAATTAAGCCATTGCTGGATGATTTCCTCATCCTCAACTATCACCTTAAAACCATTTTTTTCAACGAATGCGATCGCCACATTGAGGTCATCCTCTATCGGTCGGGGGATTACCCGCTCAATCGCCCATTTCGGGGTGGGGCGATGCTCAATGTGTTCTTCAGTAATTGTTTCCTCATCATACCAAACAAGTTTTGCAGGCTCTCCTTTTTTCCCCGGAACGTAATGATCTAGCCGCCTGGTCTTCTTGGTAGTCCACTTTATTGGTTGCCCATTTTCCAATGCTTCGGTTAGTTTGGCAAGCGCCAAACCCTTTTGATACTTGGGACAGCGTTTTCTAAAGTCCTCCCTTGCGCGTACAACTGCCTCTCCAAACTCTGGATAACGTTTCATCCAGGCGTAAAAAGTAGGCTCTGAAATCCCCCCAGCCAACCAGCCAACTTCATCCCCTCCCTCTGTGGCTATCGCTTCACAAATGGTTTCAACAATTTCTTGGTTGTAACGCGATTTTCTGGGCATATCAATAAACAATTCCCCCTCAACCATAACGGATTGAGGGGGAGAGGGGAAGAGGAAATTAGTTCAAGGCGGCTACATCCTCCTCAGATACCAGCCCCTCAAGCCTTTGGGCAATTTCCCATCGCTTGCCTTTGGCACTCACCTCCTTGGCCGAAGCCAGCTTGCGAATTTTTTGAATAGTGAGTTGGTTGAGGTCATCAAGGGATAGAATGACTTCTGGCACTTCCTCTGTACGAATCATCTCTATTAAATCTTGAACAGGCATTCCAGCAATGCCATTGTCATTGCCATTTTCCGGTTCCAAATCTATGGTCACCTCAAAGTCACCTGCGTCTTGCACATCGTGGTGGCCATTACCATTGCCATTGCCGTTACCATTTTCCCCATCAACATAATCACCCACTTCCAGCGACTCTTCAGGGTCTACAAAGTCCTCATCTTCTACTGGTGGTAGCTGTGCCGATGTGGGAGTAAACAAACTATCAATCGTGGCTTGGTAGTTGTCCAGTTCCTCTGGGCATACCTCATTAATTTCTGCGATCGCCTCTTGCATCAAAACAGCAGCAGATTCCATCTTGGACTCAACACTGCCAACACGCTGTAATTGAGCCTGGATAAGGCGTTGTTGCTCTTGCAGTTGCTCGATCTGTTCTTGGATTTGTGCGTACTGGTTCTGTAGGGATGTGGTCAGTTCTGCTAGTAACATAATTTCTCCGTAATTTATCTGTGGTGGTCAGTTGGGGCTGGCTGTAGTGGATTGCCAGCCCGGTGGTAAATGCTTCCTTATCGGTAGATGATTTCTACTGAAGCCATTTGGCATTCATGGTCAATGATCGTGACATTGATAATTTCCATCTCAATGCCCAAGTCATCTGTGATGACCGCTCCTACCTCCGGTTGCTCACTGTAATCGAAAGCATCGGTGCAAAGCATCCCGTCATCGTAAATAGCTAATTCCCACATAACAAGTTTCTCCTTAACAACACGGCGTAATCGCCTCAGATAAGGACTGTTCGGTGTAGGGGGCTACAGAACCAGGGGATAGGTGCGTCGTCTATGCGACACCTCGTCTCATTTTCGATTCTTCTAATTTTCGTGCTACTCGCGTTTCCAGAATCTCTACGCGCTCATCAATGCGCTCAATATGCACTATGACTGCATCGTAGGCTTTCTCAAATCGCCAAGCTTCTGTGAAATTTGCGTCTTTGTTTTCCTCCTCCTCAAAGTATTTGTCAAGGAAGAAATCTTTTCTGGAATCTGCAAAATCTCGCAAATCAGATAAATAGCAGTAAGTATCTTGCAGTCTAGGCAAATCGTTTCCAACTATTTGCTGTTTGGCGATCGCAGCCCATTTTTTGACTTCGCGGCGGGCCTGTAAACCAGTCAGATTCATCGTTTTCTCCGGGGGTGATAGTCGGTACAGACTGTTGAAGAGTAGAACAGCCTCTATCCGCTATCCCCCTGGTTCTCTATCTCCGTCCTAGCTCCTCAGTGGTGTCCTGTTAGTTTCGGGATTCGGAGGGGTTATTCGGTTTTCGTGGTTCAGTTCCTTTCCGTTGCTCATGAATATAATATAACTGGAACCAGATATAATTGTCAACCCTTTTGGGGAATTTTTTTGGCAATTAGTACAAAATCCCCATCTGCTATAGCATCTAGCAATTCCGCTCCGGAGCTATAGCCCAGATTCAGAGAGATTTCTTCTAGCATTTCTTTGGTAGATGGATTGACTCTCCATCCCAGTTTTACCTTTCCTAATTTTTTCCTGCCCATTGCTTTCACCCTCTTTATATGTGGTTCCAGTTATAGCACAGATAAAAAAATCCCCCAAGTAATAGAGGGATAGTATGTGTGTATTAGAAGAGGAAAATTTACCGCAATGTTAGCACCAAATCTGATGTTGATTTACCATTTTTGGGAATGGTTGGACATTGTAAAGCCTGTAAGCGTTGTTGAATGCGATCGCGAACCTCAATCAGCTGTTCGACACCCATCTGGTCAATGTTAGAGACAAAACCAATCACGTAGTCAACAATCTCGACAGTAGGCTTAATCCACAAGCACTCCATCGTATCCTTACCACTGGTCGCTCTCCCCTCTGTTTCTTTCCGATGCCACCCTTGCAGCAGGGAAGCGTATTTAGAAGAAGGATAGCCACTGATAACCGCTTTTCCCTTGATACTACTTAACAGTTCAATCAATTGAATGTGCTGCTCAATTGAATATTCATACTCGTATGGGGTGTGAGAATTCCGAGTGTCCTGGATGTAAGGGGGGTCGCAATAGAAGAGAGTGTCAGGACTGTCGAACTGCTTGATAATCTCCAAGGCGTCCAGATGGTAGACTTGGATATTGGATATCCTGTTGGTGATCGCGTGTAAGTGTGAATGGTCATCATTTTCTGGCTTATCAAGGGACTTTGAACTATAGCCAGACGCCCAACCTGTACCACCCCCGGCATAAGTGATGCGACATTGCACGTAGAACTTGGTCGCTAATTCTACAGAATCAGCAGACGGTTGCTTGGCCCATTCTACAGTTGCCTCGTTGAAGGTGAGCGCCTCAATTTGAGAAATCAATTCTGCTGAATTGTCCTTGAGTTGTCGCCAAAAGTTAACGGCTTCCGGGTGGATATCGTTGTAAACTTCGATTTTTGACGAGGGCTTCTGAATCCCTACACTATACATTCCCCCAAACGGCTCAACATAAATCTTGTGTTCTGGGAAGTGAGAGGCGATCCATTTTCCAATTCGCCATTTCCCCCCATACCACCGGTTGGCTGGTCGGTTGATTTTTGACGAACCATTGCCGTTATTGCCATTGTTACTGTGACCATTGTCAGTGTGAAGAGTGCCATTGCTATTATTGGCAGATAATGGTTGTGAGTCTTCTGCATCTGAATCGGGTAGCTCTGAATTTTTTTCGTTTCCCGTTTCCTGTTCCCCTTTCCCAATATTCCCAACCTGCATTGTGGCAGTAGTGCCGTGTTTTGTGGTGTAGGTTCGAGTTTTGGGTTTGCCATCATTCCTCACTTCGTTTAAACGAAGTGAGCGAACAAGCGATTCGCTCACTTTACAGATTCGAGCAATTTCGCAATTACTCCAACTACTCCACTCTGAATCCGACAGTAGCATCATCACAGCCCTACGTTTATCCTTTCGGTTCCGAGGTTTAGCTGCTTTATGCTCAGCATTAGCGCCAACACTATAGAGTACAGCGTCACGGCGAGTTCCCTGGTGAATTACCACCTGAATATCCTCAAGCCCTGATTCAATGGATGCTTTGCACCGGTGAAAACCATCGGCAAGCCAATACTCCGAACCATCATAAAAAACAATAACCGGATCTAGTTCGGCTCCATCTGCGATCGCTTCTTTCAAAGTAGCAACATGGCTGGTGTCCAGTTTCTCTCGGGGTTGAGTCCCCCCGTCACGGCGTATTTCGGAAATGTTGAGGGCAGTAATGGGGGATGGGGAGATGGGGAGATGGGGAGATGGGGAAGTGGGGACTCCGTGAATCCGCCCATATTTCCCAAATGCATCCTGGAATTTTTCGGAGTAATTCCCCAAATAGAAAATAGTGCTAGCAAAGGGTGCTGGGGAATCGTTTCCTTTGAATTTCAGCCTTCCATTCCACAAGCACTTGGGAAATTGATCAAGCTTCTGATACCATTTAGTGTCGGTGGCACTCTTTACCAATACCACTGCCTCTTTTACTCCACCAGCTGAATACTCTTCTAAGAGCTTGTCTACCCATGCAGCTGTGGCAGAGTATGGGGGATTCAGGTAAATCCTACCCTCACCAATTGCCCAAGATTGAGCCAACCCATCATCTTCAATAGTGTAGTGGTTATTAGCCAGGATATTGGGTTGGTCATGGGAGTTGGAGCATGGATCAAGGTCAATGATTTGGAGGGTTGCGATCACTGCTTTCACCACTTCATCTGGACTGTAATGCTCGTCAGATTTTGATGAGGTTTGTACAGATAGAGCATGACTGCCATTTCCTTGAATAGCTTCCATCGCTTCATCAAAAGCTTTCTTTGATTGAGAGGAGGGAGATTCTACTGGCTGGCAGACTTCTACCTCTCCTTCGTAAGGTAGAAGGCAATCCCAAACTCCAAATCCCTCGTTTCCATCGTCGTATTTTATAAAAGGGTATAATGCCGATCCATTTCCAGGGATGGGGCGAAAATCAATAAGCTTTCCTCTTCTAATAAATGATGGTTGCTTTTCACCCCACTCAGGCTTATTCATATCCTCAATAATTTGATCTCCTGAAGCAAAAGGTATGATGGCGAACCGAACCACCCACAATGGCTGTGTAGCATCAAAATCTGCAAAAAACTTATCAATAAATTCCTGTTTTGATAGCTCCGGATAACCTTCCAAAGTTACTTCCGACTCTGGCATATCCTCTAACTTCTCCTGATATGGTTCAGCAGTCAGTCTGATGGTAGCAATCTTCTTCCCCCCGTTCCGAGGTGATTTGTCGTAAGCATCAACAAACTTTCCCTCATTCCATGCTTTGATAAACTGTTGGGCATGGCGGTCTTTCCACTTCCTCCGAGTCACCGTTTTCTGATGAAGGCGATCCGCTGTATAGCCAAAACTTAGTATCATTTCCTCTTCCTCCTCCTCTTGGGCCCACTCCTTTACTTGCTGAATAGTTTCACCAACCTTGTCAGCCCACTCAGCTGTGTGGCTAGCTTGTGTAGTGGTTGGTGCAATCTGTCCGATTGGTCGCAGAAATAATTCCACAAACTTGGGAGGAACCGAATACCCCAGAATCGAACCCGCTACAGCAACAGGTTCTGGGAACTCATACCAATCAGGGAAGCTCTGGAGGCGGCGCACACATTCGATTGTAAGCTGCTTTACCTGACCATCAGGGAGCCAGATATCAGCAAACTTGGAACGATTAGCCCCTTTTCCGTCGGTGAAGTGTGATCGCAGTATCGTGTTTGCTGGTTTGGAACTAGGTATCGCTCGATATTTACTGCGACCACCTACGCGATCAATCAACAGTGGTTCTGGAGCATTATTTTCTAGGAATTGGTCTACTGAGCGCTGTTGTCCTTTTAACAATTCAGAATCGGGTAGATCAGGAATTAAATCCTTAATTGCTTCGTACCAGCTGGTATGATCAGTCTTTTCTGGCATTTCCAAGGAAGCTTGATCATCCTGATCAGCCCAGGCAAGAAATCTTTTCCGCGCCTGGGGAACGCCGTAATCACTCATATCCACAATTGCGTACTTCTGAGTATATCCAAGACTAGAAATAACAAAATTAATCTGCTCCCAGCTTTCAGATTTTTGATAAGCTGGCACATTCTCCAAGACAAAGTGCTTGGGCTTGATTTTTCGGATACAAGCTACTATTGCTTTCGCCGCTGCCACATCATCATTCTGCTCAGAGCCACCCTTCTTGGCAACACTGAAGTTGCTGCACATTGGGGATGCCCAAAGGATATCTGGCTCTTGGGGAAACCCTAGGAAATCCTCTGCTGCCAGTTCCTGTACAGTTCGCCGAATCACTTTGCAGTTTGGGAAGTTTTTCTCATGGCAGTCCGACATCGCCTCGCTCAATTCCGGCTTATCGGGGTTGAACTCTACTGATAGCAACGGTTCAATTCCCGCGTCCACCAGTCCAGCCTCAACACCACCACCACCAGAGAACAGGACTACTGCTGTTGCCTTCTTTTCTACCTTGGTAATTGAATCCATAGAATATGGAAGGATTCCATGCCCTGCTTCGTGTACCCAAAATTGAGGCATTCCTCCAGGGGAAAAAAACTTCTCGGTAATGACGCCAATCTTTCCAGATTTTAATGTCACTAGCATTCCCACTTCTGCTGAGTTATAAAGCTCTTGAGAATGTTGTTTATTTACTGCTTTTTTAGTCTTTTTGCGTCGTACCATTTCAAGATCCAAATAAGTTCAACTGTCCGTCAATCTCTAACTGCTGCTGTTTCTTTCTAAATCTCGTTGATGCAGCTTTCTTAGCGTGTTCCTTTGCGTCATAACGAAGGTGGCAAACACTACACAGCGCTTTTAAATTGTTGCGATTACAATTGGCTGGATTGTGGTCAAGATGAGCCACAGTAAGAACAAATCTTCGATATTTTGGGTCGTCATCGGGATCATAATCATCGAACAAATCGATGTACCATTTAAGACCTCCGAAATGAACGGCATTGCCATACAATTCTTCGGTAAACTCATCCCAGCTTTGTGATGGTCTCTTGCAAGGACGTTGGCATTCTTGGCAATGCCAGTCAGCTGCTTCTTTTATCTGTAGTGCTATTGATTCCCAGTTTTTGGGGTATAGCTTGCGGTTCATTGGCATGGTCAATCCCCCCCTAAAACAGCATCGTCGGGGCGCGGCTGGGATTTGTTATCATTCCCTCCCAAAACAACGTCACCAGGTTTTGGTTCTGGAACTAAGTCAAACTCAATTCCTAACTTTTTCAATACCGCAGCAGATTTGAGGAAATCTTCCCTTTCTAATTCCCAAAGTTCGCAAAAAGAACTAATGTGAATACTGGGTTTTTTCTGCCCAAAACTTGCGTTAATTCCCAGCAGAATATAGGCATCCGTGGAAAGAATCCCGGATTTCCACAAGGCGATTAAATCACGCTCACCAAGCTCAACAAACCTTTCTTTAGGCGGCTTAAAAAGCGACACCGTAACAGGGGGAGGCAATCTCAAATGAGGAAGATTGTAATCATATTTAGTCATTTTTTTACCTATTGGAATGTTCGTTTTTGGGGAAAATTCTCGTATTTAGTGAAGTGATGGTAAAAATTAGGTCAAGCTTAGGAACTGGCTTGTCTCAGGTTTGAATAAGCATTTCACTGTTCCAGCCCTTCCACCCCGATGCTTGCCAACAATGATTTCGGCAATTCCTCGGTCTGGGGTATCTGGGTTGTAATAATCGTCTCGGTAGAGAAGCATAATCACATCAGCTGCCTGTTCAAGTCCCCCTGATTCCCTGAGCTGGGAAATACTTGGGCGCTTATCCTTTTGCCCTTCTACTGAGCGGTTAATTTGAGCTAGAGCAAGGAAGGGAATATCAAATTCTTTGGCAATTGACTTGCAACCATTGGCAAGCCTGTCGAGTTCAGATACCCGGTTAGTCCTCCCGTCTTCGGAGCCTAGTAGTTGGAGATAATCCAGAACTACTAATCCAGGATGCCCATAGGTGGCAATAGCGCGTCTGATACCTGCTCGTATTCGCATCAGACTCAACCCAGAACCTGGGGTGTCATCAATCCAGAGTGGGGATTGCCCAATCTTGCCAACAGATTGAGCTAATAGCGAGTAATCTGTATCCGTTAAAGTTCCTTCTTCAATCAGCTTGCTATCAACACCAGAATCTCTGGCAATAATCCGCGTCATCAATTCATCCCGATCCATCTCAGCAGAGAAGAAAATGACAGGTTGCCGTTGAAGGACTGCTATTTGGTGAGCCAACCAAACTGATAGTTGAGTTTTGCCGATGCCAGAGCGTCCAGCAACTACGTAAAGCTTCTTTTTTTTCAGCCCACCGATCAGATTATCAAGGTCGTAAATTTCAGTCTTCAATCCCGGTTCAGTGACCCCAATCTGCTTAAAAATCCTCGTGGCAATATCAGCTGGCTTTTCAACATTGGATGAGCCATGTTCAGATAGCTTAAAAATCTTCTGTTCGCTATGGTCAAGGACGTTTTCCAATTCAGTAGATGTCTCGTAACCTAGCTGCACAATCTCATTGCCAGCTTTAATCAATTGGCGACGGGTAAATTTATCCATCACTAATTCTGCGTATCGGTCAATATTAACAGCCGATACAGTGCGCTCAACTAGCTGCGCTAACTTACTTTGACCACCAACCTTCTCTAAGGTGTTATGGTCATGCAACCAGGTGGTGACACTCATTAAATCTGTTGGTTTACCCAGGATGTGGAGCGCTAAAGCAGCTTCATAAATATCTCGGTGAGCATTGATATAGAAGGCTTGTGGGTACAAAAAATAAATAATCCGACTTATAGCTTCCGGGTCTAGTAGAATGCCTCCGAGAATTGCTTCCTCTGCATCAATGTTCTGAGGGGGTAGGGGAGACTGAATACTAACAACATTGTCAACTGCGTACATTTACTTAAAACTCCATTACTTCTTGCATCCATTGGGGAACTTTTGACAGCGGAATCTCACCGCTCCTAACCAACTCTGGTAGACAATCAGGAATCAGCCTTTTATTGCCTTTGGGGGTATTTCTAATCCGCCTTAATAGTTTTTCTTTCTGTTCTGCTGCTTTCTCCTCTGGGGATGGTGGCTTGCGGATTGTGTATGAGGGGGCTGTGAGGGGCTGTGAGGGACGCAAACTGGCTTGATACTCTTTCCATAGCAACTGGGTTGTATCTTCGTTCTGGGGCTTTTGCAGAAGGTTAGCAGCAAATTCAATGTCCTTTTCTCTGCTTTTGGCGTACCACTCGATAAACTCCGGCTTAGCGATCCACCTACAGCCGCGTCTATGTATTGCCCAATCTGGCTTTTTTGAATCACCTTTCATCCAACGCTCTTGCTTGGCTGCTGGATGTTCGTATTGAGTATGATTTTCATTCTCAATCGGGGCAGCGGAATTTTTGACCTTTTGGAGAGTCTGGTGATGTGGCTTTAATTCTTCATTTTTTTGAGCGACTGAAGAGGAGAGTATCTCGGCTGCCTCTTCTTGTCCGGAAGAATTTTCTTTGCACACACTCTCTTGGGTGGGGGGTGGGGGAGAGTGTATGTGTGTGGTCTCTGAAGTAGTCTCTGTATATATGGAATGTTTGGCGCTTTCCGCCGTTCTAGTTTGGCGCTTTCCGCCATTTCTGTTTGGCGCTTTCCGCCGTTCTAGTTTGGCGCTTTCCGCCATTCTAGTTTGTACAGTATCTTCAACTCCTTCAACTACTGATTCTGTATAAGTTTGAGCTGCAATTAACTCAAGCAAAACTTCTGTATTAATGCGGTAAAAAAGCTTGCAAGGAACGCCGCATTTCTTTTCCTGCAAGAGTTTTTTCTGTTTGAGCAGTTTCCTTGCGGTCTCCTGCTCACGTCGTGTTAACGCGGTTTCCTCGTACCAATCTTTAGCTGTTTTGTAGATCCAGTTATCCTCATCCTTTCCTCTCGGAGTCCAGTAGAATAACTGACTAAGGAATAGTCCAGCTGTCACACTTCCAGCTATTTTGGCAAAAATGCGATGATAGGCAATTGGTCGCTCCAGCAGTACCTGGAGATACCTGTACCGCTCTTGCGGATCCAGAATATTTTTAGATATCATAAAGTCACTTGATAATCATTGATTACCTCAATTGGTTATTGAGCTGACACCGTTTACTTGTAAGCAAAGGTGTCATCTAGAAATCAGAGGCTTCCCGTTCGCACCGGGGGGCTTCGCCGTTTTTAGGGGTTTGCTCCAACCTCGTCTTTATGTTAACGTTTACGTTAACGGTAGTCAAGGGGAGGATATTATGAAAAAACAAGAATTTATGACAAAAAGTTTGAGAGAGTTGGAAGCATTAACGGGAGCCTCTTATACTCATTGGATGCGGTATTTTAACGGAGGGAATTCTCCGACTCTGAAAACACTAGAAAAATATTCAGACACTCTTGGCGTACCGTTAGGAGAGTTGTGCGAATGGATTGTAGAAAGGCGGGATACAACTCAAGAGCGCCTTAAACGTCCTCATCATCCAGCCGAAACAGCTCAAGCTGGATAAACTCTGGAGCATTGCAGCCAATCAGTCCCTTTTTCTGGAGCTTAGCAACAGCAGCTCCCATTTCATGCGGAAGAATCTTCCAATCTTGGCAAAAAGATTCGGAGTGTATCCTCATGCGGGATTTGTCGCCATACTGGATTTTGAGGGCAAGATATACGTAAGCCTCAAGGTTGATAATTTTGGCTCTCCGTAGTTTTTTGAGTTCCTTAGCGTCAATTGTAAGAAGTTGAAGTTCAGAGATTTTAGGTATATTCACTGAACCAACAGATTCTAATTTCAGCATACTTGCGTGATATTACTGAGAAGATTGATTGAAAAAAATCACATTACCGAATTTGGTAATAGTTACATTATATGGGGAACAACTATGGATATTGAGCTAGCAAGAGAGCAACTGAAGCGGATCATTCAAGATTATGACCTCAATATAGCCAGCCTGAGCAGTGCCACAGATATTCATCACAACAGCCTGTACCGCTTCCTGAAAGGGGAGCAGGACTTGTCGCTATCTAGATGGCTGAAACTCTTACAAGCTCTACCTCCGGTAGCAAGGGAAGAGTATCTATCGGTAATGTTCGGGGTGGGGGATATTAACAGGCTCAGTAGTGAAGCCAAAAAAAGTATACTCTTTCGGATGGTGAGTGAAATTATTGATAGTTCTAAGGTTTAAGTGGTATGTCTAAAAAAAAGCATTTACCACTATGGATAACAATCACCTCCCTTGTAGGAGACTTAAAGTGAACGCAGAAGATTTGCTTAAATTTATAGAGACTGTTGAAGTTGGAGCTTTGACTCCAGACCAGAAGACCGAATTATACGCAGCATTAAGAAAGCGATTTTTAGGGGTTGAGATACCAGAGACACTTTCTCCATCCCTTTCGTTAGGGGGAGTTCAGGTAGTAGGCAAAGAAGTTAGCTTCAACATTTTTGATTCAAAGATTTTGCTGGATTTAATCGAAAGAATGGCAGATAAAGATCCAGAGGTGTTGTACAAGTTGGCAGAAATAATTGCCAAGAGACTATGACAAATGCCGAAATCCAAGCCAGTATTGAAGCAGTGCTGGCTGACTCAACCAAGACACCGCTGCATAGTTTGCTGGGACTTTCTTCTATCAATTACCAAATAGAAGCAGAACGAATGGTGCGGGATGCAATCGCAAGATACGAGCCTGGTGCCGAAGTAGTGGCGGTAGAGTTTAATGGTGGGTTGGAGGTGCTGTGGCAACCCGTCACTACGAATTTTCGTAGTGACACATACCCAGATTACTCAGCACTACCACCCCAAGAAGCAGCTGATAAGTTGCTCGAATATGCTCTGGCTCAGTATTTGGGTAAGGTTGGGGGTAACCCAGCTGGGGCAATAGAAGAAATAAGGAGAGTGGTAGAGTCGGATGCTCGGTTGAAGGTATCAGATGTCGCTGAAGATAGTGATGGGTATAAGGTAGAGATTATTTCATCAGCATTGGTTGAAAAAATTCTCAGATACGATAACATCTCACAGTATGATGGAACCTGGAGCTATAAATGAATGTAGAATTTAGAATTTAGAATTTAGAATTGGAGCATTCTACATTCTGCATTCTTCATGTCATATTCGCATGGGCTATCGTGAGGTTTTTGGGACAATCTGCGATCCTTTAGGAAATGGGATAGAAACTGAGGTCTGCTTTTTCTTGCAGGACAACCTTGGTAGCTATACCGATACTGTCCAGTACCCAGGTAGAATGTGCCAAACCGTGACAGCGGGAGACGGGACTTTCAGCATTTCCCTGTGGACAAATGAGGAGGGGATGAGGCATTCGGAATATGTGGTCACATTTGAGAAGTGCTTTTTCAAGTTCACGTTGCCGCCTGGGGATACTCCGATTAGTTTGAGCTCCTTGCGATCGCACGGAGCTACTCCAAGCCCTACTAATCCCAAACCTACTCAGCATGATAGGTTAACCATTCTGACGAGCGGGCAAACCAGTTTTACTCTTTCGATCATCCCCACTGAGCCACAAAACCTAATCCTGTACATCAACGGGGTGAAGGCTGTTTATTCCGTTGACTACACAATCAATGGCCCTACTCTGTCGTGGTCTAATCCCTACCCCCTAGCTCCTACTGATTATCTGGAGGTTTATTACAAGTGACGTTGATTCAGTCAAAACAGGTCAGTAAGGTTCTTGCTGGTCATATTAAGGTTAGCGGTTTTTCGGCATCCGGTGGCAGTAGTGATGTTACCACTGCTCTTGGTGCTGCTGTTGCTACTGCTGGTTCCGGTGGGGTGGCTGTGCCCTTACAACCCAGTCCCAACGAGGCTACTGTAGGGGTTGTCACGGTGGGGAATAATCGGGTTGAGATTGACGACGGCGGGTTTGATGATGGTAATGGTAACGAGGTCTACGGTAGGCTTACCGAGAGTGGTGGGGTGTACAGTCTGACCTACTACTCTCTTGTAGGAGGTGTTCAAACCCCTTACACCTTTGCTGCTGCCACAAGTATCGACTTTGAGTTCTCCTATCGGTTTGACTTTGCTAGAGTTCCTGCGGATTTTGCTATCACTTCTGGGTATCGGGTAGTAGGGGGTGGTGGCTCCAGTAGTGGCGGCGTAAATACTTATACGGAATTGCTAACAATAACAGCTACCAATACCTTGGCTAACTTAACCAAAACTCCAGATGTGACAGCCAATGTGCTGCTAATAGTAAATGGTGTTGTTTATAGCACATTGGGTAATGGAGAATTTTCTCTTGCTGGTAAAGTTTTAAATTGGATACCTAATAATGCAGGATTCTCGTTAGAAGTAACAGACAAGGTGGTCGCTCAGTATACAAGTCTTGAATGATGCTTCAACCAAAACAAATACAGATTGAAAGATTTTCTCTTTTTTATAAAGATATTTCAATAATATCTGGGGCTAGTATGAAACATGCTAGTGCGCCTTTACAGCTTTATAAGACTTTTAGTTACCAAAATCCTCCTGTTATAGGGGATAAAGTAGGATTTCAAGTACACATAGAAGAAGGTGTTTATTTACTTTATATTCTTGGTTCACCTTCAACTAATCGAGGGATTATTGCAATAGAAGTGGATGATTTAGAACAAGGAAGAATTGATTGGTATTCACCTATATTTTACTACAACATTACAAGAGTAATTCCATTTGTCATTATTACAAATGGAATGCACACTATAAACTTTAAGACGGTCGGTAAAAACTCTGCATCCAGTAGTTATTTTAGTGTGATAACAAAAATTTGGATAAAATAATATGCCCAACCTTCCTGAAGATTCCGCAACTTACCCCGCCGCTGTACGCCAAATCGATAGTGGGGAACTGGCTGTAGGGGGAGATATTACTAAGCCTCCGAATGAACAGCTGCTGGCATTAGCTAGTAGGACAGCTTACCTCAAGGGTGTGAGTGATGGTCATGATGCTGCGATTGCTAATTTAAATACTGCCTTGAACGGAAAGCAGAACAGCTCAGCTACTCTGAGTGCGATCGCAAATCTTACTCTGATTGCCAACCAGTTCATCGGTACAGATGCAGCTGGGGATATTGCTCTAAAATCCGTGCCAACTATATCAGTGGCTATTCTACAGGATTTCAAGAGTGGTTTTGGGGGTCAGGGGGATACTACTGGATGGTTGAAACGTGACTTGAATGATAAGCAGGAGTCAGGGACTAGTTTCTGTACTTTGAACGGGGATAGTACTTTTGCTTTGCCAGCTGGGAGTTACTTTGTTTTTGCTCGTGTACCAGGAACGATGGTAGATAAGCACCAGGCGCGGTTAACCAATAACACTGATGGCATCAACTACAAGGGTTCATCCACCCAGACTTTGACTGCTGCTGCTGTATCGGGGCAGAGTATTACTACTGATAGCTGGGTGTTTGCTACTTTTGCGATCGCAGCGACAAAGACTTTTCAGGTTGAGCATCGTATCTACGACACTATCATTGACCGCTCTCTTGGGGCTGAGGTGGGGACGGGTATGGGTGAGGTTTATACTCAGGTGGTTGTGGTTAAGTTAATTTAAATAGTGAAGCGCTTTTATTAAATGTTGTATTTTTGTCATTACTATTAGAAATAGGCGATACTCCCTTTTCGCAGATTGCACAAAAATGCAAGATTTTGGCAGTTACTAAGCAAAAAAACTTAACACCTCAATGCGATTACTAAAAGGGGTGTAATCCTGGCTCATGGAGTTTAAGTTCTGTAACAAAGTCTTTGCATCCCATACTTACTCTGACTTTCATTTGTTAAGAAAGATGCGACTAAGGGATCGGGATTCTCTCTTCATCAAAGCTTTACAAAAAAAATAAGACACTTCACGAGATCTTTATCTCTAATGTGAGCTAAATCACTTGTAATAAAAAAATAACGAAGATGAATTGGTTAATTAATATGGTTAACTGCAAGACTGTTACAACAATTGGCGTAGTTACCACAATGGTATCTTTTCTGGTTCCTGCTCCTGCTGAAGCTTTGCTACTCAATTTTAAGTCAAGTGTGGGTAGTAGCAAACCAATCTTTGACTTAAATACTGACTCAGTGAATCAGAGTAACAGCGACACAAGTGGATTTTATCCCGGAGCTATTCAGAACTTCGAGTTTGGTTTTCCTCCTGATCGTTTAAAACGTGCTTCAGGTGATTTGAGTGTTCAGATATGTTGTAATTCTGATTATCAATTAGATGAAGTTACACAAGAATTTGAAGAAAGTTTTGAACTTCCAGGTGTACAGTTTAAATTACAGGAAGATGCCAATATTTATCAATATTCAATAACATTTAAAGACGAAGATTTTGCTTTTAACTTTTTTGTCCCAAGTGCATTTTCAGTTATTCAGAGTGAACCTGCATACCCCGACGGAGTTTTTAATTTTTCCTATGGTGATCCACAAGATTTTGTAAGTTCTCTCGTTGGTTTAAATCAATTAGTAGCTCCCCAAACTCCTACCCCTAAAGTTGATAATGGTCTTGACTTATATGTTCTTTATGACAACACTGAAAGAAATCAATTTATACCCTATATTAAAACAGAGGTCACGGACATAACAAATGTTCCAGAGCCTAGTACATTAGCCAGCTTATTCGTTTTGGGCGCTTTAGGTACTAGCTCACTACTAAAGAGCAATAGAAAGCAGAAGAAAGTGGTGGGTTAGCGACTCGCTTTGAGGGAAGTCCCGCGCTGCACTAGCTAAGAATCATATCTTTGCGAAGTTCTTTGAGGTTTGAGTATTTTACTTCCTCAAATTTTTCTTCAACTACCATTGCTTTTAACCGTTTGAGAAAGTCCTGTAATTCCTCATCTGTTAGCAGTTGACGCGAGCGCTTCCCGTAAGTTTGCAGTAGGTAATCTTTTCCCTGTTCATTAGTCCAGCCTAAACGTTTCACTTCAACAGTGGTTTGGGCAATGATATCAGACAAATCAATCTCTTGATTGGTGGGGGGAGGAAAATCAGGCGTTTCCCCTGGTGGATACGGGGGAAGTGCTGGGTACTTATCCTCTTGGAGTTGAGTATGCGCTTTCTTTACGGCACTCTGTGGTTGCCGCTTGGTATTTCTTTGAGGCTTTTGATGACTATATGGTTTATACAGTTTGGCATTTCTAGGCGTAGAAATGCTTTGAGCGTCATCATCTTCTTCTGCTGTTATGGAGAGGATGGCACAGTAGGCATAGCGTCGAGCGTAGGTAATGGCAGTCCCCAGTTTCTGGGGTTCTAATCCCTCCCTAGTTTCTGTTCTGGTGACGTTGGCTCCAGTATCAATGTCAGTGTAGTTGGTTACTTTATTCTCTTGCGCTTTGTTAATGGGGTATTCACTAGTGATAAACTCACCACTAGAGTGGTAGAGAGTTGTAACTAAAACAGTCTCCTGATCGGTTTTTAAAGTTTGGACAACCACTAACCCATTAGCTAGCAGTGCGTCTTCCGTTGCCTTGATTACGCCGTCAAGGGTACAGTACCTCGACTTATGGTATGGGTTGTAGCCGTCTTTCTCAATGGTTCTGAATTGCTGCTTGGCTTTGATTAGTGCTGGAATTAGGTTTTGCATGATGTGTCGGTAACTGTGTGAATGAGAGTCAGAAGTTAGTGAAATTTGGCGAAATGTGATTGAAACTCTTCCGTCTCAATAGGTAGGTTGACTGCCCCGACTGCGCCGAGGCGGTCAAGGAAAGCTGTTACTGGATCTCTACAAAGGCTTCTAGGCTCATTTGCAGATCGTTCATTAAGTACTCAAAGGCGGCTTCTTTCAGTAATTCTTGCTTCTCGCTTCCACTTAAGCTATACCATTCTTGTTGGTTTGAGCCGATAAACGAGAGTAAGTCCTCTATTGGGAGCTCGTCTTGAATTAAGTCTTGTCCGCTCCATACTAAGGAAATTTTTGCAGTGCTCAGTTCTTTCATTGTTCTCGAATATGGTAGTCCCCACCATATTTGGTGGGGTGTTGACATGAAAATAATAGGGAAATTACCAATCAAGCATTAGCTCAAAATTAAGACCAGTCCTCATCTAGCTCTATCCCGTTATCGGCTGCAATCTCACTGAGTAATCTCAGTGCTTCAGTTAAATGTCTACAAATGCTGATTAACGTTCTCCTTAGAGTTGCTTTATCAATGGCTCGATGGTCTGCAATGGTCATCTCTACAGCAATTCGACACATTAAACCCCAACAGGTTGCGTTAATTCTGTCCATATTTCGATTCAAGTTGAATGGTGGGTACTTTTGAAGTGGAACAGCTATGCCTTGACGAGAGTAGGGGATTAGACATAGCTGTGATGGTATTGGTTAAAATTCACCCCCCATCACATCAAAATTGGGGTCGTGGTAGGCGTTTTCCGCTATTGGGAAGGTGGCTATTTCTTCATCGCTTGGCTCTATAAATGAACCGAAAATGCTATCAGGATTACTTCCAATTGGTTCAGTGAGCCAGTCGTCTGAATACCATCCAGATAGTCGTTCTAATACCCGGTAACAGTCAGCCGTTGCTTGCCAATGACCCCTCACTACTGGGTTGTAGTGGTTGTGGGTTGCAGAGCATTGGTAGCGATCGCGGTCTAGGTGTTGTGCTAAAGGGCAGGTTGCACAAGTTGTAGGCTCTGAGCGTAGAAGTGTAGTTGTCATATAATTCCAATAGATGTCGTGTACATCGCCCCACCCTGCCAGGTTCCAATTGCCGGGGTGGGTTTTGCTTTGATATTCTTATGTTAGCCGTGCGGACACGATAATGGCAAGGGTTTTGTTATTTGTTATATAATCGTGCGGACACGGAGACGATAAGTTATCCTGATACCATGCGGACACGGCAAGTGGTATGGTGAAAGAATGGACAATCAACCAAGGAATAAAGGAAAATTTGCCTCCAAGGGTGCGGAACCTTTGGGGAAAAGAATCAGTGTTAGGCTGCATCAATCAGTTGAGGAAAAATTGAGTACGATCGCAGCGGAAAAAGGGTGTTCATCATCTGAACTAATTCGCCAATTGGTGACAAATTCCTTGATGGGAGAAGGTAAGTATCTGGAATTAATTGGTGAAAAGGAGAGTGCATCTTGAAAAAGTGGAAAACTGGAGACACCCTCATCGCCAAAAGCACCTTTGCCAAGGTTGTTGCTTCCGATTTGTCAGGTGAGCAAAACTGGGTCAAAGTTCGTTATCAAAATCAGGACTTTGAGGGTTATCAATCCGAATTTGAGGCGAAAGGGTGGAAAAAGTTTGATTCGGCTGTAGCAGCAGGTTGTGGTGGTTGTCTTGGTCTTATTGGTGTATTTGTGATTTTGGGCATCATCTTATCTACCAATAATCCCAACCAAGAACAAGCAACAAACTCCCAAAGACCTGACCCCATAGAAATACTTGACAATCCTCAATCGAGTACTGCCGAAAAGTACTGGGCAACAGTTCAGTTGAATACAAGGGGAATTGTAGCTACTGATGTACTTGACAAAACCCCTCCAGAAAAGATATATGCCAACCACGAGGATGTGTGCAGCGTGATTACCTCTGGTCGAAATCTTGGTCTTACCTTGGCTCAAATCAAGGAGAGGTTTGCTGATTCACTCCAGGTTAACCAAGGGCATGATAAAGAGCTTGCCACCAAATTGGCTAACGGGCTAATTGATGGGGCATTAGCATGGGGGTGCTCTTGAAAATGGAACCGAGCCATTGAATGGAGTAGGGGTAAAATTTTCTTACTACGAGAGGGAGTCAATTGCCTATGTCCCGTCCAAGAATGCTTATTGCTACCCTAATCTCTGCATTATTTGTTTTGGGTTTGAGCAGGTGTCAAGGACTTTCGTTGTTTGCCAACGATTTTCCACCTTGCGTTGAGAATGAAAATTGCAATTGCGATAATTTCAGTAATTGGCAAGAGGCTAAACGAGTTTTTGATGCTTTTTCGGATGACAGATTTGGGTTAGACAGAGATAACGATGGCATCCCTTGCGAGAGTCTCGCTGGTGCGCCAGAAAATGGAACTCCGATCCCCAGTCCTAGCCCAAGCCCCAGTCCTAGTCCTAGTCCTACACCAAACCCCAGTCCTAGCCCTAATCCGAGTCCTAGCCCTAATCCTACGCCAAACCCAACCGATGGGGATGTAGGTGCAGTTCCAGCTCTGTGGTAAAGAATGAAACACGAACAACTTTTTAAAAATTGGCTTGCATGGTTGAAAAATAATCCAGACTGGGTTGATGAACTGCTGTCCGATGTTGGCTCACTTCGTTTAAACGAAGTGAAAAAGCTCACTACGAAAATTCGTAGTGAGAATGGTTGTCACCGTGTAGGAGGCAGCTTGCACTCTTCAATGACTGAATCAATCAGATTTTAACTGTGTAATTTACACAGTTAAAACACGCATTACCAACCAGGGAAGTTGATGGGTTCATGTTGCCAGATGGGTCATACCGGATGTCCCTGACTTAGGCAGCTGAATGCGTGGGAGGAGGTAGTGCAGAACGCCTCAGATTTTTTACGATCAAAAGCTATTAAAGGCTTACTGGGCTTTAGTTATACGCCCATGTTGCCTATTCGCCTCCCAGCTGTTTTGAGATGCGATCGCATAACCATTCCTCTAGTTCCATCCCTGCTATTTTAGCTTTCAGTTCTACCGACTCGCTTTTTTGAATTCCTCCATCAGCTGCTCCCTGGCTTCGTCTATTCCTATTTCCATCCATGCCGCTGCCCTTTCATAAAACCTATCAATAGTCCCCTGGTGTTCTTCGAGCCAGGGGACTAGTATTTGCCGCGCCATCTCTGCTTTACTTACGCTGCGCTTATGGGCATGACCGATAAGGCGGCGGTTGTCATAAATCGGGAGAGACAGCGTTATCTGGCTTACTGTTGCCTCGTTGAGAGAGGCTGCACGTCGCTTATACTCTCCCAAAATCTGATGCTCTACTGCGCCAATCCCTTTTGATGCCTCTCTTGATAACTGCTCGTAATGCTCCACTAACTCGCCATGATGCTCCTCTAGCCAGTTGTGCAGTATCAAGAATGCCATTTCGCTCATAGGGACAGTGTTGAGAATTGAATGTCCCGTGAGACTTGCGATCGCACTATCTGGTAATTGCACAGAAAACTTTTTGCGAGTTAGCTTGATGCTCATGGTGTAGGAGAGGAACTATAATGCTATACTACACCATAGCAGAACAGCCACCTCCCCTCCTACAGTTTGGTGGCTGCCATGCCAAAAGGCACTAACCCCTAAATCAGACTTAGAGGCTATAAACATAATGAATCCCATAGAACTACTAATCAAGTACCAGTGGTCTTACCAGAAGCTGGCTGTGTTTTTTGGCGTTTCAGAACAGTCAGCACGACGGTGGAACTTTAGAGATCGTGCATCAAATTATAGGAAGCCATCCAAAACAGCACAAATTCTTGCAGCAGTTGTAGATGCTCACCCGGAGGTTTGGGCAACCATTCAATCAGTAAGCCTCGAATTAGAGGATTAATACCAACCTCAATACCAAAGGTTCTAGCCCCTCAATGTGAGGGGTTTTTTAATGGAATTGAACCGAAATCAAGGCGAAATGGTATCAGAAACAAAAACCGAAATGTATGGAAGCGACCATCAGAAGACTAACACCAGAAGAAAGCGATAACTTACTGCAAAAATCAACCCCAAAACCAGAAGAGGGGAGGTTTCCTGCCAGAGTAAGGATTGATTGGCTGAGTCGGGTTTTAGGGAAAAGCGATCGCACTTTAGCTAGGTATAGAAAGATTGCCTTTGAAGAGATTGCTGAGTACTGGTTAATCTGTCTGGACACAAACCCAGGTTACATATTAGGGAAAACCAGACTACCAGACAAACCGCCACTCACTCGCCGTCAAGCAGAAATACTCGTAATTATTAGTAAGTTCTTTGACTCTCTTCAAGACCAATATTTAGTCCGGCATCAACTTAATCAATTCTTTGTCCATCCAAACGATTTACAGGAGTAAAAAATGTCAGGTCATACAGTCAAAAGCCTAGCAGATGAAGCAGAAATGTATTTAGATGATATGATTCCTCTGTTGGGAAGATTGGGGATGAAAAACGCAACAGCGGATCAGACGGTAAAACCTGCGATCGCATCAGCAGTCCTAAAAACAGTTAAAACCCACAATGACTCACTACAAAAACAGATAGAAGCATCCCCCCACAAAACACCACCAACAGAAGAAGATCCAGGGGAACTAGCACTACCAGAAAAGTTGAAACTCAAGCACGTCAAGGGTGTTGCTCAACAGTCGAAGGTTACCCAAGCTTTTGTCAAGGATTTATCTACAGCCATCTACAACCGCAAGATGGACTTGCTTGTACAAAAGGGGTTAGAAGACTATAGGCGTGAGCAAGAAGCTGTAGAAGCTGGTAGGCTTTATGCTCAAATTGAAGAGCTGCAAACTCAACAACAAGCGGTTTTAGATTTAGAAGAAAGCCTCTATACTTCCCAATCAGAAGCTAGAACTGAAAGTGTTTTAGGCAAGGTAGGATTTGACCTTCAAGGCTTAATTGATGACATCCAAAACCAACAAGAAGAAGATGCCAACAAGCGTGAAAAACGAGCTGCAATTGTAGAAAGAATTGAAAACGGGGAAGAGTTAACGGAGGAAGAACTACAAGACCCTTTCGTCATGTCCCGTTACGACTGGTATCAATCAAGGGTAGGAAATTTGTCCGCATAAATGGTCAGTTGTGTGCGGTACTTACTTCAAGGGAGTTAGAAGAATTAAACCAGAGTTTAAGGAAAAAGAAAATGGGTACAGCTATCGGTTTGGGTATCGGGGTAGTTATTGGACGCAACTGGAATCGTATCAAAAAAGGTTTATCCTGGTTAGGTGAACGCTTTGATGAGGAGATTAAAGAAACAGCGAGATTAGAACAAGAAGGTGAATTAATAGCTGTTCCTATTCTTCCTTATTGGAGCTAAAATGGTAAATAAACAAATACCCCAAACACTTCAAAAAATGAAATCGGGGTAGTTCCATTAGTTCTACAATCCTAATCACTTTCGGAGTAAGAACTTTGACCTTTTCAGCACAAGAATAGTTCTAATTCCCTAAAAAGTTTTTTCCAATACATCAATAGCTGAAACTACTGATTTCTCGTTAAATATGTAGTTTCGCAATTCCATATTAATTCTGTGGGGCTGTGGTGACCCAAGGGACGGTATGCAGCCAATTGGATGGGACACCAGCAAATATAACTAGGACACAAATATCATGGCTAATTCAACTGAGAAAAAATGGACTGCTGCAACCAAACCATTAACACCCTCTCCGGTAACAGCAACCAAGAAGACTGCTGATAAAACTCCATTAAACATCAACACAGAAGCACCGGGTTCATTGAGCGCACCAGTCACTCAGTCACAACCGGTTGATGCTGAGATTGTTGATGATGCGATTGCAGAAGTCTCAGAAAAAACCCAAGCATTGATTGATAAAGCTGAGAAATTTGCCAGTGCCTTTACTAATAAGGCACTGGGACGCTTTGCTGCATCGGAAGATTTCATGATGGATCTCATTGAAGGCAAAGTAGATGTAGGTTATCTTGAACAACGATTCGGTAAGATTACGGACTCCGAGTTACAGCGTCAGTTGGTTGACATTCAACAAATTGGCAATGCCATTCAGCTATCCATAGAGAAGAAGGGTTTAACAGTAATGGCACTTAAAGATCAGCAGGCTACTCTCAAGATTGCTGAGGAAGAAGCCAATACCGCTACTGCTGTTAATCGTGCTGCTGATGCTGCAAATAAAGCTGAGCATTCTGGCATCATGCTCAAGCTACGAGCTGGGTTGAGGGAACAACAACAGCGCAAGACTCAAGCCAATCTTCAAGTAGCAACCATTCGTGCTGATGAACGAGAAGAGGCAGCACAAACCTTACTTCAGAAAGTACAAGGCAAGCACAACCAATCTAAGGAGCAACGTAAAGCTGATGCTGCAACTTCTGTTTGAGGCAATCGCTTGGGTAGCGGTGTTTAGCCTCATCACTCACCTTTATTAAGACCATGCCTGAGAACCATTTCTCAGGCTCTCCACATCACTACTCTTATACGGACAATGACTACATTTATCAAAAGCTCTATCGCTGCATTCACAGTCCTTTTGATTGGTTATCTTCTCATTTCGTCCATTATCTGGATTGGCTCTCACTCAATCCTAATTGGCTCAATCATTGTATTCGTTATCATGATCGCACTCATTACTCTAGCTTCCAACTAATGAAACCTATCATCCCATTCACCGCCACATTAACTGGGGTGATTATATTGTTCACCCCAGTGGATTGGTGGTTCAAAATACTAATTTCTTCTTTAACTGCACTCCCTGGCTGTAGTTACTTAATATCTGAGCGATCGCATCTTGACAAAGCAATATCTGAATTGGAAAAAGTCAAACAGGAATCAGAATCGATCGCGAGATCCAATGCTTCTCTTATTATTGAAATTCAATCCCTAGAAGCAGCAGCTAACGCCAAGTTTAAGGAAGCAGAGTTAGCTAAAACTCAAGCTGAGAATGAAGTCAACAGAATCAAGTCTTTAGCCCAAATTGAAGCAGAGCAAGCCATTACTGACGCTGCCGAAATTGAAGGACAAGCCAGACGGGATGCGATAAGTGTCATTGAAGAAGCAGAACTAGAAAAACAGCAGCTACTTAGTGATGCTAGAAGGACACTCAACGCTATTACTGGGGAAATTGCTGCTATTCGTAGTAAAGCAGCTCATTCAATCTGGAGAGCTAGAAGAAAAGCTCGTAGACGCTGTGAGGTAATGTCGCGTGAACTACACGAAGCGATCGCCTACGATTCCAAACAGATGCAGCTCAAGCAAGCTGAACTGGAAACTGAATTAAACCAGAAACAAGCTGAGGTTGAGAATGCGCTCGCATCTCAACTCAAAGAGATGCAGCAACAGCGAAATGAACTGGAAGAAGAACTCAAAACCAAGAGTACTGAGGCTGAATCTAAAATTGCTCAACTTTGGGCTGATTTTGAGCAAGAGAAAGAGGCAGTGGAGGAAGCCTTTGCTAATCAACTACTTGCCGAAAATGAGGCGACTTTACAGCAACAACTTGACCAGTATAACCAAGAGTTTATTGCCAAACAGAAAGAGTACGATGATGCGATTGCCTTAGCGGAAAAACAGCTAAAACAACAGGAAAAAGAGCTAACAAAGCAGTGGGAAGAAAAGTACAATCAGTGGTTGATTCCCCATATTCAAGAATATCAAACTTTGAAAGAGGCTCTGGAAGACTGGAAGCAGCGCTACTACGCAGCGGAGGAAGAAATTGCTTCGCTTAAAGACATCGAGTTACCAGACAATCCTTGGCGCTCATTGCACACTACAAGAGCAGTAGCGGTTCAACAGTATTTGAAATCTCAGGGTGTGTTGGTTAACTACTACAATTCAGCAATTGATAAAAACGGAACATTCACTTTGTACTTCAAACCTTGGCAATCTGGAGCCAAATTCAAGCGCTCTTTAGAGGGTGCTTTGCCAGGAATGCAGAGTAACTTTGGTCTTATCCAACCCCCAGTATTTGGAGAACAAGTTGATTGTTGGTTTTTGGAGATGGCTCCAGCAGTAGACTCTTTGGTTAATTCTGTTGAGTCTGCTTACAAATTAGAGGCATCATTCCCTGCTAGTCCTGCTGTTTTAACAGTGCCACAAACAGTTGAAAATACCGAAGCATTGCAATCACTTGACTACGAACAAAAAGTTCAGTTCATGATGAATCTTCGTCCAGGTACTCTTCCAAAACCAGTAACTGAAGAAATTAGTCAGAACGAGCTGACTACAGCTGATTGGTTCTGCAATTGGCGGTTCACTGCTACTAGGGGAGAGCAAGCCAATATTAGAGGAATAAACAAGTTGATTGAGGCTCTTTATGGTATTAAACCTGGTCGCTCTACTGAAGTTAGAGATCCTGTAACGAAGGAAAGCTTAAGGCAGAGAGTTCACAGGATTCTAAAGCTACTAAAAATTGAAGATAACCGATTTGATTAGGAGGCGACAAAAGAATGGAGCTCGTGAAGGAACTTGCTGAGTATGGCTATTCTGTAAAAATTTTCTTTTATTCATGCGCGAATTGTGATTATGGCTTTCATTGGGAGATTTGGAATGATAATGAGTTTGTTGGAGGATCTAATGATATAGGAGAGGAAGGTTTCCAGTCTGAGAATGAATGCATTCGATATGCTTTAACGTATCTTCGTAATTACAGAGATAGTACTAGATTCCCTGGTCAGAACGATGATTGTATAAATTGAAAGAAAAGGTTTATGATTTACTCGAAGCGGGAGGGGATAGACCCACGAGACTGGTTGAAACAAGCTAACTTCCCCAGTAACTGGAAGGAGTTAGATTTACAACAGTGGATTGCCGATAGATTGCGATCGCAAGGTTACAATCTTAAGGAGGGAGTGTGGATGAATCTCCCTGGTGGTGGCAGAGGACAAGCAGATATAGTTTTATATGATAACAATAAACCCTGGCAAGTACTGGAGATAAAAAAGCTAATTAACAGAGAAGGGGTTTTACTTGGAACTAATCAAGCAAGAGCCTATACGGAGGTTTTAGGAGCAACAGAGCAAC
>JAAHGL010000419.1 GCA_010692635.1 Symploca sp. SIO2C1 | reverse complement strand
ACAAGAATTTCAAGCATTTTTCCCCTGAAAAAGTGCAAGGAAATTGTATCGATGGGTTCAATTTCCTTGCACTTTCATGGGAAATCCCTGAGTAACCTTGGAGAATGGAAGTGCTCACCCACGAGGATAAATGCTTCATTCCTTCTTACTTGTTACTTTTTACTTGTTACTTGTTACTTATTCAGCAAGCTCTCAGTAGTCTTGCTGGTATGCTCGGAGTCACCTTCACCACCGAGCCAGCATCCGCAATAAAGCTGATGACTAAAAGCTCACTTCCTGAATTTTCTGGTGAAATCGCTCAGCTACGTGCTGGTATCCTTCATTCGTTGGATGAATTTCATCAAACCACTGGTTATTGCCTACAGCGCCTCGACAATCAATATGAAATACCCGATCCATTTTTGCCATCAAAGCAATTTGTTCTTCATTTAGCCGATCAACAACGACTTTCATGATTGCTTGCTGCAGAGACGGGTCTGTAATCCCTTTGCTTGCCATTGGGTTACCTAAAAAAGCCCCTCCAGCAACAGGAATCACATAATCATATCCATGATACAAGATCTTCAAATGGTTAAATTGAGTAGTGAGCTTTTCTAATAAGCTGCGGTAGAGTTCAATCACCTCACTTAAAAAGCTCTCAAAATTTTCATTGGGATAATCCTCAGGTTTGAGACTCGGCTCAAAGTCCCTCAGAAGGTTTTTAATATTACTATCACCAGTAACCCCACCGAGGAGATCATTTCCGCCTCCACTGAGAAGCAATACCTCAGCTCCTGTCATTTCAACTGCTAGGGCTATCTCTGATTGAACAACGATGTCTTTGAGAAAGTCACCCGCTGCTCCTATACTGTAAATCGCGTAATTAGGCCATCTAAAGGTCAGCTGGTCTATGACATCCGCCAAGAGTAGAGGATACTGAAACCAAGAGTCACCCTCAGAAACAATCTTCTGCCGATTTGGCAGCTTCATTGTCAGTAAATATTGCCAATGTCGTCGTTCTCTCGCTATCGCATTCGCGAGAGCAATCCCTATGTCAACCAGTGTCGCTTGGAAATCAATGGAAGTAGCTTCTTGCCCAAGATCGACTCTTTCTGGGTTGGGAATAATTCTGGGTTGGAAAGAGTTGCTAGCTCTTGGATCAAGGATAAAGAAGTCCTGCAGTTCACCATCTTTTACTTCGGGATTCCCTACCATTCGATACAGTTCATCAAGGCTAATTTTGTTGTTAATGGTCTTGGCTATCATAATTCCATCTCCTTCGTATTATCGGAGCTGCTTTGACTACTAGCCATAACTCCAAAAAAAGGCATAAAAAAATCGTATTTGAGCAACAAAACTTTACAAACTCGTATAGTCTTCTTTACCCTGCACTTATCACAAATTTTGTGATTGTATTCTAACGCTCCGAACTTGTGTATATTGGGTGTCGCGTTGCTACACCTAACCTACATTTGACGGGTTAAGCTAAAATCAGCAGGAAAGTGTTTTGTGCTTTATTGGTATTGAGGAGTTGGCAAATGCTGCGTCTAACTGGTTTATTTTCGACAGTAGGGACTTTAGCTCTCAGCAGTCTTGCTGGTATGCTCGGAGTTACCTTCACCACTGAGCCAGCATCCGCTCAAGCTGCTTATGGCAGTTATGTGGGAGTTGGTCCTACCTTTGGTTTAGCTGATGATGACACGGGAGAGGGTCGGCAAGTAGGGGGAGTGATTGCTGTACGCTACAAACTTTTAGAATATCCTATCTCCTTCCGCACACAAGGTTTGATTGGTGCTGGCACCGCAGTTGTACCAACTATTTCCTATGACGTTCCCCTCAACTGGCAAACTGATGTCTACCTAGGAGCAGGAGCTGCTTTTGGTAGTGGTGATACCCCTTCACCAGTGGGGGATAAAACCAGCTTTGTTCTGCAACCAGGTATAGATCACGTTCTGCCCAACACTAATACTGTTTTGTTTGGCAATGCAATTATTGCTTTCGATGCCTATCGTAATGGTGGAGGAACAGCCTTTTCTTTGCAAGGCGGCGTCGGTTTACAGTTCTAACACCAATTCCTTTGGCGATGGGGTTAGGAAATCGTTGCAATGCTGATTCTTTCCTAAACCCCCTCGCGGGTGAGCGAAAAAAAGGGTGGGGAGATGGGGAGATAGGGAAACAAAGGAAAACTAATGACTTGAGAGCTACCCAGGAGCACTGAGCGCCCCCAATTGAATGGGAGAAACAATATCCATTGGTGTCAACTTAAGCTAGAGATAGCATAACAGTTGGCTTCCATACCCACCCAGAACTTAAGGATGTTGTTGGCGAATTGGCTGGGGGTTGACCCCCTCTAGCTCCCCCTTAGTAAGGGGGAGGACAAGATTTCCCCCCTTACTAAG
>JAAHGL010000418.1 GCA_010692635.1 Symploca sp. SIO2C1 | reverse complement strand
GTGCGCTACGAAGCGTACAAAGGTAATGCTCAAGGAGAGCGAAAACTACCAAGAGATAGTGCATTCCCTCATGCACTAAGGCTGACCCAGCAAGCAGGGGACAATGAGCGAGAACCTGTTTGAAGCCTGGGAAACAAGGGGCAAAATACTGAGACCCTGTTACAGTATGAGGCTTCGAGCCTGAGTTTAACTAGGGCTACGAGAGGAATCCTTGTCGGAAGCTCCTACACCTTGGACACGCTGTTAAACAACAGGGATGGCGTGAGACATCAGGTAAATCAACTTTTGATTCGGTTGATTGAAAAGGTCTTTTTACTCGGACTCAATTGCTCTGATTACAAGGGTATAAATTATCAACTGATGTCGAGGATACTAGGTCTGTATTCTACAGGAGTAAAGAGGAAGCCTAAGGTTAGACGTAACAACGTACCTTTGTATGAACGTAGGAAGCGCAATAATTGGTCTGGAAACAGACTGGGTTAGCTGCAACTGAAGTAATTATTGCGTGGCAGAGCCGTCGTAGTAGTCCGCATCAGAAAATAGTCTGATACATGGCGAAGGACGGCAGTCATGGTTACAGAGACACGCAGGAAGTAGAGAGGACTAAGAAGTATGTCCGATATCATCAAAACCCAACGTAGTCTCGCCATCAAAGCGGAGCATCAACCTCAGCATCAATTCAATCACCTTTACCGATTAATTTGTCGGTCAGATTGGATTAGAACTGCTCTTGATGCCGTACTCTCTAATCAGGGAGCAAAGACAGCAGGAATCGATGGCATGACCAAGAAATCTCTCTCCTCAGAAACAGCGAAAGCTAATCTGGTACAAGAGATAGAGGAGGAACTGCGTAATCAACAGTTCCGACCGAAGGCAGTCCGTCGAGTTTATATTCCCAAGTCAAACGGCAAAAAACGCCCATTAGGTATCCCCACGATTAAAGACCGAGTAGTACAAATGCTTCTCAAAATGGTTCTCGAACCAATATACGAAAGCGATTTCCTCAACTGCTCCAACGGTTTTCGACCTGGACGTAGGACACAGGACTGTATTGCCCGATTAGATAGTTATATCAATCGACGTAATAAATACTACTGGGTTATCGAAGGGGATATCAAAGCAGCTTTTGACAGTATTCATCACCAAATTCTGCTGAAGATTCTGTCAAAAAGGATAGTTGATAAACGCTTTTTAAAATTGCTCGACCAATTTCTGAAAGCGGGAGTAATGGAAGGTCGCCTATTCAAACGTACCGATACAGGTACGCCTCAAGGTGGGATATGTTCGCCAATTTTGGCAAATATCTACCTACATCAACTAGACCTCTACTGGTGGAACAAGTATGGCAACCTCAACCGCAAAGAGAAAGAACGTCGTCGCACAAAACATCTGGGAAACTGTGCTTTGATTCGCTATGCTGATGATTGGCTTTTACTGACCAATGGAAGCAAAGCAGAAGCCATGAGATTGCGAGAGGAGTTTAAAACATTCCTCTGGGATGAACTAAAACTTGAATTGTCCCCAGACAAGACTCGCATCACCCATGTTAACCAAGGTTTTGACTTTTTGGGTTTTCACGTTCAGCGTTACGTTTACGCTAATGACCGACCGAAAGTGTTGGTGACACCCTCAGTGGAAAACATCAAGAAGTTAAAGCTCAAAATCAAGGAAGCAACAAGACGGAAGCGTTTTCAAGACTCCCCCTCTCTGAAAATTTCGGCTCTCAACGCAGTTCTCAGAGGATGGATAAACTACTACCGTCATAGTAACGTCAAGAAAATCGCTTATGACTTAGATTTCTGGGTCAATGAGCGGTTATTTCTGTGGTTACAAAAACGGCACAAGTTACCACCTCGACGTATCTTAGATAGGTATAAACTGCGTGAAAATGGCAAGAGATGGAACTTCGGTACCCGTAACGGGGAAGATTACCTCTTCCTCTACAAAATGGGAGATTTACCGTTAACCAAGTTTCGCTCTCGCTCACCGGAAAACCCTTACCTAGAGGGACAATGGGTCACAACAATTCCTACAGCTAACACCCCAATTCCAGAACAAATCTGGATGGGAAATGCAGCGAACAGTCAATGGCGTGAACTTAAAGAGAACATTAAAGCTGAGAGAGGAGCGAAGTGTGAACTATGTGGAAGTTTGAAAAACTTAGACCTCCATCACATTATCGCTCGCAAGAATAAAGGTAAAGACTCTAAGGAAAACCTTCAGTTACTTTGCCGAACTTGTCATGCACAAACCCCCTCTTTTGGTCGGAAGTAACTATGATGGAAAGCCGTGTGACGCGAAAGTGTCACGCACGGTTTGGGGAGAGGAATGAAGAAACACATCAACCGCAAGGTTGGAAGGTGCGCTTTGTTCCTACTCCATT
>JAAHGL010000417.1 GCA_010692635.1 Symploca sp. SIO2C1 | reverse complement strand
CTACCTGATTAACAGGAGAAAGAGCCAGCGACAGGAGCATTCTCTTGCTCCCCCAGCTCCCTCAGCTCCCTCAGCTCCCCCAGCTCCCCCAGCTTCAAGCGCTTTTCACCTTAAGTTGACACGAATGCACGTCGGTGCGCCCCTACAAAATTTATGCCATTAATTTCTGTTATTGTTCCGGCTTACAATTCTGAAAAAACTATATTGGAAACCATTGATTCTGTTTTGCAGCAAACTTTTGCTGATTTTGAACTAATCGTAATTAATGATGGTTCCCAAGATTCAACTTTAGAGCTGTTGTCTGGTATTGTAGACCCTCGGTTACAGGTATTTTCTTTCCCTAATCTAGGGTTGGCGGCAAGTCGTAACCGGGGAGTTGCTCGTGCTCAGGGTAAGTACATTTCTTTCATTGATGCTGATGATCTCTGGACACCAGATAAACTAGAGTTACAACTTCAAGCTCTACAAGAAAATCCTGAGGCAGCTGTTGCTTACAGTTGGACTGATTGTATTGATGAAGCTGGGGAATTTTTGCGCTCAGGTAGTCATATTTCTGTTTCTGGAGATGTTTATGCCAAGTTGTTGGTGCGGAACTTTTTGGAAAATGGCTCTAATGTTTTGATTTGCAAGGAAGCTTTAATCGAAATTGGTGATTCTGATGAATCTCTTGCCGCTGGACAGGATAGGGAGTTATTTTTACGGTTAGCGGCTAAATATCATTTTGTGGCAGTACCTCGTTCTCAAATTTTATATCGAGTTTCTGCTCAGGCGATTTCTGCTGATGTTGACAAAGCAGGAACTTCAAGATTGCAAGTAATTGAGCAAGCTTTTACTCAGGCTCCTGAATCTCTACAGTATCTCAAAAAAATTAGTATTGCTAATACCTGCAAATATCACACATTCAAAGCTTTGGAAGGAACTCCAGCACAATGTCAACCTCGAACCGCTGCGAAATTTTTCTGGTGTTCTTTGAAAAATGACCCTACTTTGTTTCGCAGGCGAGTAACGTGGAAAGTATTGCTGAAAATTATTATTTTATCTGTGTTACCATCTCAACTTACTGAGGTGCTATTACAGAGCAAACCTGGACTTGCCGATGTTAGCGCCTTACTTACTCATATAAAATTAGATATTGATTGAACTTAATCCTCCATTTGTAGGGTGTGTTAGCGTAGCGTAACGCACCTTTGACTCTAGAGTTAGAGTAGCTGTGTAAGTCTTAAACTCATTACTTATTACTCATTACTCATTACTCATTACTCATTACTTATTACTTAAAACATGTCCCTCGTCTCTGTAATTATTCCAGCTTACAATGCACAAGAAACTATCTTAGAAACCATTGATTCTGTTTTGCAGCAAACTTTCGCTGATTTTGAGGTCATAATTGTTGACGATGGCTCTCAAGATTCAACCTTGGAGATTGTCTCTGCTATCACCGACTCCCGACTAAAAGTTCTTTCTTACCCTAATGCTGGTGCTTGTGTGAGTCGAAATCGAGGGTTTGCCGAAGCTAAGGGTGAGTTTATCGCTTTTTTAGATGCTGATGACCTTTGGACTCCAGATAAGCTAGAAGCACAACTAGCTGCTCTGGAAGCTAATCCTCAAGCTGCTGTTGCCTATAGTTGGACTAACTGTATTGATGAAGCTGGAAAATTCTTGCGTCGAGGGAATCATCTTAGCGTCAATGGGGATGTTTACGCCGAGTTGTTGCTCAGTGATGTGCTGGAAAATGGTTCTACTCCCTTGATTCGCCGGGAGGCTTTAGCAGCAGTTGGTGGCTTTGATGAATCCCTTGCAGCAGCACAGGATTGGGATCTGTATTTGCGGTTAGCTGCTAACTATCAGTTTGTTGCTGTACCCTCTCCTCAGGTTTTATATCGCATTTCTACTAATTCCATGTCTTCTAATGTGTTGCGGCTAGAATCAGCTAGTTTGCAGGTGATTGAAAAAGCTTTTACCCAAGCTCCGGCTGCTCTCCAGTATCTGAAAAAGCCTAGTTTGGCTAATATATATAGTTATCTTACTTTCAAAGCACTTGAAGGATCTCCCCAACGGCAGCAAGGTTTAACAGCTGCTAGATTTATCTGGCAGGCAGTCGTAAACAATCCCTCGTTACTCCGAGCTCGCGTTCTAGTGAAAGTGTTGTTTAAAATTGCTGTAATGATTATTCTGCCACCACAGCTAGCTCAGATGGTGTTGACTAAAGCTGGAACATTCTCTGATGTTAGAGCTTTACTGGGTTATATGCGATTAAGCACCAACGATGCTAACTGGAGTTTAGACTAGTTCCCGGTGCAAAACCCAAAAGTCTTACAGTCGGTAAGATAAAAAATCAATCAATCAATCTAACGATGGTGTCCCAAAAGTGCGTGAGATCGCTAATCCTGCATTCGACGC
>JAAHGL010000416.1 GCA_010692635.1 Symploca sp. SIO2C1 | reverse complement strand
CCTCCTCTTGAGCTTCTGGTTCCTCTATTTCCTCTGCATAACCACTAGCAATTGCATTTTATCTAACTTTTCGCTCTTAAGTCCTAAAATTTAGCCAGGAAGGAGTAATGAATGTAGAATGCTGAATGTAGAATGCTGAATCACTTACTCATTCTACATTCTACATTCTAAATTCTAAATTTACATATTATTACCTACAAGGAATACTAAATGGGATTTCATGCAGACCCAAATTTGAACGATATTCTTGAATCTATGGGTTTGGTTCCTGAACCTGATAGCATTTTACATTTTACTGAAAACGGTCAATGGGTTTATAAAAAATATAGAGAAAGACTCGAAACAGGTAGAACTTATTATCTGTCTCCTTCTGGTAATGATTCCAATGATGGCAGTCAGGCTAATCCTTGGAAATCTCTTCAGTTTGCCCTGGATTGGGTAGACCATAATCTAGACCAAGCTGGATTTTCAGTGGTTTTACAATTAGCCGATGGAATTTATGATGAGAGGATTTACACCATACCCGATACTAAAAAAATAACAATCAAAGGCAATACATCCAATAATAAAGCAGTAAGATTAAGGTCTTCTGCTGATAAAATAAACTATATCTTTACCGTCAGGGAAAACTCTAGTCTAACTGTTCAATCTTTATATTTTGAATCTGTCAACAATAAGGGAGGTATCCTAGTATCAGATGGCAGTCATTTACTCGTATTAGATTGCGTTATCGGAACTTTTACTTCCACTTCTGTATATGCTGTTGATGGTGGTAGTTTAATTGATTCTAGAGGAATCAAAGTAGCAGCCAATAACAAAAGTATAAATTGTTTTTTATCCGGCTATGGGGCACAGATAAGGTTTTACAATTCAATTGCTTTTGAATCAGGAGTTGCCAACACTCATGTTTTTTATGCTCAGCGTCTAGGCATGATTAATATATATGGGAATATAACAGGAAGTCCATCGGGACGCGCAACAGCTTCTACAAGTTCCTTCATAGAAGGCAAGACCAAATTACCTGCATCAATTACTCAAAATGTAGGTACAGGAGGACAGATAATTTAACGAATTTCCATCACTTCCAACTTAGTATTAGTACCATCAACTGCGATCGCAACATAACGATCGCTAGGGACGGGGGAAAAAGGAAAATCTACAACCTTGCCAGGACGTATAACTGCTCCTAAAATCTTGCCATCTGATGTGCCGATATTTTTAATACTAATATAACGAGCTCCAGCAGCAATATCAGTAGCAGTTGTTATTTCATTAATAGTAGGTGTTAAAGTAGTTGTGGTGGTGGCATTACCTCCCAAGGAACCTAAAGATAATTCAATATCCGCTAAACCCTCAATCAGGTGACACCTATCATTATCAATATTTTGGTATTTTGCCTCTTTCAAAGACTCTATTTTTGACCTCAACCTTTCTCTTAAAGCTTTAATTTCCTCTTCCCATCCCAATCCTGCCACTAGTTCACCTCTACTTTTTGCTGCAAGATATCTGTTGTCACCTTGGTTACTAAAGGCATTGGTTCAATTTCATCACTGGGTACAAGCTGAGTAGTGAATTGAAAGCTTATCTCCTTGTACCATTGCCCCATATTGGGAGCAAAAAGCCTACCTGATACCAATCTCAGGGGGGAGATTGAGGGGGGTGGTAGACGAAACCCAGGTAAAATTCTTAAGATTTGTTGCTCTGCCCATTCCAAAGCAGCTTTAAATCTCTCAGGATCATCAGTGCGGCGCTTTTGGAAATATAAGCGCACCACCAGCGTAACCGTAATCTCCTGTACTGAATCGCTGGTATCACCGAGGGAGGCGCTATATTCAGGGAACAGCCAATCAATACTCTCAAACTGATCCTTACCAAACTTCCCCGCCTCGTTGGGGAGAGCAGCAACCGGGATATTATTCAATCCATCTCTGATTGGAGCCAGTCGAGTTGCGATCGCTTCGTTCCAGGCATCAAAGTCCACTTCTCTTTCTTTGGATAGCTCAAATCATAGTATCACTTTCTTCTAATCCACACCCTAATCAGTTTCCTCAACTTCTGCTCTCGCTTATCATTCATCCCCAATATGCGACGCTGAGGCATTTTCCTAGTCCCCTGTTGATGAAAAATAGCATAAGGCACATCTACCCCTATCAAAACACTCCTAGCATCTGCGATCGCAACCACAGAATTTCTCATCTTCCCAGTGCGGGTCAAAATATTATCAGGATATCCCAGTCTCCGCTTCTGGGCTAGGGTCGAGGGAGCCAAAGCTGCCCATCTCACCCCATCAGGATCAGTCTCAGTAGCAAACTGGCGCTCAGTCTCTTGCTCCATGTAATTTCCCCATCCCCTCAGGGGAACTTAGAACCTCCCCTGAGGGGATGGGGAAATTACATGGAGCAAGAGA
>JAAHGL010000415.1 GCA_010692635.1 Symploca sp. SIO2C1 | reverse complement strand
GTATTACCCGTAAAAATATATATTGCTTTTTATCAATTACTAGTACCAAAGAACCATCTTTTGTCTCAATATACAGACAAGAAACTGGACAAACGAGAATATTAGAGGGAGGAGAAGAAAAGCTCGTTTACAGAATTAAATTAGGTACTAAAAATAATCGTTATGAGGTAACTAATGAACTTCCACAAAGTGTTCCCATGAAGTCAAGTCTTAACTTTATAGAAGTTCCTGTAAAAGTAAACAAAATAGAAATATTAGAAATATTTGCTGGTGTAAAAAACTCAACTTATAACGAATTCATCAAAGTAGAATTTAGGGATATTCCTTTGTCTGAATAACGAGATTAGCAAAAAATAAGAGGATAAAGTAAATGAGTGTTACTGAGCAAATAAGCGATATAATCAAACGCATTGCTGAAAATAAGCAAACAGATGCCGATATTCAGGTTCTGCAAGAATTTCTGAAAACCGATTCTTCGCAAGTTGTACAGCAACTCGGTAAATACAATGTCAATATTGGACAAGGACAGAATATTCATATAGGCGATCGCATTTATCACAAGTGGGATAAAGAAGCGATGCGAGCCATCATTGAAGTGATTCAAGGTAGATGGCGACGTGTAGCCAGTATCACTGAGAATGATTATACCCAAGTTGGATATACTGGTATTGGTTTCATTGATGAAGCTGCAAAAAAATTGACTGACATTTCCCAGCAATTTATGATGCGTTATGGATTAAAGTTGGCTTTTAGCCCCAATCCTAACCAAGAATATTTTATTAGTGCTGGAAATCAAACAATTAAACGTTGGCATAAACCGAAAAATAGTTGGGAATTACTACAAGAAATTCCAGTTATAGGTAATCTTGATTTATGGTTTACCTCTGTAGCAATTAGTCCCAATGCTCAACTATTCGCTGCCTGTAAAGCTTATCAAATAAAAATTTGGCGTTTAGGTGAAGCTAATGCACTTCATCATTTGAGTAAAACTCTTTTGAGTAATCCTTTTGATGTTTCAGGATTTGACTCAGTTACATTTAGTCCCAATGGCAAAATCTTAGCAGCAAATGATAACCAAGATATTCAATTATGGGATGTCATAACAGGAAAAGAAATTGTTAAACTGTCAGCACATAAAGATAAAGTAACTTGTATCGCTTTTTATCCCGACAATGGGAGAATTTTAGCAAGCTGTAGTTACGATAAAACGATTAAAATATGGGATATAGATAGTAAAAAATGTTTGAATACATTTGTAGGCCATCGAGATGCTGTTTACACTCTTGCATTTAGTCCAGATGGAAAAAAATTAGCTAGTGGTAGCGACGATAATACTATTAAACTGTGGAATCTAAATGGAGAAAAAACGCCGCAAACACTCCGACAACATGGGAATGCTGTTACTTGTCTTGTTTTTAGTCCAAACGGTAAAACTCTAATGAGCGGCAGTAATGATGGCACAATCATAGAATGGAAAATTACTGAAAAAGAACCACAAATTCTTACTGAGCAACATCGCCGAGGAGTTACTTCTATTGCCCTTAGTCCAGATGGAAAAACATTAATCAGTGCAGGAAGAGATCAGACAATTAAAATTTGGCAGCGATTGACTGGGTGATTAAAACTCACTTAGCTTCAGTACAATAGATCCTAATCTAGAAATTCATTATCCATTTTAAATTTGTGAACTCAAATAGCATGTACTGCTTTAAGTCGATAGCCGGTATTAAAGCTTTTGACACAGATAAATCCCTTCTTCTTGATTAGCAGCTTCCCAGTAAGCCAAAACATTGATTCCGTAAGCGCTAAGTATTTCTTGAATCATAGCACTTGTGTAACGATAAGAGAAAAATAGTCTTACTTTATCCCCAGATTTCCACTCAATGAGTTCGTCTTCTAATTTTAGCTTAACATCTTTTTCTAATTCAAAATAAGCGGCAATTCTTTTGATTTTTTGACCATCATCTTCTATCCCAAATTTAATAGTTCCATCTTCTCGCTCAACTCCAGCATCAAGTAAAACAGTAATTAACCACTCTTTCGTTAATTCATTGTTATATTGAGGAAAAACTTTTTCAACTCCTTGCAGATAATCAGAGCCTGGTGCTAAATTAGCACTAAAAAGTAGTAAATCTTCTTGACTAAGAAAATTACTTAAAATCGGCAAAATTTCCTCAGGATAAAAGTTAGGAATCATACCAAAAAAAGTAATAACATTCTTTTGTTCTTTTTCTTGATTATCAATAAGCAGTATTAAATCATCAGAGTGAAGTAGATCACAGACAATAGGTTGTACATCTAAATCAGGAAAAGCTTGTCTTACTTTCTGAGCTGAGATGATAGAAAGAGATAAACTAACATCGACAGGATAATAGGTTAATGCTCTGTTTGTATTAAAAATATGGGAAACTAATAGCTTATCTTTTTCTCCCA
>JAAHGL010000414.1 GCA_010692635.1 Symploca sp. SIO2C1 | reverse complement strand
TCTGCGCGTAATTAAGAATTAAGAATTAAGAATTAAGAATGCTTTAGGACTTACGCACCCTAACGGAATTACGTCATCCTGAGTAGAGACGTTGCATGCAACGTCTCTACAGGGTTTTCGCTTTTAATTTGTCACCAATACCTAAAACCTAACACCTAAAACCTAACACCTAACACCTCAAAACTGTGGTATCTTCGACTGAGCTTGCTGATAGTGAGTTTCACACAGCCATAGATAATCCCCTGTATAGGTAGGATGTCGCTTGAGTCCCAAAATTTCATGATGGGGATCTTCTTCTCGTAAGAAAGAGTGTAAAGCTAAAATTCCTGAACGTTCCCCTTGGCTGAGCAAGCTATCTCCTAGCCTTGCAGGTTCATCAATCAGGAGTTTGTCATTGCTGAGGAGAGTGTTAGTTAACTCCTTCATTGTCTCCAATTGATACTTGATATTGCTTTCTTTGATGAACTCTTCGCCAAAAAAGGCATTAGCAGCAGGTGCAGCAATGGGAGCTAGGGTTTTCAAAACACGAGCAATCAGGTTAGCGTAGGGAGCAATTTGTTCAACCCACTCCCGGGGAGCCTCAAACTCATAGACTCCTTTACCAGCTTCATGGATTGGATGCTGACAATTAGGAGCCTCGCACCACAGATGTAACCGATAGGTTTTACTCATAAACCGTCGCCAGTTTCCTGACATTGGTTCAATGGTGAACAATCGCGGCCCATTTTTGGATTCGCTGGCTACCGCTTGCATGATTACCATAACGTAGTTGGCAATGCGGCTTTCTAATTCTTGTAGGTTCTGCTGAATCTTAGCAGCACCTTGCTCAACTTTTATTTCAACTCGCTCAACCTTAGTTTCAATGCGACTTAATTGCTCTCTGGTGTCTTCTTCTTCAAAACCGTACAGTAGTTCTATGATGTTTTGCCGAGTACGGCATTTCTGGCAACGGATAGTATCATCACCCTCTTCCAAAAACTGACGTAAAGCTTCTATTTCAAAACGTCCCATACAAGCTTTACCTTGCTGCTTTGTCGGACAAGGCACTGTAAACTGATAACGACCTTTTAGTCCTGGCCAAGTCTCAGCAATGAGCTTTTGTAGGGTTTGCTTGAGTAAGTTGGTAAAGTATACAGGCCAGACAGCTTCAGTATAAAGATGAAGTTCGCGATCGCGTAATTCTAACATTGCTTCACCATGACGCCTGTTTCGCAGGAACATACCCTTTTGCCAGTGCAATCGATGGGTTTTACCATCAGTTTGATGCTGTTGGTAAATATAGTCGTGAGTGCGAACAATCATCCAGGGAATCAATCCTGGTGGTGACTCTTCCATGACACAGACAGTAGCCAGACGACGGTGATTGTTAGCTGGTTCCTCTTCTGGTAACCAAGGGAGATTAGGGCGAACTTGCGGTACATGCTGAGCCACCAAACTAGCTGTACCATCTTCCAAACGGTAGGACACGTCGTATTTTTCCATCAGTTGCAGGAAGAAAGGATAAAGTGCTGAAGGGTAGCGCGTCTTACCATCTGCGGGATATTCCCACCATACCTCCTGTAAGCGATTGTCGGGTAGGATACCATCCATTTCTTGAGTGGTGCGGTCTTCTAACACAAAACCAATGGCTTTAGTTAACCACTCCGGCTGCAATACGACATCATCTTTTAACCGCTCATCATCACCGTAGTAAACAATATAACCCAAGTCATGCATCAGGTCAGCCAGGGTTTTGGTAGCAATGGCATTGATACCAAATCCGGTTATTGTGGGGTACTTATCAAAATCACCAAATCTTTTCCAGACAAAGGCTTTGATTTTTTTTAATAGACCCTTGGTAAAGCGGATTTGGTATGAGACCGTGAGCGGAACAGACTGTAGTAAATTCAGTATAGGAAATGCGAGGTTTAGCGATCGCTAATAGGGCATCCCGTGATTCTCGCCAAGCTCGATTTAGTACTATTCCCATCTGCTCAAAATTTTGAGCAGCTTCAGCGATCATTTGTTTGAGTTGAGCAATACCTACCTTTTCTCCTGTAGCTGGATCATCGACTAAACTATCCACTTCATGAAAGCCAACGATCATGTCACCAAAATCACGCTGGAGGACAGGCTGATCAATGCGAGCAATATGTTGACCTGTTTGGCAATAAGTAGAAATAATAATGACACGAACCCCATCTCCAACTCGCAATCGCAGCAGTTTTAACCAGTCTTCGATTTGGCATTGTTGCACACCCCGGCGAGGTTCCCAAACCAGTAAGTAGATAGAGCGTTTACTAAAGAAAAACTGATGAGTAAGGCGATATACTTCCTGTCCTCCAAAGTCCCAAGCATTCAGCTTAATGGCAACGTCTTCCTGTAAGGATTCAGGTCTGTGTTTAGCTCATCAATAAGCCTGGGTGTACTCGCCGTAAAAAACTAACGCGGCAAAGGGAATTAACGTGCGAACGGCGAGTGCGTCCAGGCTCTTTTCCCCTACATTGGG
>JAAHGL010000413.1 GCA_010692635.1 Symploca sp. SIO2C1 | reverse complement strand
CCCGTTTAATATGTGGATATTGTTTTTTAGCCTGAGTCAAGGCTTTACATTGAATTGCAAATGTAGGTCTAGGAGT
The DNA here is from genome assembly GCA_010692635.1 of Symploca sp. SIO2C1. GTDB lineage: Bacteria > Cyanobacteriota > Cyanobacteriia > Cyanobacteriales > Coleofasciculaceae > Caldora. The sequence continues at coordinate 2,422 of JAAHGL010000413.1, read as the reverse complement.
ATCAGCAGGAATGATGTACTGACCTTTGATAGAGCATGAATTTAGAGCACACGCGCGGGACTTATACCAGTCCTTTCGCTCGCCCAAAGCATAGTTATATACTTGGCGGTTGGTTTCTAACCACTGTTGAAATATTTCTTTTTGGTGAGCAGTAGGTTTGAGTTTAAATTCATAGGTGAGTGTAAAGGTCATTCTCATCACCTCCTAGTAGATTATACAGCACTTCTAACTATCGGGAGTACATTTTTTAAACTGCACTTCAAAGTGCCTTGCGCTACATCCCACCTTTAAAAAGCGTGGGCTTTGCGCTAAATTCTGTAACAAAAATTTACAAATTCGGTAAAGACTTAAAAGAAGAAAACTCAACTTTTATTGCCATTCTCTTAGCAACTCACTCGCTTCCCCAGGAAAAAAGCGATCGCCTAAAATTTCTGTCAAACTGTAGGGACACTTTACAGAAAAAGTATCCCTAGGCAAATCAGTTTCTCTGACAGCTAAAAGAACACCCTTTGCATAAGCTTTCTGAAGTGCTTCTTCTAAGTAAGGTTTGAGACTGGGATTTTCTTCGAGCAATTCTGACACATCCAGACGCTGCACCCGAATCGTTGCTAACCAACTCCTGCTCCGGCGTTGCGGCTGGTATTCCCATTTGAGTAAATGTCCAATCAGCACACTTAACCGATTTCGCAGTTCCTGACGTTGCTGTTTCCCCAACGATTCAATCTCCTCAATTAGATTCAGCAAGTCAAGCTCACTCCACTGATGTTTGCGAAGTAATAAAACTTGTTCCTGTATCCAAGCGTGGAAATCGACTTCGTAGAGGCTTAGTGCAGGTGTTTCGGTTTTTTCGTTCGTTTCCGGCACATGCATCAATACTTTCCAACCTCAACGTTCTTATTGTAGAACTGTCCTCAAGAGACGAAACTGGAATTAGCAATTGTTTTTAAGACTTACGCACTCAGCTGTCATACTCAACGTAAGAAAAGCATCTCAGAACTTACGCAACGACACCACATATAGAGTCAAAGGTGCGTTACGCTACGCGATGCTGGTGGCGAAATTAACAATTGGAAACATTTGCAACAATACAAAGGTTATTGAAGCCCCCCAGCCCCCAATTCTGGGGGAGCCCGGACTCAAAGTCCCCCAGAATTGGGGGATTTAGGGGGCATTTAGCAGCTGGGATGTATTGCGAAATATTTCGCCACCAGCGTCCGCTACGCTAACACACTCTACTAATAGAGACTTTGCGTAAGTCCTGATCTCAAGCGGCTGGGAGAGCCTTCGCTATCGCTCAGGATGACAGAATTCCGTTACGGTACGTAAGTCCTAGTTTTTTAACTTTCAATTCCAACAGAAGGTTTGAGTTTTAGAGTCTGTTGTAGTTGAGCGAGTTCATCCCGGTGAGCTGTAACAGTAATCAAGCTTTGAGTAGTTTCTTCAGTCGTGAAGGACTCTACTTTGAGGAAAACCTGTTCATTACGTCCCGCTTTTTTCCAGTAAAATACTCCTGCTGCTGGTGCTAGCAGAACCAATCCCACAAAAAGGTTAGTGAACTCGGGGTAAAGGGATGAGAAAACCAGCGAAAAACAAAAGATACTACAAGCAGCAATGCTTGTTAAAAAGATTGCTAGAAACCAACTAGGTCGAACAAACCCTTGGAATGTAACTTGATTAGTAGCAGGATCAACTGCTGTAATCCGGTAGGCTCTGGTGTCAAAATATTGCTGCAACCTACTTAAAAGCGATTCTTCTGGCTCTTGAGCAATCAGTTGTACTTGTTCTGTGCGGTCTTTAACAGAGGCTCGGATGAAGAACAACAAACCCACTACCAAAAGTAGTGTGATTATGAATATCGAAGGAAGAGTAAGATTACTCACGAATTTTTAATTAATACAAGTAATTATATTATGGTACTTGACAAAATGCACGATCTTTTAAATTGTGACCATTGACAATAATTTGGGCTTATTGAATCATTGGTGTCAACTTAAAGTTAAATCCTTGCCCCACCGGTCGTTTAAACTCCAGGCTAATAGCTCAAGTCATCTAAAGATGACTAAGATGAGTCCGAAAAATTTAGTCCATTTCAATGGACTTAAGCTATTATTCGTGGATTTAATTCCACGGCGGATTATGGAATTCAACTAGCTAGAACACCGATTCAGTATTCATATTTATGCCAAAATCGACATCTCAGGGCGAAGCATTCGGACAGAAAAAATAGGGTTTGAGGGATAAAATATCGCCCGAATGCTTCGCCCCTACATAGGGCTTGCTGCATAAGTGTGGAAGCTATACCAGAGAATGCTTTCAAGCATTTTTGTGCTAAATAAGTGCAAGGAAATTGTATCGATGGGCTCCAGAAACCTTGCACTTTCATGGGAAATCCCTGGGTAACCTTGGGGAATACAAGTGCTCA
>JAAHGL010000412.1 GCA_010692635.1 Symploca sp. SIO2C1 | reverse complement strand
TCTTTTGGTCGGAAGTAACTATGATGGAAAGCCGTGTGACGCGAAAGTGTCACGCACGGTTTGGGGAGAGGAATGAAGAAACACATCAACCGCAAGGTTGGAAGGTGCGCTTTGTTCCTACTCCATTGTCTCCGTTACTGGCCAATATCGCCCTGCACGGCATGGAGAACATAATTAAGCAATACGCAACTACCCTATTAGGGAACAAAAGGGACAATCAAAAAGCCCTAACCTTGGTGCGATATGCCGACGATTTTGTCATTCTCCATGAGGACTTAGGGGTTGTCCGAGAATGCCAGCAAATTATCCTTAAATGGCTCAATGGCATAGGGCTAGAACTCAGCGTTGAAAAAACCCGTATTGCCCACACTTTAAGCGGAGCTTACCCAGGACTAGACTTCTTAGGGTTCAATATTCGCCAATATCCGGTGGGAAAATATCAATCGGGGAAAAATACGCATGGCAGAAAACTTGGGTTCAAAACCATCATCAAACCTTCGCACAAAAAAGTAAAAGCGCACCTGGAGAAGGTAGCCCGAATAATTGACGCGCACAAGGGTGCTCCGCAAGAGGCACTGATATCGCGGCTAAACCCGGTCATACGGGGATGGGCAAAATACTACTCGGGTGTATGCAGTAAGGAAACCTACTCCAAACTGGACCATTTACTTTACCAAAAGCTGCGTCGGTGGGCTAACAGTCGCCACCCTAACAAATCTGAATCTTGGGTGGTCAACAAATACTGGCGGACTATAGAAGACCGGCACTGGGCATTTGCTGACAAAGGGATGGTTCTCACTCGACACTCTGACACGCCAATTGTAAGACATGTTAAGGTAAGAGGTGAGGCGAGTCCCTACAATGGCGATTTACCATATTGGGGAGCAAGAATGGGCAAACACCCAGAAATCCCAAAAGCAGTATCATTGTCTTTGAAAAAGCAGAAGGGTAAATGTGCCCATTGCGGATTAACATTTAAGCCCGGTGACTTGTGGGAGGTTGACCACATAATCCCTCTTGTCCAAGGTGGACAAAAAGGGTACGACAACCTGCAATTATTACACCGGCATTGCCACGACATTAAAACCAAATCCGATTTGGAAGGTATGCATGACCAGCATCCTGTGACTGAGGAGCCGTGTGAGGTGAAAGTCTCACGCACGGTTCTGAAGACGAGTAGTCACGGTGACGTGATTGCTTAGTTTAACTGGTTTTCCCCTGCGGGTTTGGGTATCGCGAGGAAGACTGGGTCAAGAATGGTTGAAAATATGCGCTGGCTAAGGTCAGCCCGTCGCCGGACTGCCTCGCCTACAAAACCGGACGTGAGACTTTCACCTCATCCGGCTCCTCAGTGACTTGGGCGATTGTCAATACTACCTCCAACCGAACCATCTTCGGTTGTTTTTGCATGGTGGCAATGTTTGTGTAGGAGTTGGAGATTGCTATATTCATCCTTACCCTTTCTTGAACGGGGGACGATGTGGTCAATTTCCCATATATCTCCGTCTCGGAAAGTTAGTCCGCAATGGTTGCATTTGCCCTTTTGTCTCTTCAGTAGAGTGGACTCTTTCTTTGAGATTTCCGGGTGCTTTCCCATTCTCGTACTCCAGTAAACTAGGTTTCCGTCATATGGAGACGACTCGCCCTTTACCTTCACATGTCGGACTACGGGAGTCTCGCTATGTGTCCGTAACCGCGTGAGGTTATTAACTCGTTCGGTATTAGCGAATACCCAGTTATTGCCGTCTATCGATTTCCAGTATTTATTGATAATCCACTGGACGGATTTCTTCGGGTGACGGCGTTTTGCCCAAGCCTTGAGCTTTTGAAACATCAGATAGTCTTGCTTGCCGAAAGTTTCTTTACTCACGACGGTTGAGTAGTAGTTAGCCCACCCTCTAATGATTGGATTTAAGTTTCCAATCAGCGCTTTTTGGGGCGCACTCCTGTGGGCATAGATGGTTTTAGCTACTTTCTCGTAATGTATCTTCTGTTTTTCTCGGCTGGGGGTGATGATAGTCTTGAATCCTAGAAGCTTGCCGTTGTTTTTTCCAGATTCGTATTTGCTTACTGGAAATTGCCGTATGTTGAACCCTAGGAAGTCAAAACCAGGGGTATTCCCTTCGTACTTCTCAAGGGTATGAGCGAGGCGGGTCTTACTAGGCTTCAGTTCTAGGCTCATGCCTTTTAACCACTCACAGATGATTTCTGTGCATCTTTGGACAACGGTTATGTCTTCGTGGAGAATTACGAAGTCATCGGCGTATCGGATGAGATGGGCGGGAGATATCTTACCCGCGTATTTCCCATCTTTGCGAACATCCTTTCCGGGAAAGGCTTGTTTAATCCGATTTTCCATCCCGTGGAGGGCGATATTAGCCAAGAGCGGAGAAAATGGAGTAGGAACAAAGCGCACCTTCCAACCTTGCGGTTGATGTGTTTCTTCATTCCTCTCCCCAAACCGTGCGTGACACTTTCGCGTCACACGGCTTTCCATCATAGTTACTTCCGACCAAAAGA
>JAAHGL010000411.1 GCA_010692635.1 Symploca sp. SIO2C1 | reverse complement strand
GCGTCGAATGCAGGATTAGCGATCTCACGCACTTTTGGGACACCATCGTTAGATTGATTGATTGATTTTTTATCTTACCGACTGTAAGACTTTTGGGTTTTGCACCGGGAACTAGTCTAAACTCCAGTTAGCAAGGTGGAGGTTCAAGTACACAGTTTGATACCCCTGCTGAGCAACCTTACTCAACACTCTGGAAATGAGTAAGGTTTTTCCCATCAACGTTGGAGCTTTGATGCGAATCAGCGCACCAGTACGTAAAAGTTCTTGATAGCAGGATTGTTCAATGGGAGGACGTTCTACATAGAGGAAAGAGTCTGCTTCTAGGCAGTCTATCATCACTACTTCTTGTTCTACCTTCCCATTCACCGAGGTATCATCGCCAATATTATCCTCAAAAACGGCAATTTCTTGCCAATCTTGCGCCAATCGCTCACTAATTTCTCGGAAATTTAGATTATCTACAGCTCTGCCATTAAGGTAGTTATTGAGGGTAGATAGAGATATCCATAACTCCTCAGCCAAATCTTTCTGGCGAGGATAACCGTTGCGCTTAACAGCTGACTTGACTTGTGGGATATATTCTGGACGAACTCTGAGGGAGCGGGACATCATTGGTATTCCAAAAGCTACTACTAAGATATCTCTGCTTCCCTAGTAGAAAGACCAACTAAAGCACAAGTCAGGTACAAGTCAGCTAGCAATTTTGACATCCTCCCCTGCCTGAAGGCGAGGGGATTCCTCACCACGCTATACACCTCTAAGTACAGTCGCCGAATGGGGTTGACGCTTCGCAGGTTGCTGCTCCCTTTACGGCAGTCTTACACTTTCCTCCACGTCCGTTTATAGTCTCGGAATGCCCTCCCGCGACTAAATATATCGTTTAGTCCAAAAGCATCAAAAATACTTTTACTTGTCTCCAGGTTGGATTAAAACCATTGCCCTTCGATCTTCTCCTCTTGCTGGTTCAGGCTCGGTTTCACACCTATGGGTGGTATATCGACTGCAAACTGAGGTGGGAATTTCAACCAATCTCATTATATCAAAAGCCGTCCTAGAAGGACGGGGCTTGAAACCCAACTTTTTGGTCAATTCTTCCTGATGCTATGAAAAAAATGCTGGATAGAGAAAAAGTTGATGCACCCTGATAACTCCCCTCGGCTAAAGATAAAGCTTTGCTTTGCTAATCAGCCGAGGTTTTTTTGACAACAGGATTAATCAATTGGCAATCATCAAAATTTTCGCCAATCCTAATGAGTCTTACCGCTACTCGTTTATCTTCCGTCTGCTGTAGTTTGCCTAATTTCTTCTACTGTCAAGCCGAGAGCTTGTGCTACCTGTTCAGCACTTAGTCCCATTGCCAAGAGCTGAGGAATCGCATCTTTTTGCGATCGCTCTGCATTCTCAGCACGTTGTCGTTCTTGTTCAGCACGTTGTCGTTCTTTCTCTGTACTCGCACGCTCAAGTGCAGTTTGTTCCCATCCCGTTAACAAGAGATTTCCTTCCTTATCCCACCACCTCAACCAGAGTTGAGTTTGATTTTGATAGGTTCCTTGCCACAGTCCTAATTCAACCCCCAAGCGATCGATAGGATAGTGTCCCCGTTCGTTGGGAACCATCTCTCGATAAAATCCGTTGACTAGGTTGTATACCTCTAGCTTGCCAGTCCCGATTACATAAATGCCGTAGTAAGGAATATGGACTATTTGCTCGTAAACCCAAAATTTTCCTGGCTTTTTCCCCAGTTCGAGGTTTGCCTGGGATAAAGGTGTTTGATCTCGTTCTTCTTTGCCACTGCCACTAGCAAACTCTAAGGCAATGAAGGGAGCGATGAATTCCCGCCACAGGACATAAGAACGCCGAATCTTGCCGTCTAGATTTGGTGGGACATTGGGAACGTAGAACCAATCGGGAGCCTCTGCTCCCTCTTGAGGAGGATCGGTTTCTCGCCAATAAATGCCACTGTCTTGTCCGATGGCATATTGTTTGTCGGGATGCAGCTGTTCTAAAACCGGGCCGATGGAATCAGTAAGAATAATGCTTTGGGGATGCTCTTGAAAATTTTTCACAAAAGTGCCATCCTCCTCCGGCAGTTGGGTATGATCCGGGAAAGGAGGCAGTAAAGTAATCTTTTCGACGCTTTGGGTCATGGATATCCTCCCAAGAGGCGTTTAACTTATCCTATTATACCAGTTTAATTCTGTGTCAAAAATTATTTTTTTTTCTATTGATTCATCCTGCAGTTGATAGTTGATGTATCTTTCTAAAACCTTCTTGATTAACTCGCGATAATCTAGTTTTCCCATAGAACAATTTCCTTTTTTACACATATCATCCCTTGTTAAAGAAGGCAGAAGTACGAAGGCAGAGGGCAGAAGGTTCCCCACGCTTGAAAGGGGGGGATTTAATAAAGTTGCTACGCATTTATTTGTCTCCATAAATAAATAATGGGGCTTTAAACCATCTGGCAGAGCACAGAGGACTTACTTTTGTATTAAAAACTACATTCTTTCCTTCTGCCTTC
>JAAHGL010000410.1 GCA_010692635.1 Symploca sp. SIO2C1 | reverse complement strand
AAAACCAACCAAGAAGCCTCACTCAGAGCCAAGCAAATCAAAGCATATATTCGGAAGTTGAAGCGAAAAATACAGAAAATATACTCAGAAGGAGAAGTAGCTCCATCCCACTGTCATGTGATTCGTTATCAAACTAAGAAAAATGATAAAATCTACTGGTATTATAAATTGCAAGCGGTTGAACCACTTTTTCCGACTGCCACTGATAAGAACAAAAAAAGCAAATATTTATATTTGGGAAAAGCTGGAAGTGAAGCCCATCTTGATGCAGTCGATAAAGTAACGAGAAGAGGACTTATTGACGAATTAGAAAGGACACTCAATTCTCTTCAGGAAAGTTACTTGGATGTCTGTTTTGGAGGAGAAACTGAGCCTGACCCCTCTTCTGAGACTAAGGGATTAAAAGAAGAGTAACACCTTCCCCTCAGACCTGAGACTAAAGGGGAAAAACTAAACTGTCAAAAGGTTTGCGTAAATATTACGCAAACCTTTCTTTTTTTGTCCAAAGTCCAAGTGTAGAAAAAGTACTCTAATTTTTAGACAATTATCAGAAGAGCCGAACTGCTCCCATTCTGTACCAGCAAAAACGCTATTTGCCCACCGCTACTTGTAATTGGAGCAAGAGCGGATGTTTTGCAAATAGCGCTGAAACTCGTGAAGGGTAATATAAATAGGGTTTGCTGAAAAAGTCGATTGATTCGGGTTTTGAAGTAATGAGTGATGAGTAATGAGTGAATTACCCCTCGATTAGCTCCCAGATTTGTTCAATTGTGCAAGCTTTTTGAGCCAAAAGGTATAATTTCCTTGCACTTATTTGGCTTGCAAAATGCTTGAAAGCTTTGTTTGGCATAGCTTCCACACTTATGCAGCAAACCCTATTTAGGGCTTGCTGAATAAGTCTTAATTCTCGGTTGGCATTGCTTTAAATCATATCGAAGCTATTTTATATTCTTGATAATGCCCACCTGACAAGATCCGCGATCGCACTAAGGTAATGTCTTTTTGCGAAGAGTTTCTGAGAAGCCTACACTTACTCACTAGAGAAGTGTAGGTACGTCACACTGAACGGTTATGTAAAAATAAAATCTGCTTGTGTTATGTCAGTGTAATTGACATTGTTCAGTATAGCAATAGTAGCGTTCTGAGTTTTATCCACTACCAACGTAGAGTTAAATCCCCGTATAGCTTCGATCTCGCTAGCACCTAGACTTACAACTAAACGATCAATATTGTCTTGAAAGTCCTCAATGAAAACTATACTAGAACTAGACAAAACAAATTGGTCAGAACCAGCACCACCAATTGCTGTGGGAATAGAAAAGTGACTTCCATTATTTGCAATTAAGATATCATCTCCAGAACCACCTATGAGGGTGTCGTTGCCAGAGTTGCTAATGAGGGTGTCATTTCCAAAGCCACCATTGAGGGTATTTTTACCAGAGCCACCAAGAAGAGTGTCATTTCCAAAGCCACCAAGGAGATTGTCATTTCCAGAGCCACCAAGGAGGCTGTCATTTCCAAAGCTACCAATAAGGGTGTCGTTGCCAAAGCTACCAATGAGGGTGTCGTTGCCAGACCCACCATTGAGGGTGTCGTTACCAGTGCCACCATTGAGGGTGTCGTTGCCAGACCCACCAAAGAGGAAATCACGACCAGAGTCACCAAATAGGAAGTCACGACCAGAGTCACCAAATAGGAAGTCACGACCAGAGCCACCAAATAGGAAGTCACGACCAGAGCCACCTATGAGGGTATCGTTTCCAAAGCCACCATTGAGAGTGTCGTTGCCAGAACCACCATTGAGGATATCGTTACCAGAACCACCAAAGAGGCTGTCATTCCCAAAGCTACCAATGAGGAGGTCATTGCCAAAGCCACCGTTAAGGTTATCGTTACCAGACCCACCATTGAGGGTATCATTACCAGACTCACCATTAAGGGTATCGTTACCAGAGCTACCTATAAGGGTGTCACGACCAAAGCCACCTATGAGTAGATCGTTACCAAAGCTACCAATGAGGAGATCGTTACCAAAACCACCATTGAGGGTATCGTTACCGGAGCCACCATTAAGGGTATCGTTGCCTCCAAAACCGCATAATGTGTCGTTGCCTCCAAAACCAAATAGTAAATCGTTATTTTTAGTACCCTTCAGCTTATTATTACCAGAGTTTCCAAATCGAATAACCATAGGTTTAAAATCTCCCAAACTCAATTTAGGACAAGGTTAATAAGTAAATATCCCTGTGTGTATTTGAATTTAATACATAAAAAAATTATTGATAAGGGTATTTTAAGCCAATTAGATTGCTGAAAGCAGCAAAGATGATCGCACTTTTGTTCAATCATCTTTGCTGATATCAACCCAAGTTAACAGGATTCTCTTAAGGATAATTATTTGGGAACCTTTTAAAAAGGTAGGTAGGGCTTGCTGAACAAGTGTGGAAGCTATACCATACTGTGCTTTCAATGATTTTTTGACCAAGCCTTGTGCAAGGAAATGGTCTATAGAAGCTTATTTTCCTTGCACTTTGATGGGAAATCCCTGA
>JAAHGL010000041.1 GCA_010692635.1 Symploca sp. SIO2C1 | reverse complement strand
TCTAATGGCTAATGGCTAATTGCTAATGGCTAATGGCTAATGGCTAATTGCTAATGGCCATTAGCCATTAGCAATTAGCCATTAGCCATTAGCAATTAGCCATTAGCAATCGACTGTTTCTTTCGAGTAATAGGTAATTAGATATGGTATCTGACCAAGTAAAGTTAAATTATCCTTCCAGTCACAAAGTTGAGCAAGTAGATATTTATCATGGTGTGGAAGTAAAAGATCCTTACCGCTGGCTAGAAAATCCTGATACAGAGGAAACTAAGACCTGGATCAAAGCACAAAATGAAGTCACCTTAAGTTATCTAGAGAGAATATCTGCTAGGGAAGAGATTAAACAGCGTCTTACCCAAGTTTGGAATTATGAGAAATATGGTATTCCTTGGAAAAAAGGCGATCGCTATTTTTATTTCAAAAACGAGGGTTTACAAAATCAGGATGTTCTGTATACGTTAACCAGTTTAGATGGAGAACCCCAGGTATTATTAGACCCCAATCAGCTATCACCAGATGGTACCATTGCCTTACGGGGCTTAGCTATTAGTGAAGACGGTAAGTTAATGGCTTATGGTTTGTCTAATTCTGGCTCTGATTGGCAAGAATGGAAAGTGAGAAATGTAGCAACAGGGGAAGATTTAACAGATCATCTGCAATGGATTAAATTTTCTGGTGCTTCTTGGACTCACGATAATCAAGGTTTTTTCTACAGCCGTTACGATGAACCCCAAGAAAAAACGAAATTAGAAGATACCAACCATTATCAAAAACTTTTTTATCACCGTCTAGGTACACCTCAATCAGAAGATACTTTAATTTACCACCGTCCTGATCAAAAAGAATGGGGTTTTGCTGGGAATGTTACTGAAGATGGACGATATTTAATAATTATTGTTTTCTTAGGTACGGATTCTCAAAATTTAGTGTTTTATAAGGATTTAGAAAACCCAGAAGGAGAAGTTGTTGAATTAATTAATGAGTTTGAAGCTGATTATAGTTTTATTGATAATGATAATTCAATTTTCTGGTTTCGTACCGATTTTGGTTCACCTCGTGGGCGATTAATTGCTATTGATATAAATAATCCAGCTAAAGAAAACTGGCAAGAACTTATTCCCCAATCTCAAGATACTTTGAGAAGTGTCGGTTTACTTAATAACCAATTTATCGCTAAATATCTGCAAGATGCCTGGTCAGTAATTAAGATTTTTGATCTTAATGGTAATTTTGTCCGAGAAGTAGCATTACCAGGAATTGGTTCTGCAGGAGGTTTTAGTGGTAAACGCCACGACACAGAAACCTTTTATCTTTTCACCAGTTTTACCACCCCTTCTACCATCTATCGCTACGATCTGGTGACAGGCAAAAGCGAAATTTTCCGCCGACCTCAAGTAGATTTTAATCCTGAGCATTATGAAACTAAACAGATTTTCTACAAGAGTAAAGATGGAACACAAGTTCCTATGTTTATCACCCACAAAAAAGGATTAGCATTAGATGGCAAAAATCCCACCTATCTCTATGCCTATGGTGGTTTTAATATTTCCTTAACTCCTAGTTTCTCCATCAGTAATTTAGTGTGGCTGGAAAGGGGAGGAATTTATGCAGTACCCAACCTTAGAGGTGGTGGAGAATATGGAGAAGAATGGCATCAAGCAGGCATGAAATCAAATAAACAAAATGTCTTTGATGATTTTATCGCTGCAGCAGAATGGTTAATTCGCAATAAGTATACTTGCCCGGAGAAACTGGCTATAGGCGGTGGTAGTAATGGAGGATTACTAGTTGGTGCATGTCTGACTCAACGCCCAGAATTATATAGGGCAGCCCTGCCAGCAGTGGGGGTAATGGATATGCTGCGTTTCCACAAATTTACTATTGGTTGGGCTTGGTGCGCCGAATATGGTTCCCCTGATAACGAAGAAGAATTTAAAACCCTTTACAGCTATTCCCCCTTACACAATTTAAAAGCTGGTACAGCCTATCCTGCTACCATGATCACCACTGCTGATCATGATGATAGGGTAGTGCCAGCCCATAGCTTTAAATTCGCCGCAACTCTACAAGAGGCTCATGTAGGAGAGCAACCTGTACTAATTCGCATTGAAACTAAGGCAGGTCATGGTGCAGGAAAACCCACCACGAAAATTATTGAGGAAGTTGCAGATAAGTGGGGATTTTTAGTAAAAGTTCTTAATATTTACAATTGACTGATCATCGAACCGGCTCCAGACGTAATTAGGGTTTGCTGAAAAAATCAATATTGGTCAATTATTATCCTGTAGGGGCGGGTTCACCAATTATTAAACACATTGACAAATCAATTTGCTAAACCCGCCCCGGTAATGCCGATGGGGCGGGTTTAGATAAATTATCGTCTGGTTGCCAAATTTCGGGCGAACCCGTCCCTACATAGGGCTTGCGGAAAAAGTCGTAATTTTCTGGTTCCATAGGTGTTAGGTGTTAGGTGAGGGAAAGAGGTGGTAGGTGTTAGGGATTTTCCACAAGTGGTGCAAGGTTTTTGAACTAAAAGATACCATTTCCTTGCACTTGGGCTCTAAAAAAATGATTGAAAGCCTTCTCTGGCATGGCTTCCACACTTATGCAGCAAACCCTAATTAGGGCTTACGCACCGTCACGGAATTATGTCATCCTGAGCGGTAGCGAAGGATCTCCAAACGCCCCAGATGCTTCACTATCACCTCAGCACGACATTTAAGTGCGTAAGTCCTAGTAATTTAGAATTCAGCATGAATTTTTTCCCTAAATTGCCAAATTTTAACGCTTCCGTCAGTACTACCACTGGCGAGAGTTTGTCCATCGGGACTCATAGCAAGGGATAAAACTGAATCGGAATGGGCTTGCCAGTGACAAAGTAACTTTCCAGTACTAACATCCCACAAATTGATAGTTTTGTCCTTACTACCACTAGCCAAGATTCTTCCATCGGGACTAAAGACAACAGAATTAACTGAGTTGGTATGTCCTGTGAGGGTTTGTTTCTCCTGAAGGGTGCGAAGATCCCAAAGCTTGATCGTATTTTCCTCACTGCCACTAGCAAGGATTGTACCATCGGGACTAATAGCAACAGAAAAAACGTCGAACAAATGCTTATCTAAAGTATGAATTTTCTGTCCCGTGCCAACATCCCATAGCCTGATCATATGATCCCAACTACCACTAGCCAGAGTATTACCATCGGGACTAAAAGCAACGGAAAAAACGTCAAATAAATGCTCTAAACTGTGCTTCTCCTTGCCATTGCTCACTTGCCATAGCTTGATAGTTTTGTCCTCACTACCACTAGCTAGAGTTTTGCCATCGGGACTAAAAACCACGGAATTAACTGATTTAGCATGTCCTTTGATAGTGCGAATCTCTTGGAGAGTGCGAATACTCCAGAGTTTAATGGTTTTGTCCTCACTACCACTGGCTAAAGTTTTGCCTGTAGGAGTAAAAGCAATGGCATGTACTGCTTGGGAATGTCCAGAAAACCAGCTTCTACCAAGGGTACAAATTTCCCATTCTGTACTTAATTCCCACAGTTTAATGGTTTTGTCTCCACTACCACTAGCTAGAGTTTTACCATTGGGACTAAAAGCAACAGCATACACTGCACCTGAATGCTTTTTGAAGGTGGTAATTAGAGAGATATTAGTAGGAAGAGTTAGCAATTTACCTGTCTCTCCCATAGGTGGGGAAGGGGTATTAGTTTGTTTTTCTGGTAGTGAGATTGACGAGGTTTCCTGACTGCTGGGTATTGCCGATAAGGCTTGCATGACTTCTGCGGCAGATTGATATCGTAGCTTGATACTACTTTGAATCATCTTGTCCAAAATGCAACCAAGTTCCTCACTCACTGGATTGTTAACTAAGTAATACCGCCACGCAAAACTACTTTCGAGGGGTTCATACAAGTCAAATGGCTCAATATTAGTCAACAAATGAATGCAAGTAACACCTAAACTATAAAGATCACTGGCAAACACAGCTTTGCCAAAGGTTTGTTCGGGAGCTGCATAAGCGGCACTGCCGATAGTTGTTCCAGTTTTAGCTAAAGCTGTAGCTGTAGCATGTTTAGCAGCTCCAAAATCTACTAGCACCAAATCTTTTGTGGGGTAAGGTTCACTTTGGGCAGTAGGTTGCTTTTCAGAAGAGGGGAGAGTGAGAGTGCGACGACGAATGATATTTTCTGGCTTGATATCTCGATGAATTACTTGCCCTTGGTGGATAAATTGCAGTACTGGTAGTAGATTCTTTAAAAGACTGCGTATCTGCCCTTCTCTGAAAGCTCCAGTTTCTGCCAACTCTTGAGCTAGGTTTTGCCCGTCAATGAATTCCTGGATAATGTAATGATAGTTATCTTGCTCCAGATGGGCTAACAGTTCTGGAATTTGGGGATGCTTACCCAACTGTTCTAAGCGTATTGCTTCCTGCTGAAATAATTCTGCAGCTTTGCGGGGGTTGTTTTGCCCTTGAGGGTAAAACTGCTTAATTACACAGCGAGGTAAGGAGGGTTTGCAACCATCTTCTGCTAATAGAGTTCTGCCAAAACCTCCTACAGCAATCAGTCGGATGGCACGATATCGCTGTGCCACCAACAGTTTAGTACCACAATTTTGGCAAAAATTGGCTTGTTCTGGGTTTTGGGGCCCAAGGCAATGGGGGTTGAGGCAGTAGCTCATGGAGACGGCAACTAGGGCGTGATGATATACGGGACTTATAGCAAAAATCTAAAGTCCTGGCTGGAGGTATGGCTGGGTTAGCAATGGGGTCACCCAGCCATACCTCCAGCCAGGATATTGATTTCATTTGGACAAAGCAACTCACGCAACCGAAAACTCAGTCAAAGCTCGCTCCCGGGGATGCTGAAACCCCAAAACAATATCACTCTGAGGAATTCCTGCCTCTAATAAATCCCGTGTTACACCATCTTCTGTCAAATCCTCCTCTACCCAGACCTTACCATTGCAAAGGCGAATATAAACCGTACTTCCACAGGTTCTCCCAGTTTGATCCCAACCTACTTGTAACCAAAAATAATGATCGCGCACCTCATCGAATGCAATAAAAGGCTCAACACCTAAGGAAGGCTGCTCTTTATCAAACTCATAGTAAAGAGTCAGAATAGCCTTAATAATTTCGCGATACTTTACGAGCTTATCCATTGAACAATAACCTCTTGCTCGACATCAAAAACAATCAACTTTAAACTATTCGGATGGATTTGATATCACCTCCAAGACAGCATCATCTTCATTTAAGGACTCACAATTGTCATCTTCATCTGTACTAGAACTATCACAAGTAATTCCCCTGGAATTATTCTCCTCTAACTGCAATATTTGTCCAGTGGCACTAACAGCATCATCAATGGCACTAAACTGATTATCTTCTAGTAAAGGGATGACAGAGGGAGCGCGTTCAGCACCGATACCAATTAGTCCTTCAGTACCGCTACCTGTGCCATCAAAAGTACCAATAGTAAAAGATGTATCTCGCAGTATACTAATCTTAATCAGAGTCTCGCCAGTACCCTGAATCATTGGTGCTTGATTTCCGAACTGAATTTCAACTTTACCTGTTCCAACCCGTGGAGGATCATCTAAGGGATCGACATTGCTAGGATAAGCGTAAATACTAGTAGCAACCATCTGGAAAGCTCGATTATTTACTACTCGGTTTCCTTGGGTATCTGCCTCAATAATTTCTCTAGGTAGAGTGCCGATGAATCTAGCAGCTTCAATAGTAATTGTACTATCGCTGGTTTTATTCGTCTGTCCAGCTCGAATGCGACCATTGAGTGTAATCGTACCATTTCTGGCAGTCAACTCTGCTGCGCTTCCTGGGCCCAAATTAGCAGCTTCACTGGAAATAGAGCCAGTTGTAATGTTGCCGTTGGTACTAGTTATAGTGACATTATTAACAAAAATTCGCTCTACATCAATGTTATTGGTAGCAGATAAGGTTAAGTCTCCCGAAGCATCAGGGAATCTGATATCATCTGTATCAAAGTCATCTCCTCCATCAAAGGTCGATATTTCTCCCGCATTAATGCTTGCGGCTGAAATCGAGAGATTCCTTCCCTGAGTTTCGATCGTATCTCCAGGATTCATGAAGAAATTACCATCAGCTGTAAACTCAATAGTACCTGTACCAGCAGCAAAGGTTAATGAGTTGTCAGTTAAATCATTAATCGTAATATCATTAGTTGCTTCGAGGGTAACATTGGCATTACCAGCTAAATTTTCTAAGGTAGTTTCAGAGATAGTAAAGGTTGCACCAGAGCTATCGTCTTCCAGTATTTGCTCATCTGTTGTAACTTCAACATCATCTACTCCATCATTCCCGTCAACAATCGTGATATTAGTTGGGTCAAGAAGTAAGTTACCTGTATTGCCGTTGGTGGCACTCAAATCCACCGTTCCCTTAAAAATTAAGTCTTCCTTGCTAGACACCTCCACAAATCCACCATCACCAGCACTGCTACCACCACGAGCGCTAATATTGCCGTAAAATGCAGTTAACTTGTCTCCCCAAACAATTACCTGGCCACCATCACCAGTTTGCAGAGCATCAGCACTAATCTGGGAGTCAGGACTAACATAAGTATGAGACGCATTGGGTACTCCTCCCTCACCTTGATAGTCTCCACCAATTAATACAGTACCTCCTCCATGTTGACTAGAGGCGTCAATATTGGCATTAATAACCCCTACTTTGTCACCTAAAACTCGAACGATGCCACCAGTGAGGGGAATATTATTTGTCGTAGGTACAATATTAGAGAGATCCAGTGTACCAGAAGTAATAGCAGTCCCTGACTTACTGGGAATGGTAATACCAGAACCTGTCAGTTTCACTACCCCATCCTCAACCACCACCCCAGTAGCATTACCAGTATGCTGAGTTACAAGTTGGTGCAAGGAGAGGGGTGTCAAGGGTTGAGAGTTAGCATGCAACTTTGCCTTAGTTTCCACAGGTAAGTCGAGACTCAGCAGATTTCCTGTTTGGCTGAGGCGGACAAATTTCTCTCCTGGTACTGCAATAATGTTAATTTCTCCACCCGGGGTAGCTAAGGTTCCAGTATTGACTACTGTACCCCCAACTAAAGTAATCGTCTCTCCTGCTGGTACAGCTAAATTACCAGCATTGACAATAGAGCCAGATTGTGGCTTAGTAAAAGCCAAGCCATTCGGAGAACTGACTAAAGCAGCATAGTTATTGTTACCAAGAGCGCTAAACCAATCTTCCCCAAGCTGAATACCATTAGCTGTGGTGGCAGTGAAGGAGGCAGGTACATTCAGCATCGCGTCGGAGCCAAAAATTATCCCTGCAGGATTCATGAGATAAAGGTTAGAGTTGCTTCCAGTAACTTGGATTAAACCGTTGATGACAGAAGCATTGCCACCGACTACTCGACCTAGGATATTCTGAATATTAGGGTTGGCAAGAAAGTTAGCAATCTGGTTAGGATTCAGCCCAAACTGCTCAAAACTGTGAAAAAGGTTACCACCTGAATGAGTGCCACCAGTAATGTCAAATTGATTGGGGTTACTACTAGTAGAGGTAACTTGTGTACCAGTGCCATCGGCAGCAGCAGTTATGGGTTGCGCTTGGACTGCCTTTGTACCGAAAATTACTGCTAGGAGCAGTAGTGTCAGTAATTTTCTAAGATTTTCTACCATTCTCCAACGAAGCCTTTTGTGTAGGGTAAGCACCAATACTGGGAGTTTAAGAAGAGAGTTATCGGAAAAAGCATGGGAGTTGAGGGAGAGGAATGAGAGCTTATCCGAGCAGTATTGGGGTAGGCACTAGTAAGGGTGGGGTGAGGTGAAATTTACAGTGGCTTTCAAGAAATAAGGCTCCAAGGCAGAGGGCAGAAGGCAGAGGGTAGAAGGGAATAAGATTTGACAAAAGTTTCTTCACTCATTACTCATTACTCATTACTCATTACTCAAAAAAGCTCTCCCACTCCTTTTTTCACCTCACCCGTAAGGGTGAACTTCTCAAGCTCAGTGTAGCGTAAATGTGCAGTACCCACTGAGGTCCCTCAATTAATTCGCCAACAACATCCTAGCGCTTTGGATACAGTTGAAGTTGAAAGAGGTAACCACAATATTGCGATCGCTAATTACAATCGATATAGTTTGGCGGAAATTTTAGGCGATATTTAATCTCATTAGTGCCCAAAAAAGAATCAAAAAAATTGTTATTGAAGTCAAGAGTTTTGTGGGACAGTCTGATGTCAAAGATTTAGAGTAAACTTTGGGATCGTATGTCGTCCTTTCCTGCCCCCCCCTTAATAAGGGGGGCTGGGGGGGTAATTCCGCAATTCCCCAATTTTCTGAATAATTCTCTCCAAAACTCCCTCCAAATTCCCATACACCTCATCATTGTTAAACCTTAAAAACTGAATTCCCACCGACTCAATAAAAGCCTGTCTTTCTTCGTCATATTCTTGTGCTCCCTCCTGAAAATGACTCTCGCCATCAACTTCTATGGCTAATTTAAGTTCAGTACAATAAAAATCGACAACGAACCGACCAACACCGTATTGACTGCGAAACTTAACTCCTTCAAGTTGCTTACCCTTGAGCTTTTGCCAAAGCCTAAACTCAGCTTTTGTCATATTCCGCCGAAGCTGCTGACGTTTTGCTTTCTCTGAGGCTCTGTTGTAAAGTTTGGTCATTCCTGCATCCTATCCCATCCAACATCAACGCAAAATGTAGCGATCGCACTTATCATTAGTTGATGATGTTATCATCACGCTCAACTAGGCAACCTGTAACAGCTTTGTGGGAATAATTCTGGGTTCGGGTAGTGGTTTATCTTCCTGTGTCAGCATCTCCACGAAAGCCTCAATCACTTCTAACTTTTTCAGCACCCGTTGAATGTTCCTTTCTAAACAAAAAGAATTTGTTCAATATTGACTAAATCACGTAAATTGTTCCATTGGATAAACCAAACTTGACTAGGGTTGAGTTACTTCTGGAACCAACCCTCGGCAGTTTTTCCAAAGTCCTTGTCCCCAATAGATTCCACTGGCTCCAACAAAAATAACTGCTGTACCTATCACAGTGAGAATCACCCAACGAGGAAGAGTCTTCTGTATCAGTTCCTTTTTTATTGGTTCTTCCTGTATTGTTTCCTTCTCTACAGGTATCGGTTTCTCTTGATTGGGAAAAGCATATACTTTTGCTGTTTCAAGAATTCGGGGTAAACTCTCTAGTGCTGATTCGTTCCACTGTACTACTGTTCCTGCTCCGTTTCCATCATTTAGTCTCACAAATTGCTCATCTTGCAGAATGTCCTTCTTGAATACCAACGTAAAGCGATCGTCTAATTTTCCTCGAACAGAAACAGATGACTTGTTGTTTGTGTAGATCTTGACGGAATTCAGTCCATTTAAGCTCATGATTTCCACCACTTTCTCTGCTAAACTCACCTTTTATACCTCCTTTGACTCCTGACAACATCCAGAACCCATTGTAATAACATGTACTGGTTTGGGAATAAAGACTTAGTTGTGTCCCATATCTCTTCAATTATTTCAGCATCTTTTTTCGTTGTTAGGAGTTCTGCCGCCCTTTCAGCATCAGATACGATATCATTTCCACAGTTATAGGAAGAAGGAGATTCCATACTCTTTTTCACCCTTTCCTTGAACTTCCTGATAGATTCGATATTCTTTCCGGATAACAACTCACTTATATCCGGTTCAACTACTCCAAAATATTTGTAAGGATAGATGTTCTTACCATTATTTTTTACTGCTGGTTTCTCTGCTAAAAGGCGGTGTGTGTACGACAAAGAGTGTTCGTGCATCTTTACGATTTGCGTTCTTAGCCAGGGAATTTCAATGTTGTACTCCGATTCTACCCAGTTGTTGACAGGTATGAACTTATCAGAATTGCCTTCCTTGATCGTTTTTGTTGCATAACGAGGAATATTTTCAAATCTCGACAAAGTATCTGCTACGTGAGCAATACCTTGTTCGATTGGACTGCATACTTTATGTTCTAACCAGTTCCCAATTTCTTCATACAAGTCTTCATCTTTGGCATCATCACAATAGCTCCAAAATTCCATTGCATCGTCAGGATAGGCTGAGTATAGTTCTCTTTTACGATCGTCTTCTTCAATCGAAATGGGAACAAGTTTGCTCTTTACAAAATCCAATTTATCTTCTAATAAAGATTCCCATCCTGCCGGAAAAAGTATTTTAAGGATATCTTCAAGAACGATTATGCCTTCCCTTCCGTTCGGCTTGCAAAAAACTCTCACCTTGTGGTGATGAAATTGATAATCGATGCACGTATAGTCTTTCATGAGGTGTGTGGCGTGTGAGGTGTTCTCTTCCAGCTTGATTTAACTTGAAGCACACAACTTGGGATAATTATTATTATACGGGTAGAGTAGCTAGTTGGGTGGACATTACCCAGCATAAAGCATGAAAAGCTTAGTTTAGTGTCCAGCTTAGAGCTATTTAGACAGCTCTAAGATATGCAAGATAGCGATCGCAATCACACTAATATTAGTAGTGGACACTATCTTACACTCAACTAGGCAACCTGTAACAGATTTGTGGAAAGAATTCTGGGTTCTGGTAGCAATGCATGTCTCCCATAAGTATGAGTTCCCACATGAGAGTTATTGAGACATCTGGAAAATATCAAGTTAGCGATCGCTGATGTTCTTGACAAAATAATTGATAAGTTTAGGCATACTGCTTGCTTCCCTATTTATTGCTTTAGAAAATAGTAATTCTTCTTTAGTACTCGGTGTTCTTTTCAGTGAATCTAAAGGAATTAAAAATTCCGCTTTTTGAATTTTGATATCTAGGGCACTAATTACCAATTTCACATCAAGTAAAGTGGCATCTTCATAATCATTATCTTCATAGTGTTTGATTTGCTCTTCCGTAAGTCCAGATAACTGTGCTAGTTCCTGAGTAAATTTATACTCTCTTTCATTTTTAATCATAAGTCAAAATCTCCTGGAGCTGCTTTGATAGTAACAAAACTGCCATTGATATAAATTGTCCGGCAACCAGCTGCTTTAAGTTGCTCCATTGCCATTGGCAGTCCCCTCATTAAACGCAACCTAAGTGCATTGGTTCCAAATCGTTCTACAAATTCCTCCCATTCGCAAAAATGCACTCCTGGTGGTAGATTGCCGTTTTGGTTAAATTATGGAATCACTCCCTAACACTGGCTCCATTCGTTTATCATCACCCAGGCAAAAGGAAACAAGGAATAGGCTTCCCGCCGCTTTCGGTGAGTAATGAAGCAACCGCAGCCAAAATTATTTACCCACGATCAGAAAAACTGAGGTAATAATAAAGGAAATGCTAATACAATAAATTGATAGCCTGAGAAAAGTCCATGTTGAGAACTGTAATTATAGCTCTAGCAACTGTGGGATTGGTTTTAACAACTAACTTGATGTTCTCTCCAGTTAATGCAACCACCAGTGATTTAGAGCTTTACACTTGGGGATATCCCTACTTAGGTAGTGAGCAAGTGGTATGCAAGAAAATTATCACCCATCCAAAACAACGACCAATGCCAAAATCATCCAAGATGGAACCGGTAAAGATACGCTCAACAATTATAAGCGATCGCTATTGTGATCACTTAACTAAACCAGCTCAAGTCGGTGGTTAAAATGTTATTAGTCATTTGTCATGAGTCATTAGTAAAAATAATAAAGAACAAATAACCAATGACAAACAACAAATGACAAATGACTAATTAGAAACTTCCGCCATTTCAATCACCCTGTTATCTAAGTCTTTAACTAAAAAATTGAGAGGCTTTTGAGTACGCACTTTGTATTTTAGTTGTCGCATTTGCACCCGCATTAACACTTGTTCCAAGCAATCATGATCAAAGCAAACGTGTCGATGCTGGTTTTTCTTACCAAAGGTTGCCCCAGAAATAATATGTAGTTGAGTATTCTTTTTCATTTGATACCACAATCCCTCTGAACCATTGAACTGGGTAGCACTACTGCTTCCCATACTGGTTGACATATAAAGAGGATCAATACTAGTGGCTCCCAGAGTTTGCTCATAGTTGTAGTAGTAGTGCAGAGGCACTTCGGCAGCTGTAAAATCGAGCAAGCCTTCATAAAACCGTCGAGCCACTTCTAAATCAGATACCATGATGGTATGAACCTTAGGGGCACTGGTGAGAAACATCCACATGGCAACAGCATAAGCTGCCAAGAGCATTACCATGATGCCCTGAGTGGAAAAGAGGCTATCTAAAGGTAGAGAAGGCAGAAAAGCACCTGGGGGTAAGGGATTAAGTAGGAAGGAAATAAGTTCAACTGATATAATCATAAATTGACACAGTGCAATGAATTGATCTTAACTTTGATGAATCTAGTGTCCAGTTGTAGGTAAGATGATTAGCACAAGACTTATATCACAGATGCTACTAATTTTAGCTAATTTCTCTGATTACTTTGCCTGAGTAGAGTCTAAACTAGTCGCTCGTCAGTATTATATGAGTCTGAATCTCTCCAATGCCACTCAACCTGAGTAACACCCTCTGAGTATGAGTAGTGCTAGACATAAGAGGGAAGCATCTGCTCTAATTTTCCTGAGTACAGCTGGAAATTGAAGATTGTGCAAATTCCGCATTTTTCCGAATCAAATCATCCGTTAGTAAAAGCGCTGTTTCATTATAGCGATCGCGAACTGTTGACCCTGTTTCAGCGTTATCCAGAGCAGGGGAAGTACTTCACAGCAATTTTCTGTCGCTATAGTCCGATTGTCTATACCCTGATTAGTCATTCAGCTCGATCCCCTGTGCAGGCAGATTACCTATTTGCCCTAACTTGGCGTCATCTCTACTATGAACTGGGTGGACTAGATTTGCGCGAGGAATATACACCGGAGTCTAGTTTCTTCCAAAACTGGCTGATTAATATGACTGCTGTCTGTATTAACCAAGCAGATTTGCCTTCTGTGGAATCAATTCACTACGAAGTCAACGCAGCACCACCCCCTTTGTGGTGTTACCTGGAACAAGCATTAGATCAGCTACCACCAATCATACGACTGATGATTGTTATGGCAGAGACTTTTCAGTGGAGCGAAACCCGAATTGCAGCCTATCTGCAAGCAGAGGGTGATGTAATTGCACCTGCTCAAGTAAGAACTCAGCTTCAGCAAGGGTATCAGCTATTGGAAACTGCCTTGCCAGAGGATATTCGGCAAATTTATTTGGGTGAAGACTTTAAAGCTCCACAACAGGAATCTACAGTAGGTGCAGTAGGTGCAGTAGTACCGGTTTTGAGAAAATAACCACTCTTGTTTACCAATGGATAATTGATAATTGATAATTGATAATTAATCAATCCGGTTTAAAGCCTCTCCTTAAAAGGGAAAAAAAGTGCGCTTGAGATTTCCTTATATTCAATCCTCTCGGTTTTAACTTTCTTGTAATTATCCATTATTAATTAATGAACAGGATGAAGTATGAAGATCCAAAGGAAAAAACTCTGGAAGATGCAAAATAAGTCGTTAATTCGCTTAAGTGCCATTGCACTGCTGCAAGTACCACTAATGCTTGCTAGCACAGAGGCTAGGGCACAGTTCTTTCCTGGGGGGTTTGATAGCATTGAACTTGAGCCACAACTAGATATTCCTTTAAACAACGGTAGTCGTGGAGAACCTAGAGAGCAAGCTGATTTACTCCTGCGGTTAGGAGGACAGTCGTACCGCAAAGGGTATTTTGAGAAAACCCTCAACTACTGGTTGCAAGCACTAGATATTTATCGGCAAGTTGGTGATTTGCAGGGAGTAGGACTAACCTACGATTACCTAGGACATACTTATGCCAAACTAGGGCGTTATGAAGAAGCAGCAGATATGCTGCGACGCCGGTTAGGGGTTGCCCGTTCCCTGAAGGATTTTCAGGGGCAAATTTATGGCTTAAACAACTTAGGTACATTGTTGCTGCAAACTGGAAATGGTGAAGCCGCAGCTCGAACCTTAATAGAAGCTCTTGCGATCGCTCGTAGTGTTAATAATGAGGAAGCAGAAGGGCTAACCTTAAGTAACTTAGGCTTAGTGGAATTTGAGAGAGGCAATTATTTCGATGCGATTAAGCAATACGAAGCTGCCATAGTTTTGCGGCGTCGCTTTGCAGATCCCTTGGGGGAAGCGAATACCCGTAATAATTTAGGAGATGCCTATCGTGCTGCTAATCTCCCAGATGATGCAGTGATAGCTTACGGATTAGCACTGCTACTAGCTCGGACAACGAGCGATGCTCCTAACCAGTTTCGTGCTTTTCGGGGTTTGGTCAATTCTTACAGAGAGGCTGGCAATTATCCCCCAGCTTTTAGAGCTCTTGACCAACACATTGCTCTTGCTAAAGAAGAGAAAGACCTCTTTCAAGAACTTGTTTGGTTGCGGTTATCTGCTGAATTGTACACAGTCACTGGTGACTTCGCAAATGCTAGAAATTTCTATGAGCGGGCGATCGATCTGGCTCGTATTTTAGAAGATACCGGAGAAGAAGCCTTGTTACGCAACGATTTGGCTCAAGTACTATATCAAGACTGAATCAAAGGTGTTAGGTTTTAGGTTTTAGGTGTTAGGTTTTAGGTGGAATTTTTAGTTTTGTTTAGGTTATTTTCAAGGTTGAAACCATAATTAAAAGAGGTTATCAGCAGCAGCTAGACTTAGGAGACAAAATAATGGTACAACCTTTAATTTTAGAAAAGTTGGAAGAATTACCAGAATCATTGCGAACAGAAGTGCTGCACTACATCGAGTTTTTGGTGGAGAAATATGCAAAAGCATTGCCCCAAGAAGAAACGTTCAATAAAAAGCGTAAGGCAGGGCTATTAAAGGGAAAAGTTTGGATGTCAGATGACTTCGATGCTCCACTCGAAGACTTTAAGGACTACATGTAGATGTTACTAGATACCCATGCTTTACTCTGGTTTATTGATTGCATGAGGAATATCAACGATTAATGCACATTTTTATCACTTGCGATCGCACTCTGTATATTGTGGTGGCTTGTCAAGCTTAATACGATGCAATAGATTATTGTTGATGTTTTGGAAAAGGGTAAAACATGATGGATTTAAGTAACTCAAATACCGCTAAGAATCTAGACGAAGCCTTTGCTGGTGAGTCAATGGCCAATCGCAAATATTTGTTTTTTGCTGAGGTAGCTCGCAGTTTAGGTTTCAAGGATCTATCTAAGTTATTTAAAGAAACTGCGGCTCAAGAAACTGAACATGCCTTTGCTCATTTTCGTTTAATTCACCCTGAGTTGGCAGTGGATGATGTGTCTGCTCTGAGTGAAGAGGAGAAAAAGAAGATTGCTGGGCGTTGCCTGGAACTAGCAATTGAGGGAGAGACTTACGAGTATACAACCATGTATCCTGGTTTTGCTGAGGCAGCACGGGAGGATCGTGACGGTGATGCCGCTGCCGAGTTTGAGGCTCAAGGAGAGGAATCTCGTCAACATGCGGCTATATTTCGTAAAGCTGCCCACAACTTTGGCTTGCTCACCAGTATTGAAGAGTATCATGCCCGTCGCTACACCGAAGCACTCAACACCCTATCCGGTGAAACCCCTCAACCAGGTTACACCAGTGATGATCCAGCGGTTCAAAAGTGGATTTGCCGACAATGCTCTATGATTTACGATCCAGTAACTGGCGATCCTGACTCAGGTATAGCCCCTGGTACGCCTTTTGCAGAGATTCCAGAGGATTGGAGTTGCCCTATTTGCGGTGCAAAGAAGAGTACATTTATTCCCTATGAAGAACCTGCTGCAGCTTAGAACACCAATTCAGTAGCCAAAATATAAGTGTAGGGGCGAAGCATTCGGGCGAGAATTTACCGGTCAAGTCCTAGTTTTTCTGTCCGAATGCTTCGCCCTAAGATGTGGGATTGTGTCGAAAATAAGAATATTGAATCGGTGTTCTAGAAGTAGGTATTAGGTTAAGGATAGTGGTTGCTGAAAAAGAAGTTTAGCTAACACCAGTAGCTGAAACAGTCTAGTCGTGCTGTGGCACCACTAAAACCGTAGGTTGGGTGGAACGAAGTGAAACCCAACGGAATATGCGAGGACTGTTGGGTTACGCTATCGCTTCACCCAACCTACCTATTACTGAATCAAAGGTGATCGAAATTAATTCTTTACAGTGGCGGGCGAGGGAGTCGAACCCTCAGCAGCATTCAGCCCTAATGGATTGATTCCCGAGAATCCAGATAGCGAGCTTAGTACGGGATAAGTCGGACAGAGTGATCTAAAACCAACAGATCATCCCGCCGCGAATGCTACTCCGCCCAAGACAGCTCCAGAACCAGCACAGATGAATTTGATCATAAGTTCAAGAATAAACGGGTTGATACAAATCACTGTATTAAGGCTTGCTACAACTGGATTCTGCAGAACCAAGTCCTTGATTAGGTCTTTCGAGAATGGTTGCTATTACCGAATCTCGCCATGTTGTAACTGAATTCTAAGCATACCTTATTAAAAGAGCAATCGACATTAAAGCCTTGTTTAGAGAGCATTTGAGGGGATTGTAAAGAGATATAATAAAAGTAGTGTGCTTTGGAGAATAGTTTGATGGAGTGTTTAGACATCGCCAAGTTATTTATCTTCCAAGCAGCTCAGGATGGTCTTTCTAGTGAGATGACCAACATGAAGGTGAATAAGTTAGTGTACTATTTGCAGTGCCTTTACCTTGCTCTCTATGAAGAACCTCTTTTTGAGGATGAGATTCAAGCTTGGAGATACGGACCAGTCTGTCCTCCAGTTTACACCCAGTACAAAGAATTTAAAAATCAGCAATTACCTGTTCCTTTGATCGATAATTTACCGGAGTTTCCGAAGAACATCACTGATCTAATGGGTGAGGTTTGGTGTTTCCTAGGGGAACATCATGCTTACAAGTTAAGCGATATGACTCACCAAGAATTTCCGTGGCAAAATGCTAGGGGAGATTTACCTGCTGATGCTCCGTCGCAAAATCCACTATCGCTCAATGATATGAAAGATTTTGGTGAGCAAATGCTAGATGATATTGAGCGATCGCACCCTGAATACCAAAAGATGATTGAGGTAGTTTTGACGGATGCTCTGTCTGGGAAAGCTTCTGAGGATTTGGCTGTTGAAGATATTGATGAGTGGGTAGATGCAATTTTCGCTTAAGTACGCGCCGAGTTTTCAAGCCAGTTTAGATAAGCTATCTAAAAGCCAACGCTTCAAGAAAAACCTGTCAGACAAGAAGGCTCTACAGGAAAAAGTCAAGGAAATCCTTAAGGAGATTGTAGAAGATCCCTTTTTTCTTAACTCTTCTGTCAGTTCTGAACCGGAACCTTTACCCAAGAAGCTCAAACTACCCAGTTCTCTTGAATTTAGAAAAATACGATTCAAAATCGGGAAAGGTGAAAGTGGTCAGGTTAGAATCGTGTACCTTGTTAATCGGGATGAATATAAGGTTCATCTGTTATTCATTTTTAACCATGAGCAGTATGAAAAGCGCCCACCCGATGATTATATAAAAGTACTTATTCAGGATACCCTTGAAGAGGAATGAAAGTATGAAAGTTTTAAGCGGTAAGGATGTTCAAACGATTCATTGGGAAGTTGTTCAGCTGATTCTAATATTTCTGCAAAGGTTGTTTCTGTCATCATTTTTTTTCTTTTAAAGCGACTATAGCAATTATCAATTATCCATTGATAATTGATAAAACTCTTGTGGAACAGGCATCTTGCCTGTCCTTGTCTACCTTGTAGAAACGTTCCCTTGAATGTCTCTACAATCTAAAGACATCTGCATAGATTGAATTTTTTCCCACTTTTCTCGCCTCATCAGGGGAGTCATAAACAACCAAAAGTGAATCTGACTCTCCCAAACAGGGAAATAGCGCCAACCCTTCAGCATTACCTAAGGCACTGGTAACAGGAATGTCAAATAATACCTCCAAATTTCCCGATTCCTGACCAGATATACTATCTTCAGCAAGAGCTAAGGCATCCTTGAGCAAGAAGACTCGCATATCTCCTTGTAGATCCATAGTTGGTCCGGCTAAAATAATCATATCTTCACCCTTAAAACATAATTCCCGCACACCCAGACCATTCAAGTAAACAAAATGCTTTCTGTAGAGAGCTCCGGCTTCACCAATTTCTTTTAGCGTTAAAACTCCTGTTTTTTTCTCTTCAACTTCTATTTCCAGAATAACAGCCCAACCTCGCAGCACAGGTCCACGGAATCCTAAGAAAACTCTATCCTGATGTACAGCTAATCCTTCAATATCAAATCCATTTTCTTTACTGGGAAGAGGAAAATTTAAAAATGGACCTAGATGAATATCTTTTTTGAGAGCATCTATGAGTATATTGCTATTTTCTGTTTGCTGTAAACATCCTGCTGTCAGCTTTGCATCCGGATTATCTGGGTGGGAGCATGACTTAAATAATTCCCCTTCAAATACAGGGATACGAGCGAGTAAATAACGGTTAAATTCAGTCTTAATCGTGGCGAGTCTTTCTAGATCAGTCCCAGTTTGTTTACCTTTTGGTTTTTTCCGCTTTGTACTATGGGAACCTGTTAGCCATAGGTAATTGTTCGCATAATCCATCCCTTCAATATCGATTTCGTCTTTTTGATTAAATAGCTTGACAAAATCTCCAACAGCAAATGACTGGTGTTCTCCAAAAATATATGGCTCTACAGGAGATAACCGCTCAATTGTGAGGAATTCATCAGAGCCAAACCACAAACTACCATCGCTCGTCAAGACAGCAGCAGACAGATCTTCTCGTAGGTCATCAGGTTTATTATGGAAGCGCAGTAGTACACGACTGAGTAAAAAAGGTGTTGGCATAATTGTGTAAGGTACAAAAATCTAAAATCTAGAATCTAAAATCTTCGTATTATCGTTCAATTCAAACTTTTTATCCAGTTATTAACACGAGTATAAATGGAGTTAGCAACTTCTGTAATTTGTTGCTTGCGATACCATTTATAGAAGACCTGCTCGTATTCTTCGCCTTGTAATTGATAATTATTCCAAACCTTGACCCCTAAGGTCATTCCCCAAAATAATAAAATATATAGTGACCAAGAAAGCTGTCCCGCACTTAGCAAATTAATAACTATTAAGAAAGCATTAATTATGATAAACTTACCAAAATTTTTCTTCAGTTGAATACTCCGATAGAGATTGAATTCCTGACGTTTTTGTTGTTCTTGTTGCCGAAGCATCCATTCCTCTTCAGCTTGCAGGATATTTTCTGTGGAAATACCTAATTCAATAGCAATTTCCACAAGTTGCTCCCGGGAAAGTTCCCCTTGATCAGCTTGACGAGCAATCGCTAAATTGAGGATTTGCTGGACATCTTCTTGACGGTAGAAGGGAGGAGTTTTGTTTTCCAGGACAGACATGGGCTAGTTATTATTAGTATAGAGAATGTTTTGTCTCATCTAGAAATATCATGCTGCTTAACGCAGGAAATACTATTCTTATCTCTATTATGCCGATACTAACGGGGATGAGCTAGATAACTTTAATGTCTAAAACCGAACTGTAGTGGACGGATCTTACGACAGCTAAGAGATGAGGGCATATTTTACATTTCGTTACAATATAAGCAAGAGAAAAAGACGACACTAAAAAAACGTCTTAAATATAAGAATTTGAGGTAGTTGTATGAACGGTAGCATTCGTATTGGCAATTTATTTGGCATTCCCTTTTATTTACATCCGTCCTGGTTTTTAGTCTTGGCTCTGGTAACCTGGAGCTACGGAGGTCTATTAGCAGGGAATTTCCCAGGATTAGGTGTTGTTCTTCCCTGGCTTTTGGGATTAGTTACTGCACTGTTACTGTTTTCCTCTGTCTTAGCTCATGAACTCGGACATAGCGTTGTTGCCATTCGCCAGGGAATTGAGGTTAAATCGATCACGCTGTTTCTCTTTGGTGGCTTAGCTAGTCTGGAGAAAGAATCAAAGACTCCAGCAGAAGCATTTTGGATCGCGATCGCAGGTCCAGCTGTTAGCCTAGTGTTATTTATTCTGTTAACCTTTATTGGCGTCACTACCCAACTCTCAGGCTCATTAGCCGCTATAGTCGGATTGATTGCTCAACTCAACCTGATTCTGGCTTTGTTCAACCTGATTCCTGGCTTACCCCTAGATGGCGGTAATATTCTCAAGGCTCTGGTGTGGAAGATTACGGGAAATCCCTATAAAGGAGTCGTTTTTGCTAGTCGCGTTGGTCAGTTTTTTGGTTGGGTGGGGGTTGCTATTGGTTTACTCTCCGTCTTTGAGATCATTAATTTCGGTAGTATCTGGACTCTATTGATCGGTTGGTTTCTCTTACAAAATGCTGGTCGTTCTGCCCAGTCTGCCACAATTCAAAACCAATTAACTAATCTTAAAGCAGAGGATGCAGTGATTCCCAACAGTCCCATTGTTTCAGGAGATTTGTCTTTAAGGGAGTTTGCGAATGAGTATATCATTGGCAAGAGGGAATGGAGTAAGTTTCTGGTTACTGATGCAGAAGGTCAACTTTTAGGGGCAATCGCTGTTGATGATATGAGAAATATTCCCACTTCCGATTGGTCAATAACCACAGTTAGGGAACTAATGCAGCCAATTGAGACTTCTACCATAGTTAAATCAGATCAATCCCTTTTGGAAGTGGTAATGCTCCTAGAACAAGAACAACTGAATCAGTTGTCTGTAGTTCGTGAAAATGGTGTTTTAGTAGGACTTATAGAAAAAACTTCAATTCGTAACTTACTTGAACAAAGAGCACAGACTAACCCAGTTTAATAGTAAATAGGGTTAGGGGGCTCCGGAACAGGGAAGAATCTACTGTCATAACCTGATGATAAAAAAATTTTCATCAAGACTGCCTTCTGCCTTCTTTTAAAGCAACCAAGTCTTCTTAGCAAAATCAGCAGGTTTATCAGATTCTTTTTGAATTGGTCTGTTTGGGGTGTGAGGTACTAGGCTTTGATTTGGCAATTTTTTCGTCTGTAATGTCATATCTTTATCGTCTTTTTTCATACCGTTAACTTTCTGAGTCAATTTTTCATTGGTTTCTGCTAGTTGAATAGCTGCTTTTTTAGCTTCCTCAAATTCTTTCTTAATCTGATTCATTTGCTTTAGTTCTTCCTCAAGTTTCTGTACAGATTTTGCCTGCCGTTCCAAATCAGCTTTTAACTCAGTAACCTCTTCTTTGAGAGACGCTTCATTTTTTTGTGAATTTTGGAGAGCTTCTTGCAAATTAGCGAAACTTTCTTGCTGATTTTGGGCTTGCTCTAAAGCCTCTTGAGCTTTCTTTAGGGCGCCTCTTAACTCAGTTACTGTTGCTTGCAATTGAGCCTTCGTAAGATTGCTAATTGATTTGGTGGTACTCATTGGTATTTTTTCTACTGCTTCAGTATCTTGATCTAAAAGTTGATCATTGTTGGTTTCTGGAACTGTGTCAGCTGCTAACTGTGGAGATTTGTCCACCTCTTCACGCAGCAAGTCTGTTAAACTTTTCTTTGCCATTAGCTTCCCCAATCACGTTGTAATTCATCAGCTACACGACAGTAGTCTGCCTTCGCTTCACGGGCATTTTCCCCTCGCAATTGACTAATTGGTATACCTTCAAGGGCAGCTCGTTCGTGAGCCTTGTATGCCCGTATAAAAGCATGGAATGCTGGAACTCCCAATTCCCTAAGAGTCTTTTGCGCCTCGACTGCTTCCCGGAGACTGCGGGAGTCTACCCGAGTCAGAAGCACTCGATGAGCTACTCCCACTGCTGCTATAGCTTCCCGTACCGTTTCAATCAGTACAGCTAAGTCCATTGGAGCGGGCGGTGTGGGCAAAATTAGATAATCGGCGACTGCAACCACCGCCTCCAAGGCTTCAGAGCGCAGGGCTGGAGGGGTATCCACCACTGCTAACTCGTAGCCTTTCATTTTAGGTAAACTACTCAAAAGGGTTGGATCTGTCTCTTGAGCAAGGTCAAATCCCATGCTTGAACCACCCCGCTCAACCCACCAGGTTGCAGAACCTTGAGGATCAGCATCAACCAGAAGAACTCGTTTTTTATCTGCAAGAGTTGCAGCCAAATTTACTGAGGTAGTTGTTTTGCCAACACCTCCCTTACCATTAATAATCGCGATTATGTTGGGCACGGCTCATCCCTCAAATTCAGGGAATCAAGTTCTACACTTTTTCTTACCAAAGAAAGGGGTCTTTCTGGACAAATTAATGATGCAAAAGCAAAATGGCTTTGCTTTACATAAGTTAAAGTGAAAACGAGATTGTCCGGCACTATAAGTTAAGTTTACTTCCAAGACGACGTTAATACTATTTGCCTGTAATTTATCTCTATTGGCTATAATGCCAGTCTATGTTTTTGACACTCCCCACGGCTAGAAGCTGGGGGATTCTAACTTCACCGACGTTTCTTGCCTCGACAGGTCTTGCGACCAACCGAAGTAGAGGAAACATCTCCATTAGCGTTACTTCCCGAATGCCCTTCGGTAGTTGCACGACTTAAAATTACAATCGCCGCATTGACATCGCGTTGCTCAATGTACCCGCAATGTGGACAAGAATGAGTACGAGTACTCAGAGATTTCTGAACTTTAATTCCACAATTACTGCACTCTTGGCTAGTATAATGCGGTGCTACTGCAATTATTTCCCGCCCAAACTTATCCCCAAAGTATTCGAGCCACTGACGGAAGTTGTACCAAGAAGCATCACTGATACTCTTAGCTAGCTTGTGGTTTCTTACCAAGCCGGAAATATTCAAATCTTCCAAGACGACCTTAGCGTTAGCTAAGCATAAGTTACGTGCAAGTCTTTTGGCATGTTCATTCCTTTGTCTTGTTACTTTCAAATGCTTCCGAGCATAAACACTACGTGCTTTTCTTCTGCCAGATGACCCTTTCTTCTTTTTGTAGATCTTGCGTTGTACCCGTTTGATATCTTTCTCAGCTTTGCGAAGATATCGTGGGTTCTCTTCATGGTTGCCGTTGCTGTCGGAGTAGAAATACTCCAAACCAACATCAATACCCACTTCAGATGTAGTGAATGGTGCATTTTGCTGGCTATCAGCCTTGAGGCAAAATTGCACATAATACCCATCAGCACGACGGATAATCCGAACCCGTTTGATTAACTCAACTGGGTAAGTATGGATATCCCATTTCCCCAGTAATTTCACCTCACCAATACCTTTTTTATCAATGAAGTTAAGACGACGTTTTGATGAGTGCAACTTCCATCCCGATTGCTTGTACTCAACAGAACGACAATTTTTCTTAAACCGTGGATAGCCTTTTTTACCAGGTTTCTTCTTTTTACAATTATCGAAAAATCGATGAATTGCACGTTCGACATTCTCAACCGAAGCTTGGCAAGCATGGCTGTTTAAATGCTTAACAAACCAGAATTGTGCACGTAACTGAGTGTTGTACTGGTACAGTTCTTTTTTACCAATGCCATGATTATCCATCCAATATCTAAGCACTTTGTTACGGACAAATTGACTGGTACGAATAGCTTCGTCTATGGCTTTGACTTGATTGGGTTTAACTACTGCTTTGTACTCTAGTACCAACACCCTTAAATCACCTCCTGTAAGAATAGCTTGTAGGTATAATTATTATATACATAACAGTATGTAGCCAATCACAAAGAAGTTTGACGGCGAATAAATTCGCCTACGGGCTTATCCCCATGAGTAGAAAGCCATCGGCTTGCGCCCTACGATTTTCGGTCAATGAAGGCTTTGCGTAAGTCCTGTAATATTAATTTTTAATACACAACAGTTCTTAATTTTCTGTTCAAGGCATGATTAACCAAGCACCTACCTCCTTGCTTTCCCTAACTGTAGCACCAGCTAGGGTGTTACGAGGTTCTCAGGCACTAGCACTTTCAGGAGAAGCGATCGCATACTTGGGATATCGTCCCTTAGTTGTAGGAGGCGATCGCACTTTGGCTAGTCTAGCACCACGACTAGAAACTCTCTTAGAACAACAGCAGCTTACCTATTCCTTTGAATCCTATAGTCCTGATTGCAGTGAAGCATCCCTAGCATCCCTAAAAGTAGCTGCAAGTAACCACCAAGCTGATCTCATTATCGGCATTGGCGGCGGTAAAGCCTTAGACACGGCAAAACTTTTAGCGCATCAGTGTCATTTACCAGTCATCACCATACCTACCTCTGCTGCTACCTGTGCTGCTTGGACAGCTTTATCCAATATTTATTCTGACCACGGTGCTTTCCTCTATGATGTAGGTCTTAACCACTGTCCGAATTTACTTGTGTTAGATTACAGCATAATTCAGACAGCACCCCAACGCACCTTAGTAGCAGGTATTGGGGATGCTTTAGCAAAGTGGTATGAAGCTTCTGTTAGTAGTGGTGCTGACTCTAGTACCTTGCTCATTGCCGCCGTACAACAAGCAAGAGTACTACGAGACATCCTGCTGCAAAAATCGGCAGAGGCTCTTCAAGAACCAGGGAGTGAAGTCTGGCAGGAAGTAGTAGATGCCACCATCCTACTAGCTGGCGTTATTGGTGGTTTGGGAGGTGCTCAATGTCGTACCGTTGCTGCTCATGCGGTTCACAATGGTTTAACTCATCTACCAGCAGCACACAATGCTTTACATGGGGAGAAAGTAGCCTATGGCATTCTCGTACAGCTGCGTCTGGAAGAAATGCTTCAAGGCAACCAACTAGCAGCAGCAGCACGGCAACAGCTGCGCTCATTCTACACAGAGATTGGTCTGCCCCAAACTCTGGATGACTTGGGATTAGGGAACATTACCCTAGCAGAGTTAAAGCAAGCAGCAGAAGTTGCTTGTAGAGAAGGTTCCGATATCCATCGACTACCATTTAAAGTCATGCCAGAGCAGTTAATGGCAGCAATGGTTTCTACAACAACCCCAGTTGAAAGAAATCACAGCCAGTTAGGTTTAGCAACAGCAGTAAGTGAGGTAAGGGAGTAATTAGCGCTTGCTGAATAAGTAACAAGTAACAAGTAAAAAGTAACAAGTAAGAAGGAATTAAGCATTTATCCTCGTTTTGAGCACTTGTATTCCCCAAGGTCACCCAGGGATTTCCCATGAAAGTGCAAGGAAATTGAACTAAAAGATACCATTTCCTTGCACTTTGTCCCGAAAAAAATGATTGAAAGCATAGTCTGGTATAGCTTCCACACTTATGCAGCAAGCCCTAATTAGGGGAACTGCAAAAAATAAGCTATCCCAATTCTTGGACTCAATATGCTTGTTTACTCCCCCTGCTTCTTGCTCCTCTGCCTAAATATGAAATAGGATATTTTTTATCTGGAAGTCCCTAATTATGACTCTTGCAAAATCTCCTCACTGTACAACTACCGTTATCCCAGACCATACCCAGTTACCGGAGTCTGATGGTACATTTGTGAAAAATTTTCAAGAACATCCGCAAAGCGTTTTACTAACTGATTCTATCAGACCTGTTTTGCAGGAACTTCATCCTGATGGACAATATCGCATTGGCCAAGATAGTGGCATTTATTGGCGTTTAACTGAACCTCCAGAAAGAGGTGCTGAAGCTCCTGATTGGTTTTATGTTCCTAACATACCACCTCTACTAGATGGTGAGATGCGGCGCTCTTATGTATTGTGGAAGGAGTTTGTTGCACCACTAATTGTCCTGGAATTTGTCTCGGGAGATGGTTTAGAAGAACGAGACAAAACACCTCCTTCTCTAGATAATCAGGAGGAGAAAAAGAAGGCTGGCAAATTTTGGGTGTATGAGCAAGCAATTCGAGTGCCTTTTTATGGTATTTATGAGGTTCAAAAAGCTTCAGTAGAGATGTATCATTTGGTAGAGGGTTCTTATGAGCTGATGAGGGCTAATGAACGTGGTCATTATCCGATTCCAGCAATGGGTGTCGAGTTGGGTATCTGGCAAGGAAAATATGATGAGGTAAAACTTCCTTGGCTGCGTTGGTGGGATAATCAAGGAAATTTGTTGCTAACTGGGGACGAGCGCTCACAGCTATTAACATCTCAATTGGAGCAAGAACGACAACGAGCAGAACAAGAACGACAACGAGCAGAGCGACTAGCAGAGCGGTTACGCCAAATGGGAATTAACCCTGATGAAATGTAATTATTAAACGGATAACACCACCAACCTACTAACAATGAATCTAGATTGGATCACCCCAGCAGAGCGTCTGAGTGCACTACCCCCCTATGTATTTGCTCGTTTAGATGAACTCAAAGCCCGTGCTCGGGAACAGGGACTTGATTTGATAGACTTGGGGATGGGGAATCCTGATGGAGCAGCACCTGAGCCAGTAATTAAAGCGGCAATCGCAGCTTTGCAAAATCCTGCTAATCACGGCTACCCGCCTTTTGAAGGTACTGCTAATTTCCGCCAAGCAATCACCAATTGGTATCATCGCCGTTATGATGTTGAGCTAGACCCAAATAGCGAAGCTTTACCTTTGTTGGGTTCAAAAGAAGGGTTAACTCACCTTGCCCTAGCTTACGTCAATCCTGGTGATTTGATTTTAGTACCTAGCCCTGCCTATCCTGCCCATTTTCGAGGTCCTCTGATTGCTGGTGGTACTATCCACAGTCTGATTCTGAAGCCGGAAAACGACTGGTTAATTGATTTAGCAGCAATTCCCGATGAAGTAGCGAAGCAAGCGAAGATTCTCTATTTCAACTATCCCAGTAATCCCACCACTGCCACCGCTCCCAGGGAGTTTTTTGAAGAAATTGTTGCCTTTGCTCGTAAATATTCAATTCTGCTAGTTCATGATTTGTGTTACGCCGAACTAGCGTTTGACGGTTATCAACCTACCAGCTTGCTAGAAATTCCTGGTGCAAAGGAAATTGGTGTTGAGTTTCATACCTTATCGAAAACCTACAATATGGCAGGCTGGCGCGTTGGTTTTGTTGTCGGTAATCGCCACATTATTCAGGGGTTACGGACATTAAAAACTAATCTGGACTATGGCATTTTTGCTGCCTTGCAAACTGCAGCGGAAACTGCCCTACAGTTGCCGGATCTATACCTGGATAAAGTCCAAAGTCGCTACCGTCGCCGTCGAGATTTTCTCATTGAGGGGTTAGCAGAATTGGGCTGGGATGTTCCCAAGTCAAAAGCGACAATGTATCTGTGGGTTCCTTGTCCTGTTGGTACTAATTCAACAGATTTTGCTCTAGATGTGCTACAACAAACTGGAGTAGTGGTGACCCCTGGTAATGCCTTTGGTGTTGGCGGTGAAGGTTATGTAAGAATTAGTTTAATTGCTGAGTGTGATCGCTTAGGGGAAGCACTAAGGCGATTCAAGCAAGCAAATATTCGCTATCAAGCAGAAGCGTTAGTTTCTCAATCACAATAAGGTTTAAAAGCTTTCTTCCCTCCTGCCTTCTGCCTTCTGCCTTCTTGCACTAACACCTAATACCTTTTATTAAATACTAAGAGACGCACTTTTCCAAGCCGAGGCGTTTTAGGATAATTGATAGTCCCAATGAAACAGAGAGCAGAAGTGCTGTTCCCAAAACTTTGATTACTATAATTTCAGGCAAATTGTAAGTCAAGTCTGGCAGGATAAAACTACTAAAGACAACAAGAATATGAAAAAGAATGCCATTAATACAAAAAATACCTAAACTGTATTTTGATAGTAGATCAACAATTTGAAAAAGCTTAGGTGGTAATTGATTTTCTTGAATAGAGGCTAAACAAACAAACAAAACACAAACGCTGATTATACAAGATGACATGGCATACTCAAAAGGCAAAAATGCTTGTCCGGTTAGGTAATGTAGCCAAGTAGCTTCCGTAAGCATAAGAATAGAAGTCGCAAGTAGCAATAATATTTTTACAGGAGTGTGAATACGAGCCGAAATTTGACGCAATACTTGCCAATTAGTATATAAGTAAACACCTAAAGCAAGATAAACAAACCAATAAATCAAGAAAGGGCGTTCGACTAATCGCAAAAAATCAGAGAATTGTGTTCCCCAATTACCTTGGAGTGAAAAATCAATAGCGCCGAATGCCAAGCTTTGCAAAAAAATAGCGATCGCTAGATTGTGCCACTGGAGAAAGTAACGATTTAGGTAGATAAATAATAACGATAATTGTAGTGCGATTAACAGGTAATATGCGCCAGCAAATATTCTACCTGTTAGGACTAATTCGCTAATTTCTCTAAGAGTTTCGGTAAATGGGTTCCCGATAAAACTTTCCTTAATTAAAACTAGCACTGATGCTACTAAAAACCAAAACAAAGTTGGAATTAACAAACGAGTTAAGCGCTTTTTAAGCCAATCATAGATTGTATCTTCTTTTTGTTTTTGTAAACTCTGTTCACATAAGAAAAAAGAGATTGTCAGAAAAACAGGCACACAAAATCTTAAAGGTGCAAACAGGATATTGAGAGTTGATTCCAGGTCAACATAGCTCTGTTGTGGTACTAAAATACCATGAAACGAAACTACAGCTATGATACTAATTGCCTTAAGTAGATCTAAAGGTAATATTCGTTCTCTAATCAGATCGCTTTTATTTGACAACTCAAACCTCTTCTGAACTCATTAAAAAATTATCAATTATCAATTATCAATTATCAATTATCAATTATCAATTGATAATAAATCCCCTGGATTAATTGCTCTAGGATGAATTACAACCTCTTCCCCAACTTCTAATCCAACCAAGACTTGACGCTGATGATGAAACTTTCTTCCTAATTTTACTTGTTTAACAACTGCATGACCTGAATCTACCACCATAACCATACCTTCCCCAGCAGATAGATGAGTAACCGAGCTCTCAGGGATTGTTAGACTGGTTTGCACTAGATTGAATTGAGCGTAACCTTGTACTCCAGGGGATAAATCAAGATTTTCCAGATCAATCCAGACTGCATAGGTATATTGTTGATTAATTCCTCGTTTATAGCGACGATTTACTGTGGTTTCCACCGTTGGATTAATTTTAATCACTTTACCTGAAAATGCCTGTCCTGGATAAGCACTCAGGTGAACTGTGGCGCGATCGCCAACTTTTAAGGCATTAAGTCTAGCTTGATCGATGTAGGCTTTAAAAGTCACATTCTGACTAATTGCAACTAAAGGATATCTCATGCCGGGATAGACCAATTCCCCCACATCAGTATGAACTTGACTCACTAAACCATCACTGGGAGCATAGATAACCGTTCTTTCTAAGTCTCGCAGTGTTGTTTCTAGTTGCAGTTGGCGATTGATTACTGCTAAACGTCCCTTGTCAATTTGTTGAGTGAGGTTTGCTTGGGTGAGGGATAAGTTTTCTTGAGTTGGGCGTATTTTATTGATTAATTTCTTAGTTTGTTGTAAAATACTGCGAACGATTTTCACTTGCCCCTCAGACTCTTTGATCTTGTCCTTGGTTGGTTCAGGCATTATCTCTTGGATATTTTTGATTTTCATCTCAGCTTGCTGCAATTGAGTCTCTGCAACGCTGACACTTTTCTCTAATTTCTGTAATCTTCCCTGTGCAGAAGTTCTAAGTAATTGCAACTGAGATTGGGCAATGTCTAAATTATTGCGAGCCAGGTTCACCCTAGCTTCAAAATCCGATGGCTCGATCTGAATTAAAGGTTGACCTTTTTTGATTTGTTCTCCTTCTGTTACATAAACTTCTGCAACAATTCCCTTGATTTGAGGACTGAGCTCTATATCTGCTAAGGGGACAGCTTCCCCAGGTGCGGCTAGATTATCTTCTAAGGGGGTGATTTGTGCTAATGCTGTTTCCACAACGATGGGTTGACCTTTGGCACGTTGTAGGGCAGGATAACCAAAACTTGATGCATAAATCCTAGAGTTGGGATCACTAAAGCTAGGTAACAATATATTAAAAGTTAGAATAATAATTGTTCCCACAAACAGGATGACAAGAGCAATTTTGATCAGCCGAGAAATCATTATTAGGTGTTAGGTGTTAGGTGTTAGGTGTTAGGTATTAGGCATTGAAATAATTACCGAATGCGAGCAAGATGCTCGCACTACTTTCTTTACCAAAATTAGATGCTTTCACACCTAATACCAAATCCGCTTTAGCTATACCACACATAAGTCAACTACAAGCGATATATCAAGATTTTCTCAATAAGATATGTGTTCTGTAGTAACCGGATTTGGTATAACACTAGACCCTTTGGTTTATATCTAATACAGTAAGGCGGAAATAACCCACCAGGAAAGAGAGCGATAGAATCCTTACTCTATAAGCATTCTTAATTCTTAATTCTTAATTCTTAATTCTTAATTCTTAATTCCGCGCAGCAGTACTAATACCTTCTCACAACTAAATGTTCTGTATAGAAGTTTGTAGCCCATATTAACTTAGAAAAAACTTTGTTTTTACCCAGATTAAAGTAAAACCAGACCAATACCCTGATAAAGTCAAGACTTGAAGTTACTAGACGCCCATAACCAAATTTACTAACTCCTGAAAAACGAGGATACCAAGGAGTGGGAACTTCAACCACACGATAGCCCATCGCACTAAGAATTGCTAGCAGATAGCGATGGGTAATTAACTCAAGAGGCAGCGCAACTAAGGCATCCCTACGGAGCAATTTGATCCAGTTCATGTCGTGGATAGTCATGCCAAAAGCTAGCTGACAGGCTCGATTAGCAAGTTGGGAAGCTCCGGTTTTGCCATCGCCACGATTTTGTCGCCAGCCTGCCACTGCATCTACTCCCGTGGTTACAGCATTTAGCAGTGTGGGTATGTCTACCCGTGGATCACTTTCGAGATCCCCTTGTCCCCAAAAGAGCCAATCAGTTTGGGCTTGTGTTAAAGCAGTTTTCCAAACTTGGGTAACTCCTTGGCGAGTACTGTGGTGAACAACCTCTAAAAAGGAATATTTTTGTTGTAGGTTCTCCAGAACTTTCGGAGTCTCATCCGTACTACCATCGTTAATTACCAGAACAGGCAATTCGTAACCAAGATTTTGAAAGGTTTCGTTGAGTAAAGATAAGAGTCTGGGTAGATTACCTGCCTCATTGAGCGCAGGGATCAGGATGGTTACTGAACCACTGGTAAGGGGTTTTTCGATTGTTGCAACTGAGTTTTTTGATGTGACAAGCTTGGGGTTACTAGACGGGTAATCAACAACCATTATTTCCTATATGTTGTTATTCTTTGGGAAAATTTTAGGCACACTAAGTACCGCTGCGCCGAATTAAGAATTAAGAATTAAGAATGCTTATAGAGTAAGGATTCTATCGATCTCTTTCCTGGTGGGTTATTTCCGCCGCGCTGCATTAAGTAGAACACCCAGGGTCAGAGCGTCTCAATCTTTCTTGAGCAAAGGGAATAAAAATAGTCATCATAGTAATGACTATAAGATAACCCAATAGCTTGGCTTGTTTTTCATTGATTGGGGTGAATTGTGGTATTTTTTAGCAAGTATTGTTTTTCTACTTGTAGTGTCAGGTGCTAAATATTCAGCAATGAACTTGTTTTTTATTTGAAGTTTCAATTTATATGTTCAAATTGAGACTTTACTATATACTTTACTGGAGTTCATTGATCAGGAATTAATTATGAGATGCACTTCGCAAAAAAATTGCAATGTCTAGATACAGCCCTCATAAATGGGTTGTAGCAATTTTCAAAAAAGAAATTATTGTTATACCTGGGTTCCAGGCTGCTCACTTGTCCCAACCAATTTAGAGTTGCTATATCTGACTAATTTTACTGATTGCCAGTTAGGGAAAAATTCCTGATTTTTCTAATTATTTGGCATAAAACTATCACACGGTTTTGTTTTTTGTCAAGCCTATTTTAGACAAAATATAGCGTTTCTCATTTAGATGAGGTAGAAAGATCCTGTTTTTTGGGAATTGGGAATTGGGAATTGGGAATTGGATCTGTACTTCACGGATGCGAGAACTGCTATAGAACCCATTTGAGATCTATGCGATCGCTAGGGCAAGAAGGCAGTCCCGATGAAAAAATTTCACCTTTTAACTGGTGGTTTATTTTCCTTATCCTCTATTAAGACATTTTGTCAATCTATCTAAAGATAGTAAATTAGCAATATAAGCATGGCAACTAATTATCAATGTAAGATACTCTTAAATTAGGTTAATATAATTCTTGTATCCTTTTTTCATTAAGCTTTATCTTCAGATTTAAATCACAATTTAAATGCGCAAAAAATCCCAATCTTCTACCCAAACATTGTATTGACCCTAAGAAGGATGTTAACAACTAACGACTTTTGTTAAAAGTTAGCAATCTCAGTACTTCGCTAAAGTCTTTCAGAGCTCGGGGAGCATTAACCTTACAGCTAGTACATATTTTTCTCTGAAAGATTGTCAAAATTAGCATTTCAAGAATTCGTGCTATGAGCATCAACATAGCGATCGCTGATTTTGACAAAAATAATCGGTTTTAAGACTCGTCCTTCTAGGACAGTTTTGCCCTGGCATTGTACATAAGCATTTCTGCATAAAATGAGTAAGAAAAGCAGGTTATCGGTGGTTGTTTGGAACGATACGTTAGCCTTCTGTATTGAGAAATATCAAGCTGGAAATAAGAAACTAAACAAGAGAGAGTAGCACTTACGCCCTCAACTGTCATGCTGAGGTGAAAAAAGCTGTGGGAGAGCTTTTTTGAGTAATGGGTAATGAGTAATGAGTAATGAGTGAAGAAACTTTTGTCAAATCTCTTGACTCCTGACTTCTGACTCCTGACTCGGTGTTTCTTCAGAGCCACTGTAAATTTCACCTCACCTGACGTGAAAGTGTTTGTGTTCGCAGAGCGGACGAAGTTCAGCAATACCCTTAGGAATACTTCGCTTAGGTGCGTTAGCAGCGTAGCATCTCTGGTATCTGGGAGATCTGACTCTTTGAGAACGCTGCGCAGACTTTGTGTACCTGCTTATATAGTTCGTATTTTGGTGAGGATCAAAAAAGTTTATGAAACCCGTTGATTTAACTAAGTGGACAGCCGAAACCTATCTGAGGAAAGATATTGATGCAGAAAGGTTTAAAGGGCTTAAGGATAAACCAGACTGGAAGATCGTACCTGATGGCAAAGGCAACTCAGTTGACCAATTGGAACAGTCCTTGCCTACCTTTTTCTACAGTGACTTTAACGCCTTGGGTCACACCATCGAAGTTACACTTTATGCTGAGCCGAGTCAGCATAATAACTTTATTGGCTTTGCCTTGAACTTCAAGCCTGGGGATACTAGCAACAAAGATGCTGATTTTCTCCTGCTCAATTGGTTAGCCAGAGACGATCATTCCCCTGGGCTGAAGTTATCGCAATTGAAGGGTATTCCCCGATTCATTAAGTTGTTTGGACTGTTGGAAAAAGATAAGGTAGCTAAGGCGAAAACCCTAGGCTCGGTCAAATGGGAACACAATAAAGACTATAAGTTCAAGTTTGTTTTCACCAAAACCAAGTTGCAAATCTGGGTAAATGGCAGTCTGGAATTTGACATCGACGGCAGCTTCGAGGAAGGGCGGTTTGCCCTTTTCGATTGCGCCCAGGAAAAAATAGACTATAAGGACATTCAAGCAGATCTTGCGGCAGATTCGCCTCCTTCTTGGGAAAAACTGAAGCACAGCAAACTGCCAACCTCTGATTTGCAGGCTAATGACGGCTTTGGCTGGTCTGTCGCCGTCAGTAAGAAAACGGCGATTGTTGGGGCAGTGCAAAAGGATGCTGGTGGTAAAGCCAATGCCGGAGCTGCCTACATCTACCAATGGGATGGGGGAACCTGG
Source organism: Symploca sp. SIO2C1 (assembly GCA_010692635.1). Lineage (GTDB taxonomy): Bacteria > Cyanobacteriota > Cyanobacteriia > Cyanobacteriales > Coleofasciculaceae > Caldora. Next base: position 13,412 of record JAAHGL010000041.1, on the reverse strand, counting down.
ACGAAAAAAGCAGGGCCACTGCAACCGTCTGATTTGAAGGGTAGTGACTACTTCGGCTATTCCGTCGGCATTACTGAAAAGGCGGCGATTGTCGGGGTACTTTTAGGCGATGCTAGCCAAACGGATGCAGGATCAGCCTACATTTACCAATTAAAAGGAGCAACTTGGGACGAAAAACCGGCACTCCAGCATTCTGAGGGAAATATAGGAGATCAATTCGGCTGTTCTGTAGCTATCAGTGAGGATGTAGCGATTGTTGGAGCACAAGCAGCCGATGCTCCTGGCAAACCGAATATGGGAGCAGCTTACATCTACCACTTAGAAGGAGAAACTTGGACACAAAAAGGCTCGCCACTCCGACCCTCTGATGGGAAAAACGGTGATCAATTTGGCTGTTCTGTAGCTATCAGTGGAGATGTAGCGATTGTTGGGGCAAAAACAGCCGATGTTTCTGGTAAAGATAATGCTGGAGCTGCTTACATCTTTGAACGGCAAGGAGAAACCTGGACACAAAAACAGAAACTCACATCTTCTGATTTGGAGAGCCGGGACTCCTTTGGTTATTCTGTCGCCATCAGTGGCAAGATAGCGATTGTGGGAGCAAACCAAGCCGCTGTTGCTGGGGGCAAAACTTATGCTGGAGCTGCCTACATTTTTGAGTTGAAAGGGGAAACTTGGGAACAAAAAGGAGGACCACTTCAACCCTCTCAATTACAGAGCAATGATGGTTTCGGCTGTTCTGTAGCTATCAGCAAGAAGATAGCGATTGTTGGGGCAAACCAAGCCGATGTTGCTGGGAAAACTAATGCTGGAGCTGCCTACATCTTTGAGTTGGAAGGAGAAACCTGGCAACTACTCAAAAAACCAACACAACCACTCCAACCCTCTGAATTACAGAGTAATGATCTTTTCGGCTGTTCTGTAGCCATCAGTGAGGAGGTGGCGATTGTTGGGGCACAAGGAGCTGATACTTCTGGTACAGAGAATACTGGTGCTGTTCACGTTTTTCAAGCTGGAAGCTAGTACCGCTGCGCGGAATTAAGAATGAAGAATTAAGAATTAAGAATGCTTATAGAGTAAGGATTCTATCGATCTCAAACTGGTCACTTATTTCCGCCGTGCTGCACTAGTAGTTTGTCCAGACTAAAACTGTGGGTATGAGTGTAGGTTGGGTTGAGGAACGAAACCCAACGATGTCGTGGTTTGTTGGGTGTCGCTAGCGCTCTACCCAAACTACAGATATAGCATTGTCGTCTCACTAGTGTAAGAAGGCAGGGAGAAACAATTCTCTTCCCTGTTACCTGACTCAGAGACTCCGTGTTTATTCAGAGATTAGCCATTAGCCATTAGACATTAGCCATTAGCCATTAGCCATTAGCCATTAGCTATTAGCTATTAGCCATTAGCCATCATTGAAATTATCCATTTAGAAAATTAGGAGCAAAAACATGAGTAGTAAACCTGTATATCTCATTAACAAAGACGCTAGTTACCGACTCGATAGTGAGAGAAAACCAGGAGAAAATCTAGTTTGTGTAACTATGCCGAGCTTGGCTAGGAGCACTCAACAATGGTTAATAACCGACGACAGGTTAATCACTACTCTTAATGGATCTCAAGCTTTAACTTTTCAAGCTCCCAACAAATTAACTCTTGAGCCACCAAGAAATAACGATAAGAGCCAAAAATGGGTGATCAGTAAAGAAGGAGTGCTGCAATGTGAGTTAAATAAGTATAGTTGGCAATCGGAAGAAGACAATTTTTTTGATCTGTCTCTGCCTGTCGATTTTTCTGACAGTGTAGTTTGTCGGACACCCTTTTCTCCGAATACACCTCTGGAGAATGAAAAATGGACAGTGGAGTATGTAGACGGCAGTGGCTCGGCTAATGATTTATTAGAGAAGAAAAAAATAGTTGATTACCGGCCATTAATTGCTAAAAAAGGTGATGCTGAGCCGAAAAACTATCGCTGTTACGGTAGTCATGGTGGTCCTTCATTTGACTATAATCCAGCGAAGGTGTCTTACGGGGGCAAGTTTTACAAAGAACCGAGAATTAGTCGTATTGTGTACACCAGGAAACCGTTTCCGTTTATACCGCTGTATCTAAGATTAAATTGGCAAGAGCTTTATGCTGATACAGATGTTCAACGTAAGCTAGTACGTGACAAACTAGGAGATGAATATGGTTATTTTTACCCATTATCTGGAGGTAGTCGATGTTCTTATACTACTTCAAGAGAACAGCAGTTATGGAGTACAGGGTCAATAAACATTAAGAAGTATTTGACTAAAGTAACTGGCATTTGGTGTTGTATAGAGGCTCACAGAAAACAGGCTAACTACAGAGTAAGGGGTAGTATTTCAAACGAATTTCCAGCTATAACATTTTGTGGTTTTACATCACTAAAATTTGAAGCTAATGACGGCTCTTTCTTATTGTCTCCAACACCAGAAGCGGCATGTCATTCTACTGCTAGTAGTAATAATATGGCCTGTCCATACAGAATGAATCCAGGAGACTATTCTCTACATTACAGTGCTTCTAATGTAGGCAATAGGATGAGCGTTGGACAAACCGTTCCGTTACCTTACGCTCCCGGCTTGACTGGAACTCTTAAAGAGAAACATATCGTAACCTTAGAGGCTGATCCAGGTTATGAAATTGTCGGTTTCTATGGTAGGACTTCTTACTCTGATTACTATAGACTATACAAGACGATTTCACAATTAGGAATTTATCAAAGACCGGCATCAACAGATGTTGATTTACCAAGATACTCCTAAATCTCATTCAATAATTGATAATGAACAATGGATAATGGATAATTACCTCTCGAAATAAAGAAGAAGATTGAATCTAAGGAAAATATTTCCTTGCATTTTTAAAGAGGTATTAGACCAAATTAACCAATTATCAATTATCAATTGATAATTTATTTCATTGCACAACAGGAGCGAACAATAAAATATGAGTACTAAAGCCATCAAAATCATCAATAAGGAACGGGGCTTTTTGCTGGATAGTAGCCGCGAAGGTAAAGAAGTAATTTGCGTGATTAATCCTGAAGCAGCAAAAACGGAAACCAAGGTTACTGATACGCAAAAATGGTTGATTACCGACGAAGGATTAATTACTACCCTCGATGGTTCCCAAGCCTTGACTTTTCAACCTCCCTGCCAAGTCAATCTCCAACCAATCAAGCAAAGTTACAGCCAAAAATGGGCACTTAATGACCAAGGGATACTGAAGTGTCGGTTAAATTACCATGCTTTGGAAGCAATAGAAGACTATATTGAACAAGAGCTCCCAGATTTTTCCAAGACTAATGAATTCTCCGATAATGTAGTTTGTGAAGAGCTACACTACCTAACTGATGAGGAACAGATTGAACCTTACCAACAATGGGAACTACGGTATATCGACGATGACCAACTTTGTAATGATTTACTCAAGCCACAGCCTATTGCCGTCGGTTCTGAACCAACTCCTGACTACAGTATCAAAAAATTAGAGCCATTACCTCCAGCAGCCCAACAGGGCGAAGTTCAAACCACAGGAACATTCGATGCTCTTCCTCCTGAATACTACCCAGAGCCAAGATTAAAAGGCTTAAAATTTTATAATAATAGGTGTCCAATTTCCTATGCTCCCCAACTTTTTTGGCAGGAACTGAGTGTGGATATACCGGAGAGCTGTCAAGATATCTGTCATCTGTTAAGTTTAGGGGATAGAGATGATACCAATACTGAGGCGAATGCTCCTGATAAGGTTGACGATTCCCGTCGAGAGATTGCCTTAGAAAAACATTTCACTAAAATTACCGGGGTTTGGATTCATGCAGAAACAACTCAGGGACAACGATTAGAATTCTGTGGTTTTTATACCCTCAAGTTTGAAGCTAATGACGGCTCTTACTTGGAGATTCCTAGTTCTAGCCAATTGGATGAGGTAGCAGTGGGAGGGAGCTTTCAATTATTAACCTTGCCTGCCAAACTTCTAGAAAAACAAATCGTCACCCTAGAGGCTCCAGAGGGTTGTGAAATTGTCGGTTTACATGGCACCTATACAACCTTTGCCGGAGATATCGCCAATGCTCCCCTACAGCAGCGCTCTGCCTACCAATACTTTCTGTTAAATCTAGGAATTTATGTCAGGCAGGCATCCAACTTTAACCCGGATAAATATTTTCAAGCTTTTTGAAATTGGATGCAACGTAGGGGCGCACCGACGTGCGCCCTCCGGTGAGCGAAAAAAAGGGTGGGGAGATGGGGAGATAGGGAGATAGGGAGATGCGGAAACAAAGGAGAAGTAATGATTTGAGAGGATACTTAGCTAGAAATTCCTTCCCTAATTTTGCTCACCCTGCATCTCTTGGCAAAAGGGGAGCAAGACAAAGATCTGTACAAAGTATTGGTTGTTGGGTTTCGCTATCGCTCCACCCAACCTACTTGAACGTTATAACCTTATAGCGCAATTAGGAATTTATGAAAGACCAGTATCAACAGTTAACGTAGCAAGGTACTCATATTAAATTGATTGTTTTAATCCGGATGTAGTAAGTTAAATTTTTGATTAGAAAATTAGGAGTAACAAGATGACTAGTAAACCCGTTTATCTGATTAACAAAGACGCTGGTTACCGACTCGATAGTGTGAGGAAGCCAGCAGAACATCTAGTTTGTATCACGATGCCCAGCTTGGCTAGGAAGACTCAACAATGGTTAATCAACGACGACAGATTAATCACTACTGTCGATGGTTCTCAAGCCTTAACTTTTCAAGCTCCCAACAAATTAATTCTTCAGCCACCAAGAAATAATGATAACAGCCAAAAATGGCTAATTAGTAAGCAAGGAGTGCTGCAATGTGAGTTAAATAAGTATAGTTTGCAATCGGAAGAAGACAATATTTTTGATCTGTCTCTGCCACCTGATTTTTCTGACGGTGTGGTTTGTCAGACACCCTTTAAACCCAGCGCACCTTTCGAGAATGAAAAATGGACAGTGGAGTATGTAGACGGCAGTGGCTCTGCTAATGATTTATTAGAACCGATAAAGGACTACAGAACTAAAATTGTCAAACGAGATGCCTTACCAAAAGGAGAAAATTACGGTTCTCGATTTGACTTCAATCCGGCTACTTATTTTGGAACAGGTGGACAAAATAGAACTTATAAAGAGCCAAGAATTGCAGCAATTTTTATGGGAAGAAGTTCATGGACTGCCCCGCAAAGTGTACGTGTATCTTGGGCGAATCTTGCTGATGATACACCTTATCAACGTCACAGAATGATTGACCTATTAAGACAACAATCCCATGAATCGGATAGTACTTTGCCGCCAATACGTCCAGGTCGATCAAGGAGTGATGTATCTTATCAGTATTTGAGAGATTATCAAGAATGTCGCTCCAGTAGCTACCGACAATCTGCAATCCACTTACAGAGGTATTTGACTAAAGTTACTGGCATTTGGTGTTGTATAGAAGCTAACCATCCTAGCTATGGGTTTGTAAGATTTCGTGGTTTTACCTCCCTAACATTTGAAGCTAATGACGGTAACTTCCTTGTATCTCCACGTCTCCTATTTGTCCATAGTATGTACAATCTGTGTCCATACGCTCTTGATTACAATTATTATTACTATCATACTGGTGCAGAGCAGAATCTTGCAGTGGGAAAACAGGTCATATTCCCTAATCATTTTTTCCAGCAGAGAGGTGGTTCCTCGCAGAATTTCAAAGGAACTCTTAAAGAGAAAAAGATCGTAACCTTGGAGGCTAGTTCAGGTTATGAAATTGTCGGTTTTCATGGTTATTCTGACAATCTTCTAAGATCTAGGAAATCATATTTTTCCATGATTTCACAATTGGGAATTTATGAAAGACCGGTATCAAAAAACGTTGAGATCGCCAGGTACTTGTAAGCCTGATTGAACAATTGCTGTTAACTAATAACAACACAAAACTCATGAAAGCAGTTGATTTAACTAAGTGGACAGCCGAATCCTACGATCGCGCTCAGATTGGAGCCCTCAAATATAAAGCTCAAGAAGCTAAGTGGCAGGTTTCAGCTGATGGCAAGTCCGTCACTCAACCGATGAATGGGCAACCCACCTTTTTCTACAGTGACTTTAACACTTTAGGTGCCAAAATCTCCGTTAAGGTTGACGTAGAAACCCGTGCTGACGATGACTTTATTGGCTTCGCTTTGAACTTTAAACCAGGGGATACTAACAACAACCATGCTGATTTTCTCTTGCTAAACTGGGACGCCGAAAAGCAAAGAGAGGGACTTAAATTATCGCGAGTGCAAGGTATTCCCAGCTTCCTAGACTTTATAAAACTGCCAGAAGTAGCTAAGGCGAAAACTCTAGGCTCTAAAGCCTGGGAACACAAGACAATCTATCAGTTTGAGTTTGTTTGTAGCAAAACCAAGTTGCAAATCTGGGTGGATGGCAACTTAGAATTTGACCTTGATGGGGAGTTTGAGGATGGGCAGTTTGCCTGTTTCGATTGCTCCCAGCAAGGAGTGATCTTTAGCGATATTCAAGCTGATACCAAAATCAGATTTATTGGAGGTGGCTCGCCGATTAATATTAGCCGCAATCTCAACTTCTCTGGTGGTTCAGAATATGGCGACGGTGATCTACGGTTTAACCTCACTAATGGCACGACTAACGACCAACTGAGTCTCACCAGTGCTGCTAATCCTAATGCCAAAGGAGCCATTTCAGTAGATAGTTCCGGCACTATTTTCTTGGGTAATGGCTCTGGTACTCATCGCATTGGTTCGATCCACAATAATGAAAATGGAACCAATGGTAAAGCCTTAACCATTAACTTCTCCAGTCCCCTCACCAATGGTGGGTTTGAAACCGGTGACTTGCAGGGCTGGACGGCTTTTGAGCAAAACTACAGCACCGTCCAAAACCTCAATGGTCAAAGCATTGCCTACGATTTCACCAATAGTGGCGGTGGCACAGGTACTGGTAGCATTATTGTTTCCACCCCTTCTGGAACTCCGTCATATATAGTCAGCATCAACAGCCAAACTGTTAAGAGCGGCAACTACGCCCTGCGCTTAGTCAGTAATGGCGGTATCACTGGACCTGTAGGCAGCGCTCGTCCCTCAGGCAACGGTTCTCTCCACGGCCCTTACGTTCGTAGTGATCCCTTCCAAGCCTTTGCAGGCGATCGCGTTACTCTAGATTTTTCTGCCCAACAGGGAAGTGATGCCTACGAAGTTTTTGGCTTTTTAATCGGGGCAGGTAGCAACAACCGCATTGGTACTGGGGACGAAACCCGCACCCAACTGTTTGCCAAGCGTGGTGACAAAGTTCCTTTTAACTCGATCAACGGTACTATTCCCGCTGATGGCGAGTACCAGTTTGAGTTTGTCTGTGGCTCCTATGACAAAACCGGTGGACTTGCCCTTGGTGCCAGCTTGTTTGTAGATGACGTGCGGTTGGTTTCTGCCACTTTAATCACCGATGCTGTCGTCCAAGCGATAACTGATCAAGTTACCTATAGCAACAATTCTCAAAACCCCCAGACTCATACCCGTCACCTGGAAATCACTCGCAAGACGGCTGAGAATGTGACGGATTCTACTACGGTGGATATTTTGTTCACAGCGACTTAAGTGTCTAACGACGCAGGGAATAGGGAATTGGGAATAGGGAATTGGGAATAGGGAATTGGGAATAGGGAATTGGGAATTGGGAGTAGCGATGGAAGTCAGAACAATCAATTTCGGTACTTAAAACGTCTAGTGCAGCGCGGCAAAAGTAACTGACCAGTTTGAGATAGTTAGAATCCTTACTCTATAAGCATTCTAAATTCTAAATTCTAAATTCTTAATTCCGCGCAGCGGCACTAGTCTTATCACTCTTGCAATAGGCAATAGTGCTTATTGCCTAACTTCACCAGTCAATTTTCGACTTGGTGCAAGATCTCAGTCTATTGTTTGTATCTTGGTGAGGAACCAAAAAACTTATGAAACCCGTTGATTTAACTAAGTGGACAGCTGAAACCTATACTAAGGAAGCTATTCATGCAGAAAAGTATGTTAGTAAATATCCTGGTAGAGGAATTCAGGCTCAGCCCAATTGGCAGATCTTAAGTAATGGCAACTCAGTCGAACAATTGGAAGATTCTCTACCCACCTTTTTTTACAGTGACTTTAACGCCTTGGGTCACACGATCGAAGTTACACTTTATGCTGAGCCGAGTAGGCACAATAACTTTATTGGCTTCGCCTTAAACTTGAAGCCTGGGAATACTAGCAACAAAGATGCTGATTTTCTCCTGCTCAACTGGGAGGCTAGAGACGATCATCCGTATGGATTGAAATTATCGTCAGTGAAGGGGATTCCCACATTTCTGGGGTTTTTTCGACTGCCGGAATTAGCTAAGGGGAAAACCCTAGGCTCGAAAAAATGGGAACACGAAAAAGACTATGAGTTCAAGTTTGCTTTGAGCAAAACCAAGTTGCAAATCTGGGTAAATAGCAGTCTAGAATTTGATATCGACGGCAACTTCTCAGACGGGCGGTTTGCTCTGTTCGATTGCGCCCAGGAAAAAATAGACTTTAAGGAGATTCAAGCAGATCTTAAAGAAGATGTGTCTCCTTCTTGGAAAAAACTGAGCCAGACTAAACTCCAACCGGCTGACCTACAGCGCGATGACTACTTCGGCAATTCTGTAGCCATCAGTGGGGAGGTGGCGATTGTCGGGGCAAGGTGCGTCGATGCTCCCGACAAACCTAATGCGGGGGCAGCCTACATCTTCGCCTGGGAAGGGGGAACCTGGCAAATACCACAAAAACTCCAACCGGCTGACCTACAGCGCGATGACAACTTCGGCTATTGTGTAGCCATCAGTGGGGAAGTGGCGATTGTCGGGGCAAGCTACGCCGATGCTCCCGGCAAACCTAATGCAGGGGCGGCCTACATCTTTGCCTGGGAAGGGGGAACCTGGCAACTACAGCAAAAACTCCAACCGGCTGACCTACAGCGCGATGACAACTTCGGCTATTGTGTAGCCATCAGTGGGGAAGTGGCGATTGTCGGGGCAAGCTACGCCGATGCTCCCGGCAAACCTAATGCAGGGGCAGCCTACATCTTTGCCTGGGAAGGGGGAACCTGGCAACTACAGCAAAAACTCCAACCGGCTGACCTGCGCGATGACAACTTCGGCAATTCTGTAGCCATCAGTGGGGAGGTGGCAATTATCGGGGCAAGCTACGCCGATGCTCCCGGCAAACCTAATGTAGGGGCAGCCTACATCTTCGCCTGGGAAGGGGGAACCTGGCAACTACAACAAAAACTCCAACCGGCTGACCTACAGACCTATGATATCTTTGGCAAGTCTGTAGCCATCAGTGGGAAAGTGGCGATTGTCGGGGCATACTACGCCGATGCTCCTGGCAAACCTAATGTGGGGGCAGCCTACATCTTCGCCTCGGAAGGGGGAACCTGGCAACTACAACAAAAACTACAACCTGCTGAGCTACAGCGCAATGACTACTTCGGCAATTCTGTAGCCATCAGTAGGGAAGTGGCGATTGTCGGGGCATGGTGGGTCGATGCTCCCAGCAAACCTGATGCAGGGGCAGCCTACATCTTCGCCTGGGAAGGGGGAACCTGGCAACTACAACAAAAACTACAACCTGCTAAGCTACAGCGCGATGACAACTTCGGCAATTCTGTAGCCATCAGTGAGGAGGTGGCGCTTGTTGGAACACCCTACGCCGATGCTCCCGGCAAACCTAATGCTGGAGCTGCCTATATTTTTAAGGCTGGTGGCTAGGGAGCTGTCAAGCTTGAATTGATGGGGTGATGAGGTATTAGGTTAACCAATAAATAGGTGGGTGAGCGAAAAAAGTGTGGGGTAACAATAAGGCAGACACGGAGACGCGGGGACGCGGGGACGCGGAGAATTGAAATCCCAAGCCAAATTTAGTTCACCCGAGATAGGTGAATCTTCCCATCACCCTGTCTGATGTTTTATATCGTTAGGACTTACGCACTCAATTGTCATGCTGAAGTGCTAGTGAAGCATCTGGGTCGTTTGGAGATCCTTCGCGATCGCTCAGGATGACATAATTCCGTTACGGTGCGTAAGTCCTAATCGTATTGAAAGCTCGGTTAATGTGGGGAATAGGCAAGCCGCAAGTTGAATGTACTTCACCGAGAAAAAGCATTGCTATATATATGGGCGCACACTTTTCCGATTATAAAAAATATGATAGCAAAAAATAACAGTGATCGCGCAAGCGCTGCTGCAAGCAGATCGCAACCAAGCAAAAGTATTTGCTTGATCTGATTGAGATTTTGCTTAAATTGCCGATCAATACAATTTCCACGGTACCTTGGTTGAGATTAACTCAAAACTTGTTACTCGTTACTTTTTACTTTTCCAAGATCCTCTAACTCACATGGAAATGCTATATGTCGCCTTAATGATTGGTAATTCCCGCCTACATTGGGCGTTATTTGTTGACGATACCCTAGCTGAAGCCTGGGATACTAATCATCTATCAGCTGTACTAGTAGAACAACTGCTTCAAGATTGGGCATCTGGAATAATTCCCATCTCAATTTTCCCAACCCGGTTGATTGAGCAACAATTAATTACCAATCAACCACCTCTTTACATCGCTTCAGTAGTACCAGCTCAGACTAAACTATGGCAAAACTATCCTGCTGCCCAAGTCATTACCCTTGCTGATTTACCCCTTCAAGGAGTTTATCCTAGTTTGGGTATTGACCGCGCTTTAGCTGTCTTGGGTGCAGGAGAGACTTACGGTTACCCGGTACTAGTGATTGATGCTGGTACTGCCCTAACTTTTACTGGTGCAAATGCCCAACGGCAACTAATGGGAGGAGCAATTACACCAGGATTAGGGTTACAGTTAAAATCTTTAGCAGAAAAAACCGCAGCCTTACCAGCCATTCAACTACCAATCGAGCTGCCAATCCGTTGGGCAATGGAAACACCGAGGGCAATTGAAAGTGGTGTTATCTACACAGTATTGGCAGGCATCCGGGACTTTATTGCCGATTGGCAACATCAGTTTCCCAATACCCAGATTGCTTTAATCGGCGGTGACTCCAGTTTGCTACTGAAGTATCTCCAAGTCCAAGTTCCCGAAATAGCAGTTCAGCTAATTGCCGATCCTCACTTAATCTTTCGGGGAATACACTCGGTTAGGAATTGAAAATAACCATTAACTATTAGCTATTAACCATTAGCTATTAACCATTAGCCATTAGCTATTAACCATTAGCCATTAGCTATTAACCATTAGCCATTAGCTATTAACCATTAGCCATTAGCTATTAACCATTAACCATTAGCTATTAACCATTAGCCATTAGCTATTAACCATTAGCCATTAGCTATTAACCATTAGCCATTAGCCAAATTGCTTACCTGTATCCAAGTTAAAGAGCGTTTCCAAAGTTTGCATAGCTTGTTGTCGTGCCTCAATATCTTGCTGTGCTCGCAGTTGTACCATGGGATCATGGAGAATTTTGTTAACGATGCCTCTGGTTAAAGCTTCAATCACTTCTTTGTGTTTTTCCGCAAATTCTGACCCCAAACGAGATAAGGCTTTTTCTAACTCTTGCTCGCGAATATTTTCTACTTTATTCCGCAGACAACTGATGGTATTGACAGTTTCTAGCGATCGCGCCCATACTTCAAAAGCATCTACTTCTTGTTCTAAAAGAACCTCGGCTTCCCTTGCCATCTGACGGCGACTTTCCTGGTTTTGGGCTACTACCGCTTTTAAGTCATCAACATTGAATGCCTGTACGTTGTCGAGTTCATTAACATCTGCTGCGACATTGCGAGGCACGGAAATATCAAATAGCATTAAAGATTTATTCGACTCTAAATTAGCCTCCAGTTTTGCCCTATCTAGTAACGGTTCAGTAGCGGCGGTGCTAGTAAATACCATATCCGACTCAGCAATCACCTCCATCATCTGAGGCAGCAGATGCAGTTGCAGATTAGCATCGGCAAACTTACTCGCTAATTCTTCAGATCTGCGGGTAGAGCGATTAACAATTGAAATATTAGTAGCACCTTTTGCTAGTAAGTGTTTTACCAATAAACAGGACATCTTACCAGCACCAATAATAGTAATACGATAGGGCGCTAAATTGTGGACTTTCATCTGAGCCAACTCCACTGCTGCAGAACTAATGGAGACAGCACCAGTACCAATATTAGTTTCAGTACGGACTCGCTTACCTGCAGTAATTGCCTGTTTACAAAGTCGGTTGAGTAAGCGTCCGATACCTTTGTGTTGTTGACCAAGTTTGTGGGTATTTTTAACCTGAGATAAAATCTGCCCTTCTCCTAAGACTAAGCTATCAAGACCAGCAGCTACTCGCATCAGGTGCATAACCGCATCTTGGTGTAACAAGATGAACAGATGAGGGCGCAGCTCGTGCAGAGGCAGTTGACCATATTCTGAGAGAAACTGGATTAACTCTTGAATTCCTCGCTCAGTTTCCGTAGCAACAATATAAATTTCTAGTCGATTGCAGGTACTTAGTATAGCTACTTCTTCGATATGAGGATAGCCACACAGTTGAGCTGTCACACCCTCCAATTTTGTTTCTTGAATGCTTAGCTTTTCCCGCACCTCAACTGGTGCTGTTTTGTGACTTAAACCTACGACTGCGATATTCATTTTTTCTCCCAATTTGTTGTCTTCTATATTCAGATATCGCGATATTTGTCAAGCCAATTATGGCATGGTGAATAGTTGTCTAATGTTCAAACTTGACTTTCAACAACCCACAGATCAATTATTGACTCATCCCCAACCTAATAAAGATGGTGATTTCATGGTATTTGTTAGCAAATTATTAATTGTTTGTGAAGAAATATTTACTAACTAGCAGCTAACAACTATATAGTCTGGGGGTACTCTTCCTCACCTTAAGAAGGATGGGGGCAACCGCCGACTTTTGTTGAAATAGAGACTAGAAGCATCCCTTGTTTGTAAATTTGTAGCAGGGATTACAAAGCAGGCTTTCCGTAGGGGTGAGGTGAAAAAAAGGTGTGGGAGAGCTTTTTTGAGTAATGAGTAATGAGCGTTAGAGGGACTTGCGCCCCAAAAAGAAGGCAGAAACTAGTCATATCAAGGGATTCAGCCATCCCTTTTCATTTTTAGTTTCTGGAGAGCTCCCCAGGAGCACTTCGCGCCCCCAATTGAATGGGAGAAACAATTCTCTTCCATTAGCTATTAGCCTGTGAGTTTGAAGATACTGTTGGCGAATCGATGTAGGGTGTGACCCCTCACCAACTAAACTACCGTGTATACAAGATTCTCACCGAAATAGGTCAAGATCTTGCTACCCCCCTTATTCCCCCCTTAGTAAGGGGGGAAAT
>JAAHGL010000409.1 GCA_010692635.1 Symploca sp. SIO2C1 | reverse complement strand
CTAGGGATGAAGACCCTGAGAGGGTGAATCGGACTTACTCTAAGCGCTTCAATGGTCGGGATGGAATTGTCAGAGAGAACTGGGAAATTTTACCGGAGGGTATGACCTATCACAAATTTCGTGGGGCTTACTTCAGAGCTTGTGTGGTCAATGCCTTGGTTGACCCTCTGGACTATTTGAACTTTGCTAGGTCTATATTAGGCGATCGTGATGAAACAACAATTCGGGCTTATCAGAGGTTTGAGATAAAACCAGGAAGTCTAACTAAGATTTAAGCGATAGAACAGGCTGGTGCTCTTTTTTTTTGCGATCGCCTCCCCCACCAGCCTGTTCTATCGCTTTTTAGCTATGGTTAAAAATGGCGGTTTTATCACAGTAATATCACACTTCACCCGCAATTCCTGTGTGCTTACTTTGAGAGTGATATTACTGTGATATTACTGTGATACTTCAGTAGCTATAACCCAGCCATTGCGATCTAAACCCTCAAATCTCAGGGGGTGATGGGTTGCCAGTTTTTATCTTCTTAGACTCTATAAAAACAGCAACACTGATAGAGAATACTTTACGTCACCTACCCCCCTTTCTTAGAGAAACGCTACCAGGTGACGTAAATTTTTGAGTAAAGCCAGTGAGTATTTGTGCTGAGTGGGGAGGATGGGTTGCCAATGTCTATAGATTAGACTCTATAAAAACAGCAACACTGATAGAGAATACTTTACGTCACCTACCCCCCTTTCTTAGAGAAACGCTACCAGGTGACGTAAATTTTTGAGTAAAGCCAGTGAGTATTTGTGCTGAGTGGGGAGGATGGGTTGCCAATGTCTATAGATTAGACTCTATAAAAACAGCAACACTGATAGAGAATACTTTACGTCACCTACCCCCCTTTCTTAGAGAAACGCTACCAGGTGACGTAAATTTTTGAGTAAAGCCAGTGAGTATTTGTACTGAGTGGGGAGGATGGGTTGCCAGTGTCTATAGATTAGACTCTATGAAAACAGCGACACTGATAGAGAATACTTTACGTCACCTACCCCCTATTCTTAGAGAAACGCTACCAGGTGACGTAAATTTTTGAGGAAAACCAGTGAGTATTTGTGCTGAGTGGGGAGGATGGGTTGCCAGTGTCTATAGATTAGACTCTATGAAAACAGCGACACTGATAGAGAATACTTTACGTCACCTACCCCCCTTTCTTAGAGAAACGCTACCAGGTGACGTAAATTTTTGAGGAAAACCAGGTATTTTGCCAAACTTTGTGGGGAGTGGGTCACCAGTTAAGGGATGGGGCTGGGTGAGTGTAGTGGGTCACCAGTGTGTGGGAGTTGCGATTGCTTGATTGCACCGCTCAAAGAGCGATTGCCTACGGCACTAGCTCTCGCTAATCGCTTAGGGAAAGCTGAGGGGATTGAGTGATTAAAATCATATAACCTCTCTGTGTCAAGTCACAGAGAAGTATTGTAATAATTCGTTATATTATATGTAACAAAACGTTACAAAGAGCTATTGATTATGTACACATCCAACGAATTAGGCGTTCTCAACAACTATGCTACTGAGCCAATGATGTACTATGCTGTCTACCCTTCACCATCTCAGCAACGCCGTTATGCCTTACTAGGCGCGTGCGCCACTTTGTTTGTTACTGCCTTAACTCTAACTGCACTGGCTGTGAGCTAGTTCCCCATTGATTGTTTTGCGGAAATTACCTTCTTCTAAAGATCATGACTATTATTGTTTCACTGTTTGTTGTTGGCTGGCTTGCTGCTTCTGTAATTGGTACTCAAGCTTACTTTCGGGGTGAGCAGTCTAAGCCCATCCATGAGCGTAACTGGCGCTCTGGCTCTTTTGAGAAGCTGGCAGAGTCTATAACCGGTAATGAGATAGACTACAGCACTCGCGTTCCTGCTTACCCAATAGATAGCTACTTCAGCCGTCTGTTGCCTAATGAGTAAATCTTACCTGGAAGTAGCAAATGTAACCCCTAGCGCCTCTGCTAGGGGCATTTTGTAGGAGCAGTCTTGGAGTAGTCAAGAGGGTTAGTTCATAGATAAAAAGGTCAGTCATGACTGTATAAGAGGGATAGAGAAGAAGACTTTTAGGAGAAGCTATCTATATACAAGAGGCTATATCAGGAGACTGTAATAGGAGTTATCTGTGTACAAGGGGTTATGAGTCTGGAAAGTGTTTAAGCTGCTATGCCTGTACAAGAGGTTATGGACTAAGGAAGCGCCAGTCATTATCCATATACAAGAGGTTATACAGGAAGACAGTTGGGGTAGCCATCTATGCACAAGAGGTTATAGGTTGAGACAGCCAGTCTAACTATCCATATACAAGAGGGTATATAGGGAGACAGTTGGGGTAGCCATCTATGCACAAGAGGTTATATAGAGAGACAGCCAGTTCCGTCATCTATGCACAAGAGGTTATATAGAGAGACAGCCAGTTCCGTCATCTATATACAAGAGGGTATAGGGGGAAACTGTCGGTGCTCTCATCCATATACAAGAGGGTGCAGGGTGAGACTATCGGTACTACCATCCATATACAAGAGGGGTAAGCTACGCCTTACTCTCATTCCTTGTTCTCTAGAGAACAAGGAATGAGAGTAAGGTATGCGGCAACCCTCTTGTATATAGATGTTAGTACGGGAGGTCTTGCCCTATACCCTCTA
>JAAHGL010000408.1 GCA_010692635.1 Symploca sp. SIO2C1 | reverse complement strand
TACAACACAGTAGCCAATACTGCTAATGTTACCAAATCCTTGAGTCAAGAGCAGACAACTGCCCTGTTGCAGGAAGTTCCTTCAGCCTACAACACTCAAATCAACGATGTGTTGCTCACAGCCCTAGTCATTAGCTTAGGCGAGTTGATGGAAACTCAGACAGTGCTGATTGACTTGGAGGGACACGGACGAGAAGAATTATTTGAAGGTGTGGATTTATCCCGAACAGTAGGTTGGTTTACCAGTATATTCCCTGTGGAATTACAACGCTCTTCAGGAGATCTGGGAGAAGTGCTCAAGTCGGTCAAAGAACAGTTGAGAGAGATTCCTGACCATGGCATTGGCTATGGTATTCTACGGTATTTGAGTCAGGATGAACAAATCCGCACTCAGTTAGCAGCATTGCCACAAGCCCAAATTAGTTTCAACTACCTTGGTCAGTTTGATAGCAATCAATTTCAACAAGTTAGTCTGCAAGGAGATTGGAATTTGGCAGGACCTGATCAAAGTCCTCAAGGAAATCGTGCCCATTTGTTAGGTATTAATTCCTTAATTGTGGGAGATCAGTTTCACGTTATGTGGACTTACAATAGCCTCATTCACAAAGGTTCAACTATCACTAATCTCGCTGATAAATATATAGACGTTTTGCAAAATATAATTGCTTACTGTCAATCACCAGAGGCTGGAGGATATACTCCTTCAGATTTTCCAGTGGTTGATTTGAGTCAGGAAGAATTGGACGACTTATTGGCAGAAATTAACTAACATAGCAGTTTAATAAAAAAATAAATGAGTAGGGAGTAGGAGCTACCCAACCCCTTTGAGGAGGGGAGTAGAGAATGTTTCTTACATCCATAACAGTTGCAGTAGCATTTGTGGGACACTCCTAAATAATTTGTCACATATTCTATTCCCAATTCCTAATTCCCTTTCCTCACTTATATGTTCACCACTCAAATAGAATCACTACATTAGCAATGGTAGCATCACAAAAATCTCAAAAAAACAAAAATATTGAATCACTCTTCCCTCTGTCTCCCGTGCAAGAAGGGATGCTATTTCATACCCTTTACGAGCCAAATTCAGGGGTTTACATCGAACAAATATTACTCACCTTCTCTGGTCACCTTAATCCAGATGCCTTCAAACAAGCTTGGCAACAAGTGGTACAGCGACATGGAGCTTTACGTACCCTGTTTGTTTGGGAAGGTCGTAAACAGCCTTTGCAGGTTGTGAAAAAACAGGTATATTTGCCTTGGAGCTACTTAAATTGGCAACAGATTTCTCCAACAGAACAACAGCAAAATCTGGAAGCGTTATTGAAGGAAGACCGTGAACAAGGTTTTCAACTAAATCATGCCCCCCTAATGCGCTGTACATTGATAAAATTGGCTGCTCAAACTTATAAGTTGATTTGGACTTTTCACCATATTTTGATAGATGGTTGGTGTTTCCCCATCATGATCAAAGAAGTTCTGGGCTACTACCAATCTTACAACCAAGGTCAGAGTTACCATTTACCCTCTGTACGTCCCTACCAAGATTATATTGTCTGGCTACAGCAGCAAAATGCACAGGAGGCTGAAGAATTTTGGCGACAAAGTTTGCAAGGGTTGACAGTTCCTACTCCGTTAGTAGTTGAGCGATCACAACAACAGCGATCGCAACACTCATCATTGTACCAAGACCAACAATTTATTTTAAAAGCGACAACTACTAGAGCCCTGCAATCGTTAGTGCGGCAATATGGTTTGACTATAGCTACTTTCGTGCAAGCAGCTTGGGCATTGCTACTGAGTCGTTATAGTGGGGAATCAGAAGTTCTCTTTGGGGTAATAGTCTCTGGTCGTCCGGCTAATTTATCGGGAGTAGAAGAGATGGTTGGGCTATTCCTAAATACCTTACCATTGCGGGTGCAAATCGACCTACAAGCAAAGCTCATCCCCTGGTTGCAACAGTTAAACCAAAAACAGTTGGAATTACAAGAATACTCCTACAGCCCTCTAGTTGAGATTCAACGGCTAAGTGAAATACCAGCAGGAGTCCCCTTATTTGAAAGCATTTTGGTCTTTGAGAACTATCCGATAAATGGCTTTTGGGAGCAGTCAGGTCCTGATCTACAGATAGCCAATTTAGAGAGTTTTAGTCAAACGAACTATCCCCTAACCATACTGGCAGCAGTAATGGATGTTTTAGTGTTAAAGATTAGTTATGATACCAGTCGTTTTGAAGTTGATACTATTGCTCGGATGTTAGGGCATCTCAAAACTTTGTTGGAAGCAATGGTGGCGAATCCAGATATCGAGTTAGGTCAACTGCCTCTATTGACAGAGGCAGAGCGACAGCAGTTATTGGTGGCATGGAACAATACAAAAACAGATTACCCTACTGATAAATGTATTCATGAGTTATTTGAAGCTCAGGTTGAGAAAACACCAGAGGCAATAGCATTAGTCTTTGAAGAGCAAAGGCTAACATATTCCCAGTTGAATAGTAAAGCCAATCAACTAGCTCACCACTTGCAGGAGTTGGGAGTTAAGCAACAAATGCTAGTGGGTATTTGTGTAGAGCGTTCACTGGAAATGATTGTCGGTTTATTAGCCATACTAAAAGCAGGAGGAGCTTATGTGCCACTTGACCCCAGCTATCCTCCATCCCGCCTCAATTACATGATCTGTGATGCCCAACTATCACTAGTGC
>JAAHGL010000407.1 GCA_010692635.1 Symploca sp. SIO2C1 | reverse complement strand
TTAACCATTAGCCATTAGCCATTAGCCATTATCCATTAGCAATTAGCAATTAACCATTAACCATTAGCCATTAGCCATTAGCCATTAGCAATTAGCCATTAGCCATTAACCATTAGCCATTAGCAATTAGCCATTAACCATTAACCATTAGCCATTAGCCATTAGCCATTAGCAATTAGCCATTAGCCATTAACCATTAGCCATTAGCCTGTTTCTCGATAGTAATACCGCTAACCGGGATTTCCTATCAATCCTGCGATCGCACCGAGATAGATACTTGTAAACTGAGTCTCATCTAGGGGTACTGTATTATTCCAAGTAGCGGCAACACAGTAAGTTTTTCCATCTTTTGCTTCTAGCCTCGTTGTTAAGTTAAAAACTCCTGGCTCAGAACCACCTTTAAAAGCAATATGAGACCAATCATTCGGTCTAGCAACACCGGGATTGATGCTCATCAAAGGCAAATCAGCTACTGTTGCCATCAGTTGACACAATTCCCTAGTCGTAAAGAACCATTCCACATCTACAGCAACAGTACTTGCACTGAAGATATCTACACTAGGCAAGGGATATGACTGCAATTGATTGACTAATTCCCGACGATTTATCTCATCACCCTGCCGATAACGCTCAAGTAAGCTTTGATTTTGAGGATTTTTGAGCACAAAGGCTTCACGAGTGGAGAGAAAGGGACGATTGCGAGGAGCAAAAGACTCGATCAATTCTCTACCTACTACATTAATTAAAATATCGGTAGCTGTATTGTCGCTTACCGAAATCATCAACGTAGCTAAAGTTTGCACTGTAAGCTGGGAACCATCAGGCCAAGTTTGCAAAATGCCACTGGGTAAACTTTTACTATCTTCCTTCAGCTCAACCACATCATCCCAGGCAAGGATACCACCATCAATTTGCTGCCTCAGAGCCTTTAACACAGCTAGCTTAAAGGCTGAACCAACTGCTAGGGGCTGATTTGCTTTCAGAGCAACTCGTTCTGAGTCATCTTCAAGAACAAGGAAACTGATTTTACCAGGTAGAGCTCTGAACATTTCCTGAGCAACTTTTAAACTAATACCCTTCGAGATAGGTGGTTGGAATAAGAGTCCAGAAATTTGATGATTGACATCCAGAACTAATTTAGTAGGTACACTACCCTGCTCAAAAATTACCAAATAATCTGAGCCGTCTGCCTCTACCTCCTGATAGCTACCTAAAGTATTTTTGATGTTGTCGATAATTTGCTCCAGTTGAGCCAAAGGGATTTGATTGAGAAAGGAAGGAGCAAACCACTCCTGCTTCAGCTGCGGTGTAGTAAATAGTTGTTCTAAAGCTAGTTGGGGGGATAACTCCATTGCTTGAGCCTGGTGAGGGGTAATTGCTGGAGTTATTGGCTGAGGTGGGAGGAATAGTAGGGAAGCAAGCAGCACTCCAAGCAAAAATTTCATCTGAACCTCCATATTTGGCGTACAGATCCCCGACTCTGGCGTATAGATACCCGACTTCTTGAAGAAGTCGGGTATCTGGGGAGCTGGAAGGATCTTTGATTGTTAGTATAGATATGTGAGATGATAACGCAGTATTAAGGCTGAATGCGACTACTTCCCCATGCCCATGAAAAATATGAGTCCCTGGAGGGAGCCTATCGCTCTGTTGGCTATAGTGTTAACTACATTAGGTGGTATCAAGACTGCCACTGCGTCTTTACCTAAGACTACAACAGCCAATATCAAGCCAACATCAGAACATAGTTTTTTAGAATCTCAAGTTAACTTGCAACTAGCGCAAGTATTTGTCGGGCAATGCCGCGCCGCGAAAAAACGCATCTTTGTTTACACTCAGCGTTCAATTTACAGTCAAACAATTAGAACTATCGGTGAGAATGAGCTGGTTACTCTAGCAGATAGCGGCAGTGATGGCTGGATTGCCATTAGTTCTCCTGCAATTGGCTATGTACAGACTAGTGAACTCAAAGCTTGCCAAGAACAAGCCACTCCCCCTCCACCTAACAATCCTCCCAAATCCCAGCCTAACCCTAGATTATGTCGCCTGGTAGCTTACAAAGATGATGAGGTGGAGGGACTAGTTATCCGTTCCCAACCCAGTCGTTCATCCTCTCGAGTTTCCGGAGTATTGCCAGGAGATAGAGTAACTCTTAAAACCATTCCTGTACCTTTAGTAAGAGATAGTGAGGGGCGCTCTTGGGTTGAAATTACAGCTCCTGTTCCTGGATGGATTTCCCTCGGCTATCCTGGTTCTAGCTCAATCAACCTCACACCTTGCCCTTAGTGCAAGAAGGCAGAAGGGAGTCCAAATGAAAAAATTTTTTCACCACCATGCATGAAAGTAAGGGCGAATGGCCATCATTCGTGTCAACTTAAGCTAGAGATAGCATAACGGTTGGCTTCCACACTTGTTCAGCAAACCCTATTTAGGGCTTGCTGAAAAAGTCGTAATTTTCTGGTTTTGAAGTAATAAGTAATAAGTAATAAGTAATAAGTAAAGAGTGTACTATCGCTTGCTGCGCAAATCTTTGAGGCAATTAATTGAAGTGAAAGTAGCTCTTAAAAATCTGCTTATTTTTAGCTCATATTCGGAATTTAAGCGGGTGTTTCCCTACGATGGTGCAAGGAAATTGTATCGATGGGCTCAAAAACCTTGGACTTTTTGGGGCAAAGAAATGATTGAAAGCCTCCTCTGGCATGGC
>JAAHGL010000406.1 GCA_010692635.1 Symploca sp. SIO2C1 | reverse complement strand
ACCAAAGAAAAGTCCTCTGATACTAAAGAGAAATCCTCTGATACCAAAGAAAAGTCCTCTGATACCAAAGAGAAATCTTCTGATACCAAAGAGAAATCCTCTGATACCAAAGAAAAGTCCTCTGATACCAAAGAAAAGTCTTCTGATACCAAAGAGAAATCCTCTGATAACGAAGAATAAGAGTCCGCGAGTTAGGGAGCATCACAACTGTACAAGCTTTCTTCCCTCCTGCCTCCTGCCTTCTGCCTCCTGCCTCCTGCCTTCTGCCTTCTGCCTCCTGCCTCCTGCCTTCTGCCTCCTGCCTTCTGCCTTCTGCCTCCTGCCTTCTGCCTTCTGCCTTCTGCCTCCTGCCTCCTGCCTTTTTGCACTAATTGGGCAACTCAGAAGCAAGCAACTAGCTACAATGAACTTAGAATCCCCGTGTCTTGAGTCGGGGAGTGTTAATCTAGAGAGATCCGTCACTAGCCATATCTGCAACGCCAATCAACTCATTAACTTCCTATCTGGAGAAAAGATACTATGGACATAATTTCCATTATTGCCCCAATGATTCTAGTGATCTTTGGCTACTCCATCGGCTCAACTAGAATTATTACTCAGGGTAACCAAGCTCTGGTAGAGCGATTGGGTCAATATAAAAGAAAATTAGACCCTGGTCTTAACTTTATTATTCCCTTTGTCGATCGGATTGCGGTAGAGGAAACAACTCGCGAGCGGGTTTTGGACATTGCCCCTCAGCCAGCCATAACTAAAGACAATGTTTCTGTCGAAGTCAACGCCGTCGTCTACTGGCGAGTATTGGACTTGGAAAGAGCCTATTACGAAGTTGAGGATGTTGAAGATGCTATTGGCAATTTAGTTATAACAACTTTGCGCTCGGCAATTGGTCACCAGGAGTTAGATGAAACTTATTCTTCCAGAGAGGAAATCAATAAAACTCTGTTAAATGAGTTGGATAAAGCCACTGTCAGTTGGGGAGTCAAGGTACTGCGTGTCGAAGTACAAGATATTACACTCCCCAAGTCGATTATGGAGTCCTTAGAAAAGGAGCGAGCTGCCGAAAGTGAGAAACAAGCCGCGATTTTCAAGGCAGAAGGTGAAAAACAAGCCTCGATTTCTAGAGCAGAAGGCACAGTGCAGTCTATTGAAATGATTGCTCAAGCTCTCCAAGGACAGTCTAATAGCCAAGCTGTATTGCAATACCTGGTTGCTCAACGTTTCGTCGATGCCAATCAGAAATTGGGTGAAAGTGAAAATTCCAAGATCATCTTTATGAACCCAGGAGACTTATCAGAAGCAGTCGTAGATTTAATGCAGCAGGAAACAGGTCCTAGAGATAAGGTTATAGGTAATGGCTCTAATTAGGTCAAATGCTGATTCTACAGGGAGCAGGAACAATACTCATGCAGCAAGCCCTAGTGCTGTGGCACGCCTAAAACTGTAGGTTGGGTGGAACGAAGTGAAACCCAACGGAATATACTCCTATGTTGGGTTACGCTATCGCTTCACCCAACCTACCTAATCTCTCATTTTAGCTATGTCCCGCTACTAGTTAGGGTTTGCTGAATAAGTAGTCAGGAGTCAGGAGTCAGGAGTCAGGAGAATAGCCATCAAAGCGAGGGCAGCTAGACTATAGGAAAGAATGGCATGTCCATTAAAGATGAAAAGTTTCTTTGCCCAGCCAGCAGGTTCAGTGACAATATGCCACACACCACCTGCAATACACATCACACCAATCCAAATATGACCACCGATAACATCTTCTAGGTTACTGACAGCAGCCATACCTAGAGAATTCCAGCTACCATCAACCAAGCCAAATAAATAGCCAAAGATGGAAAAAGGGCTAAGGGTAGGATCTGCAATTACTCGCACATCATTAATGGCAGTATCATAAATACCACCAAAGACCATTGCCTTAAGTACTAAGCCTAATGCCCCCAATCCTAAGAAAATGAGATGATGACCTAAAATAAAACTTAGCTTTTTGGGGTCACTCCATTCATAGTGAAATTTTGAGGCGCGTCCTGTGCCATCTTTAAGGATACTTGGACCTTTAAAGACATGGAACAAACCCCCTGCACCTAAAACAGCGGATGCAGCTAGATGCAGCATACCAATGACAAAGTAGGGATAAGTATCGACTACCATGCCTCCCGCACCAATGCCAAAACCTAAGGTTGCTAAGTGGGGTAGTAAAATTAATCCCTGCTCAGACATTGGTTGGCTAGGTACAAAGCGGGAAACTTCAGAGATAGTTGTTGCTCCCGCCCAAAACATAATTAAGCCAGCATGAGCGATATGAGCACCTAGTAGTTTACCAGATAAATCAATCAGGCGGGCATTACCCGCTAACCAGCTCCAGTCTTGGTTGCTAGAGCTAAAAGTGTTAGTTGTAGTAGTTGTCACAATTAATCACCTTGCGTTGGAATTGAGCAGTTCCAGAACTTACGCACTCAACTGTCATGCTGAGGTGATAGTGAAGCATCTCAACCGTCTGACATATCCTTCGCTATCGCTCAGGATGACACAATTCCGTGATGGTGCGGTGCGTAAGTCCTAAGTTCATCAAGTAGGGGCACGATTCAATCGTGCCCTTGTAAGAATTAAGTAGGGCTTGCTGAACAAGTGTGGAAGCTATACCAGACTGTGCTTTCAATGATTTTTTGACCAAGCCTTGTGCAAGGAAATGGTCTATAGAAGCTTATTTTCCTTGCACTTTGATGGGAAATCCCTGAGTAACCTTGGGGAATGGAAGTGCTCACCCACGAGGATAAATG